>CAMYMG010000059.1 GCA_947259295.1 uncultured Rhizobiaceae bacterium
AGCACGATGCGGTCGGCGCCGCGCACCCGTTCGGCGTCGGCGGTGAGCTCGATGTCGGCGGCAATGCCGGCCTCGCGCGCGGCGCGCTCGAAGGCCTTGGTCGCCGAGCGCAGATTGCCCGAACCGTAGTCGATGATGGCAACCCGCATGTCAGGTCTTTCCGGGGTAGCTGAACAGGCCGAGCGCCGGGCCGGAGGCGACGGGCTGCCTGAGCTGCGGCTGGAGTGCCGGGACGACCGTTTCCCGCACGGCGTGCTCGGGCGTCGCACCGGCAAGGTAGCGGATCTCGGCCTCGTCGCGGCTGGCTGCCTCGATGACGCCCCACTGACGCCAGCCGCGGCGGCTCAGCGCGGCGACCCGCAAGGCCGCGCCCTCCAGCCCGACATAGATCGAAACCAGCAGCGACAGCGCACCGCCGGCGAGGCCAAAGCCGGCGATTTCGCCAAGCGCAGTCACAAGCAGGCTGGCGGAAAGTGCCAGCGCCGCCTCGATCCACAGCCTGTGCCACAGCAGCCAGAGCGGCGGCAGCAGGAAGGCGATCACGGAGAATGCGTCGCGCACCAGCACGGCGCGCGTTTTTGCTTCGCTGCCTTCTGCCCCCGGCGGCTCCATGACGACATAAACGGCCATTGCTAGCCCTTCAGACTGCCCTTGGTGGAAGGCACCGCGTCCGGCTGGCGCGGATCGCGCTCGGTTGCCGCGCGCAGCACCCGCGCCACCGCCTTGAAGCAGGTCTCGGCGATGTGGTGGTTATTGGCGCCGTAGTGATTGGTGACATGCAGGGTCACGCCGGCATTCTGCGCCAGCGCATGGAAGAATTCACGCACCAGCTCCGTATCGAACGTGCCGATCTTGGGCGCCGAAAACTTCACGTCCCAGACCAGGAAGGGCCGCCCCGATACGTCGATGGCGGCGCGCGTCAGAGTCTCGTCCATCGCAAGGTCAATCGAGGCATAGCGCATGATGCCGCGCCGCTCGCCGAGCGCCTGTGACAGCGCCTGGCCGAGCGCGATGCCGGTATCCTCGACTGTGTGGTGGTCGTCGATGTGCAGGTCGCCCTTGGCGTGCACCGTCATGTCGATCAGCGAATGGCGCGACAGCTGGTCGAGCATGTGGTCGAAGAAGCCCACCCCGGTCGCCATGTCGGCGCGACCGGTGCCGTCGACGTCGATCGATACGGCGATCTCGGTCTCCTTGGTCTTGCGGCTGATTTCGGCGGAACGGGAGCTCATTCTGGCGGTCCTGCGGTTCGAAAACGTGAGCCTTCTAACAGCATGGCCGGGCGATTGCCAGTTGCGATCAGGCGCATGGTTTCCGGCCTGCCGGCACCCTTTGCAATCGCCGGGCGGGTGCATACATAGGGCGCAACTCTTCCTCGTACCGCGTGGATCGCCTTTTGGGGCCGCGCGCATCGGAGCACACATGTCGAACGAACTGACAATGCACGCGACAACCATCGTCACCATCCGCAAGGGCGGCAAGGTGGTGATCGCCGGCGACGGCCAGGTGAGCCTTGGCCAGACCATCATGAAGGGCAACGCCAAGAAGGTGCGCCGCCTCGGCAAGGGCAACGTGATCGCCGGCTTCGCCGGGGCCACGGCCGACGCCTTCACCCTGCTCGAACGCCTCGAGGCGAAGCTCGAGCAGTATCCCGACCAGCTGACGCGCGCCGCCGTCGAACTCGCCAAGGACTGGCGCACCGACCGCTATCTGCGCCGGCTCGAGGCGATGATGCTGGTTGCCGACAAGGACGTCTCGCTGGCGCTTACCGGCACCGGCGACGTGCTGGAGCCGGAACATGGCGTCATGGCGATCGGCTCGGGCGGCAATTATGCGCTTGCCGCCGCCCGCGCCCTGATGGAAACCGACATGGACGCCGAGGAGATCGCCCGCCGGGCAATGAAGATCGCCGCGGAAATCTGCGTCTATACCAATTCCAGCTTCGTCATCGAAACCATCGATGCCGCGAAAGGCTGATTTCCAGTACGACTTCCGGGCGGTCACCGAGGCCGACCTGCCGATGCTCGGCCGCTGGCTGGCCGAGCCTCATGTCGCCGAATGGTGGAGCGAAGGGCCGGAGGCGGCGCTGGCCGAGATCGTCGAGGCGATGGACAGCGACTCCACCGAACCGCTCATCGTCGAACTCGACGGCAAGCCGATCGGCTACGTCCAGAGCTACGATCCGCATCTCGAGGACGACCATCCCTATCAGGACCAGCCCTTCGGCACGCTCGGCATCGACGTTTCGATCGGCGTGCCGGAACTGGTCGGCGTCGGGCATGGGTCGCGCCTGCTGCGTGCCTTCGCCGAGATTCTGTTCGAGGAAGGCTGTCCGCGCATCGTCATCGATCCCGACCCGGCCAACAAGCGCGCCATCCGCGCCTATGAGAAGGCTGGCTTCAAGGCCTTCGACGAGCGCACCACCGTCTACGGACCGGCCTTGATGATGGCGCGCGACGCGGACGCCGAATAGGCTCCACCGCCAAGCCTGCTCCAAATTCCTCGCAAATGTGCTTCTGTCAGCCGATCCGGTGATTCGCATCGTGGAGGGGCACGTGACTCATACTTATCGCCATGGCGAGCCGACCGCCTGGGGCTTCGAATGGAAGACCGGCCTCGGCATCGCCTTGCTGCTGGTTGCGGCCCAGGCCGCCATCCTGCACCTGATGGGCCGCATCTGGATCTGCAAATGCGGTTACGTGAAGCTGTGGCACGGCGTGGTGGTCAGTTCGGAGAACTCCCAGCACATCGCCGACTGGTACACGTTCTCCCACGTCATCCACGGCTTCCTGTTCTACTTCCTGTTCTGGGCCCTGCTGCGCGGTTCGACCCCCTGGACCCGGCTGTCCTTTGCCCTGCTGCTCGAAGCCGCCTGGGAAATTCTCGAAAACAGCCCGATCATCATCAACCGCTACCGCGAAGCGACGATCTCGCTCGACTATTTCGGCGACAGCATCATCAACTCGGTGTCCGATACGCTGTTTATGATCGTCGGCTTCGTCCTGGCGGCGCGGCTTCCGGTCTGGCTGACAATCGTGCTCGCCATCGTCTTCGAGTTGTTCGTCGGCTGGCTGATCCGCGACAATCTTACTCTCAATGTCCTGATGCTCCTCTATCCGGTCGATGCCGTGAAAGCCTGGCAGGGCGGACTGTGACCAAACGCGGGCCCGTCTCCGAAGGCACGCTGGCCAGGGCCGTCGCAGGTGGCGTCCTGACTGCGGACCAGGTAGATGCGCTGCACGCGCTTGAACTGGAGTCCACCCGCTCTCAGCCATCCGGACCGGCAGACAGCGAGCAGTTCCGCTTCATCAGCGGTTTCAGCGACATCTTCGTCACCATAGGGTTGGCGCTGTTTCTCGGCGCCCTCGCCTACTTCACCAGCGATTTCGGCGGAAGCATCGCCGCCGGTGCCATAACCGCGGTTGCGAGTTGGCTGCTCGCCGAATATCTCACGCGCAAGCGGCGCATGGCACTGCCCAGCATCGTTCTGCTGCTGGTCTTCGCCGCTTCCGTGTTCCTGGCCGTCGCCGAGCCCAGGACCCGGTTTTTCTTCTTCAACCCCAACGTCTGGGGCTGGCCGGCCTTTTTCGCCGGGCTGATAACCGCTGCGGCCACCGCGCTCCACTATCGGCGTTTCGGCGTGCCCATCACCATCGCCGCGGGTGCCGCGGCGCTGGTCGCCTCGATCATTGCCCTCTTCGTCATGCTGGCCCCCGACCTCGCCAGGCAGGCAACAGTCTCGCTGGTCTTCGTCTGCGGCCTCTTCGTGTTCGCCCTTGCGATGCGTTTCGACCTCAGCGATCCGGCCAGGCGGACGCGCCGTACCGACATTGCCTTCTGGCTGCACATGCTGGCCGCACCGCTGATCGTCCACCCGCTGGTCAGCGGTTTCGTCGGCGCCGGCAATCTCGACACCGCGTCCGCGCTCAGCGTTCTAGCCGTCTTCTGCGGTCTTGCACTGGTCGCACTGATCGTCGACCGCCGCGCCATTCTGGTCGCCGGCCTGTCCTATGCCGGTATCGCCTTCGGCACGCTCGTGTCGAATGCCGGGCTGACCAGCGGCCGGGTTCCGCTCACGCTCCTGGTCCTGGGCGCTCTTGTCCTGCTGCTAAGCGCCGGCTGGCACGTGCTGCGGCGCGCGCTGCTGACGCTGTTGCCGGTTGCTCTTGTACGCAGGCTTCCGCCCCATACATAAGCGGCACCTTCTGTTTAAAGAGTATTCTTCATGGACACCTTCTCCCCCCGCGAAATTGTTTCAGAACTCGACCGGCACATCATCGGCCAGAACGACGCCAAGCGCGCCGTCGCTATTGCGCTCCGCAACCGCTGGCGTCGCCAGCAGCTCGACGGCGCGATGCGCGAGGAAGTGATGCCGAAGAACATCCTGATGATCGGACCCACCGGCGTTGGTAAGACCGAGATTTCGCGCCGCCTCGCCCGCCTCGCCGGCGCGCCCTTCATCAAGGTCGAGGCAACCAAGTTTACCGAGGTCGGCTATGTCGGCCGCGACGTCGAGCAGATCATCCGCGATCTCGTAGAGGTCGCGATCGGCCTCGTCCGCGAAAAGATGCGCGAAGACGTCAAGGCGCGCGCCCACATCAATGCCGAGGAGCGCGTTCTGGAAGCCTTGGTCGGCAAGACGGCGAGCCCGGCGACGCGCGATTCCTTCCGCAAGAAGCTGCGCGACGGCGAACTCGACGACAAGGAAATCGAGGTCGAGGTAACCGACACCGGCACCGGCGGCATGCCCGGCTTCGACATTCCCGGCATGCCCGGCGGCAATATCGGCGTGCTCAACATCAACGACATGCTGCAGAAGGCGATGGGCGGCGCCAAGACCAAGACGCGTAAGACCACCGTCAAGGAATCCTACGCGGTCCTGATCAACGACGAGTCCGACAAGCTGCTGGACCAGGACGAGGTCGTGCGGCGCGCGCTTGAGTCGACCGAGAATGACGGCATCGTCTTCCTCGACGAGATCGACAAGATCGCCGTCCGCAACGGCACGATGGGCGCCGGCGTTTCCCGCGAGGGCGTGCAGCGCGACCTGCTGCCGCTGGTCGAGGGCACCACGGTGGCGACCAAATACGGGCCGGTGAAGACCGACCACATATTGTTCATCGCGTCGGGCGCCTTCCACATCGCCAAGCCGTCGGACCTGCTGCCCGAGTTGCAGGGTCGACTGCCGATCCGTGTCGAGCTCAGGGCGCTCGAAAAGGACGACTTCGTGCGCATCCTGACCGAGACCGAGGCCAGCCTCATCAAGCAGTATATCGCGCTGATGAACACCGAGGGCGTGACCCTGGACTTCACCGACGATGCCATCGATTCGCTCGCCCAGATCGCCGTCGACCTCAACGCCAGCGTCGAGAATATCGGTGCACGGCGGCTGCAGACGGTGATGGAACGGGTGCTCGACGACATCTCGTTCAACGCGCCCGACAAGAGCGGTACCACCCTCTCCGTCGATGCCGGCTATGTCGAAAAGCATGTCGGCGACCTGTCGCGCAACACCGACCTGTCGCGCTTCATCCTCTAGGCGCGGCCGGCCTGTGTGGCCGGATCGCAGCAGTCGCCGGCTTCCCGTCGGGAACCGGCGGGCTGTGCTCTCGACTCGGGCGAAAGCTTTACCTAGTTTGCGCGCCATAGCTCGGGGTTGCGGCGCGGAATGATCAGACAGGCATTTTTTGCAGCGTTGCTGCTCTTCGCTGGCGGCGTTTCGCACGCTGCGGCCGCGACGCTCGTGCCGCCGGGCAACCGCTCGGTCGAGCAGCCCGGCGTTCCCGGCGCCTCGAGCAAGCGTACAAGCGCCGGCAACACGACATTCGACGCCAAGTACCGCAAGGTCTATGCCTTGCTCAAGAACGACAGGACCCTGCGCTCCAAGATCAGCGCGGCGGCGCGCGCCTACGGCATCGACCCGCTGCACATTGTCGGCGCCATCGTTGGCGAGCATACCTACAATGTCGACGCCTACGACCGCCTGCAGACCTATTACGTCAAGGCGATCGCCTATCTCAGCAGCAGCCTGAGCTTCCGCTATGAGGGCGAAGACGTCACCGATTTCGTCAACCGCCCGCAATTCGCCGAATGCCGCGGCAGTTCCGGCAGCTATGCCTTGTGGACCTGCCGCGAATCCGTCTGGAACCGCTCATTCCGCGGCAAGACCGTGGACGGCACGGCATTTCCGAACGACCGCTTCAGCGCAACCTTCTTCCAGCCCTTCTATGCGGGCCAGACTTTTGGCCTCGGCCAGCTCAATCCGCTGACGGCGCTGCAGATGAGCGATCTGGTGCATCAGGTGTCCGGTCTTCCCAAGCTCGATGCCGGCCGGCCGAACCAGGTCTACGAAACCATCATGGATCCGGACCTAACGCTGCCCTACGTCGCCGCGGCGCTGAAAAAGTCCATCGATGCCTATAACCGGATTGCCGGCTTCGACATTTCGCAGAACCCGGGCATTACCGCCACTCTCTACAATGTCGGTAATCCCGAAGCTCGCGCAGCGGCCCTGAAGCGCGAGAACCACGCGCGCGCCTCACGCGGCGAGGCGCCGCGCTTTCCCGAGGAGAATTATTACGGCTGGCTGGTCAACGACAAGCTGCCGGAACTCAAGGCACTGTTCTAAGGCTTCGGCATGGTGTGAGCCCTAGTCGTCGTAACGGCCGGGCGACGGTTTCGTCGAACCGTTAAGGAAGCCGATCAAGTCCCCAAGCTCCTGTTCCCCCAGCCCCGCGATCTTCTCGGCCAGCAGGTTGGCGAGTTCGGTCGCCGCCGGCGACAGGCCCGCGGTGTCGATCACGACCCGCGGATGCGAGTTTTCGGCCAGACGCTGAACTTCCTCGGCATCGTCCCAGATGACATTGAAATAGCCGATGATCTTTTGCGTCAGGGCCCAGGTCGGCACGCCGCGCCGGCCATGTTCCAGCGCCGAGAGATAGGCCGCGCTGACCCCCAGCGACGCGGCCATGTCCTTCTGACTGACACCCTTGCGCCGCCGCAGCTCGCGCACCTTCAGGCCGAACGGCGTCATTCGGCCCTGCCCTGGCGGCGCAGGCGCACATAGAGCGCGCCGCTGCCGCCATGATTTCGAGCCGCATGGTCATGGCTCGACACCAGGGTCCGGAAGGGTGCCGTTGCCAGCCAGGCCGGCACCATGCGGCGCAGCACGCCGTCGCCACCGGACGACGAGCCCTTGCCGGTGATCACCAGCACGTAGCGCAAGCCGCCGGCGTGGGCGCGCAGCAGGAAGGAATGCAGCAGGAAATAGGCCTCGTCCTGGCTCATGCCGTGCAAATCCACCCGACCCTCGATCGGCACGCGGCCCTTGGCCAGCTTGTCAAGCGTCGGCCGGTCGATGACATGTTTCGGGGCGGGTTTTGGCGGCACGGCCGCAGGTTTCGCGGCACCGGGCGACGCTGTCTTCGACGCCCCCGCCGGCTTAGCGGCCGGTGGCGCGGGCTTCGGCGGGGCCGGCGTGTCGGGAATATCGTTCGCCTTGCGGCCCTTCAGCGGAACGGCGGAGCGCGCCACCAGGGTCCAGAGTACCCGGTCCTCGTCGCTGAGCTTCTTGGAAGGGCGCTGGCTCATGCGACCAGCGCCTTCGGCAAAAGCGCATAGAAATCAGCCGGATGATTGACCACCCCGGCAATTTCGCCGGCGGCATCGCCGGAACCGGCGAACAGGTCGCCGCGGGCCGGACCGGTGATCGCCGACCCGGTGTCCTGGGCGATCATCACGCGGCGGAAGCCGTGCCCGCCGAAGGCGGTGAGCGACGGCGCGTCGATCCAGAAGGGCATGCCGAATGTATGCAGCAAGCGGTCGACGGCGACCGAGCGGCCGGGGGTCAGTGGCACCTTCGCGGCGGCGACCGGTCCGAGGGTCGCGTCGTCGACCGGCGCCTCGCGAAAGAAAATATAAGAACGATCTTGCTGCAGAATTTCGTCAATCCGGTCCGGTTTGGCGTCAAACCACGCCCGAATCGACTGCATTGTCACCGATTTCGGCGGAATTTCACCCAGTTCCGCGAGGATTTTTCCTGGTCCGGTGAACCGCTGTCCTGACTTGGCCGCATAGGTCACCCGCCGGATCGTGCCGTCCGTCATGACAAGCCGGGCGGCACCCTGCACATGAATGAAGAAGGCATCGACCCTTCCGGCGAGCCAGGCAATCTCCAGCCCCTGCCCGGCAAGCGCTCCGCGCTCGATGGCGGCGCGGTCGTGGTACTCGACAAGACCGCTCGGGGTTTCACGTGCGAAGGCGAGGTAGGGGTCCATCCCAGCCGGCCGGTTGCTGTCGTCGACGTCAACCAGATTCGCCGGGCGGGACAGGAGAGGGACGGCGTACTCTTCGGTACGGACAGGCGAGGCATCGACCTGCGGTTCGTAGAAGCCGGTTACCAGGCCCGCTATATCGCCTTCGGGTCGAACGCGGGCGGGCGTGAAATGGCGCTCGAAGAATGCGCGGGCCGCTTTGCGGTCCGGGACGGATGTTTCACGTGAATCCGCATAGGCCGGGGCGAAGGCTTCGAAGCCAATGCCAAGCAAGCCTGTCCGGTAGGGTCTGATCAATGCCTGGAAGGCACTCCGCCTGAAAGCCTCGAAGGCCGGCAGATGATCGTCGTCCGCCCAGCCAGGCAGGTCGGCAAAATCGGTTGGCTGGAAGACGGAGAGCAGCGGCACGGCGATGGCTCCCGGACCCGCTGAGCGCCTCAGTCTTCTTCTTCGGTCGCCGCGAGCTTCCAGTTGGGATCGCGCGAACGGGTGTCGCGGGCAAAGGTCCAGACATCCTTGACCTCGGCGACGGTCTCGGGGTCGCCGTCGATGACCTCGCCGGCCTTGTCGCGGGTAGCCGAAATCAGCTCGCTGACGATGCGCAGCGTGATATGCGCCTCGGTGCCCTTCATCTCGGCGGCGACGATGTCGGCCTTGTCGATGCCGACAAAGGAAGACTGGATCTTCTCGGACCTGGCCTCGCGGTCGGCGATGGCCGCGACGAAGCCGTCATAGACCTCGCGCGACAGCAGGTTCTTCAGCGTCTTGCGGTCGCCGTCGGCATAGGCCAACACGATCATCTCGTACGCCATCTTCGCACCTTCGGCGAAGGTTTTCGGATTGAAGGTGGGATCGGCATCGCGAATGGCACGAAGGCCCTTGTTCAGCTCGGTGCCGGGCTTGGCGAAAGAGTCGATGGTGCCATAGGTGTCTTCGACCGGCGCGTCGCCGGCGCCACGCTTGCGCGGCAGCGAGACGACGTTCTCGTTCTCGGTGCTTGGCCCGGCATCTCTGGCATTCTTCGGCGCATTGTACGGATCGAAGGGGCGCCGCTCATTGCCGGTACGGCGGCCAAGCACATTGCGCAGCTGGAAGAAGATCACCACCGCCGCAACCATGAAAAATATCGTGCCGAAGTCGAAGAATTCCATGTCTTCCGCCAACCGATCCCTTGTCTCCGGCTTGCCGCGCGCCGCAGGCTCCAATACCTGCATATAGAACGCATGCCGCAATCATTCAAATCAAAGGCCTGCATACCTATATAAATCGCCAAGTACCAGCGGCGGACATGCCGATCTCGCTGGAACAGGTGGCACCGGGCATTTCGTCCGCCCGGATCGTGCCGGATTGAGAGCTCCCTTACCGATGCGCATTTCCTTCATTCCCCTTTTGCTGCTGGCGCTGCCCTTCCTGGAGATCGCCGGCTTCGTCGTCGTCGGCGAGAGGATCGGCGTATTGCCGACCCTCGGCCTGGTGATAGCGACGGGCGTGCTCGGTGCCTTCCTGATGCGCCTGCAAGGCTTCGGCATCATGAGCCGCATCCAGAGCGAGATGAAGGACGGCCGCGACCCTGGGCGAGAACTGGCGCACGGCGTGATGATCCTGCTTGCCGGTGTGCTGCTGCTGATCCCAGGCTTCATTACCGATATCCTGGGCCTCCTCCTCTTCGTGCCCCCGCTTCGCGACATCGCCTGGCGCTTCCTGCGCGGCCGCGTCAGCGTGGTCAGCAGCGGCTTCGGCGGATTTGCGCGGCGCGGACCGGCAGCTCGAGGCAAGACGATCGACCTCGACGCGGACGAATATTCGGCCAGGCCCGATGACGAGTCGCCGTGGCGCAGGATCGACCGTCACTGAACCAGCCGCGGACAGCGGTTTTTTCCGCCCTCCCGCGCGTTCGGCCAAAACCTTGTCTTGGCCTTTCGAGCATGCTAGCCAACGCTCGATTTTGAAACGGGCCGTGCGCGGCATCAGACAGGGAAGCGGCTCATGGCCAATGAAGACAAGAAGCCGGAAGGTGCAGCAGCAGCCAATGGAGACGGCACTGCGGCCAAGCCGGCCCTCAACGTACTTGCACAATACGTAAAGGACCTTTCCTTCGAGAGCCCCGGCGCGCCCGGCTCGCTGCGCGGCCGCGACAAGGCGCCGAACATCGCCATCAACGTCAACGTCAACGCCAACCCGATCTCCGACAAGGAATTCGACGTCAACCTGACGCTGTCGGCCAAGGCATCGTTCGAAAAGGACGTACTGTTCAATGTCGAGCTGATCTATGGCGGCGTCTTCCGCATCGAGGGTTTCCCGCAGGAGCACATGCTGCCGCTGCTGTTCATCGAATGCCCGCGCCTGCTGTTCCCCTTCGCGCGCCAGATCATCGCCGAGGCGACGCGCAATGGCGGCTTCCCGCCGCTGATGCTCGACCCGATCGATTTCGCGCAGATGTTCCAGCAGAAGATGGCCGAAGACCAGGCCAAGGCCAAAGTTCAGGCCAGCTGATCCATCCATTCCGACTATTTCAAGAAGCCCGGCCTCGCGCCGGGCTTTTTCAATGGGCGCTGCCGGCCTCGCCGATGCGCAGCCAGATGGCCTTGGCGCCGAGTTCGGCAACGAGTGCGCGGTGCGCCTGCAGCTCCATCTCCGTCAGACGCGGGGCAAGTGGAGCCGGGCGGGTCCTGATGACGATTTCCAGCGAAACCGATTCCGCCTGGCCGTCGGATCTCTGGGTCGCGCTGTCGAGGCCGAGCGCTGCCTGCTTGCCGCCGATCAGCTCGACATAGACTTCCGCCAGCAATTCCGAATCGAGCAGTGCGCCATGCTTGGTGCGGTGGCTGTTGTCGATGCCGTAGCGGCGGCACAAGGCGTCGAGCGAGTTCGGTCCCATGGGGTGGCGACGGCGCGCCAGCTGCAACGTGTCGACAACCAGGCCCGGATCTACAGCCCGCTGGCCAATGCGCGCCAGTTCGGCATTGACGAAGGCCATGTCGAAGCCCGCATTGTGGGCGACGAGGCTGGCGCCATCGATGAAGGCGAGAAACTCGTCGGCAATGTCGGCAAAGGTCGGCTTGTCCGCGAGGTCGGCGGCGCTGATGCCGTGCACGGCCTGGGCGTCGGGATGGATCGCCCGGCCCTGCGGGTTCAGGTAGCGGTGAAAGACGCGGCCGGTGGGAAAGCGATTGACCAGCTCCACGCCGCCGATCTCGATGATCCGCTCTTCGCGCGAGTCCAGTCCTGTCGTTTCCGTATCGAAGACGATTTCGCGCATCGAATCACCCTGTTTCGCGCAGGCAGCATGGCCACCGGCCGCGGGCCTCGCAAGCGTCACGCCGGCGCGGTGCCGTTCTTTCCCCCACTGACGTCGGCGATGATCGAAGCGACGGCCTCGCGGGCGGCTTCCATGCCGAGGCTCGTATCGATGACGAAATCGGCCATGGCCCGCTTCTCGGCGTCCGGCACCTGGCTGTCCAGGATCGCCGCGAACTTGTCCTCGGTCATGCCGGGGCGGGAGAGCACGCGCTGGCGCTGCACATCCGCCGGCGCCGTAACCACGACGACCTTGTCGACGCGGTCGCGGCCGCCGGTTTCGAACAGCAGGGGGATATCGAGCACGACCATCGGCTTACCATCGGCACGATGGCGGGCCAGAAAATCCCGGGCGTCGGCGCGGACCAGCGGATGAACGATCTCCTCCAGGCGCTTCAACGCCTCGGGCTTTCCGATCACCTGGCGGGCAAGCGCTGCACGGTCGACCGCGCCGTTGACCAAGGTTCCCGGAAAAGCGGCTTCGACGAGCGGCGCGGCAGCGCCTGAATAGAGGCGGTGCACAGCTTCGTCGGAATCATGCACAGGCACCCCTGCCTCGGCGAACATCCTGGCGGTCGTCGACTTGCCCATGCCGATCGAGCCCGTAAGACCAAGCACGATCATGGCCGGCGTTCCATGTCGGCGATGACGAGCGCCCGCAGATCCGGCGTCACGTCCGGCATCACGCCGAACCATTTCGCGAAGCCCGGTGCTGCCTGGTGCAGAAGCATACCCAGACCATCGACAGTCTTCAGTCCCCGCCGCCGGGCGGCGGCCAGCAGGGGCGTTTCGAGCGGCACGTAGACGATGTCGGTGACGATCGCGTGGTCCGGCAGGTGCGTGGGGTCGGCCGGCAATTTCTCGTTGCCGTGCATGCCGAGCGATGTCGTGTTGACCAGCAGGCCGGCATCGGCCAGCAGATCCGGCAAGACTGCGGGTTCGTGCGCCGTGATGCCGGCACCGAAGCGGTCCGCAAGCTCGGCAGCGCGTGCCAGGGTGCGGTTGACGACCCTGATGTCGGCGAAGCCGCGCTGCTTGAGAGCGTGGATGACGGCGCGCGCCGCACCGCCTGCACCGAGAATCACCGCCGGCCCGGCCTGCTGCCAGCCGGCAGCGTGCTCGTCGAGGTTTGCGGCGAAGCCCAGGGCATCGGTGTTGCCGCCGACGAGCACCCCCTCCTCGAGCCAGAGCGTGTTGACCGCGCCGATCATGTCGGCGGCCGCGTCACGGCGGGCAACGGCTGCGAAGGCAGCCTCCTTGTGCGGGATCGTCACATTGCCGCCGGCATAGCCGTTTTCGCCGAGCGTGGCTGCAAAGCGTGCGAAGGCTTCCGGCGCGATGTCGACCGCTTCGTAGCTTCCGGCAATATTATAATGGCGCAGCCAATAGCCGTGGATCAGCGGCGAGCGCGAATGGGCGATCGGATGGCCGCAGACGAAGGCGCGGCCGGCTGTGTCAGCCATCGATGGCATCCATTTTGCGCAGGGCGGCCAGGAGTTCCAGCAGCGGCAGGCCGACGATGGTGAAGTGATCGCCCTCGATCTTCTCGAACAGCTGGATGCCCTCGCCCTCGATCTGGTAGGCGCCTACGCTCGACAGCGCACGGTTGCCGACACGTGCCAGATGGCGGCCAATGAAGGCCGGCGACAGCTTGCGCATGGTGAGGCTGGCGACGCCGACATGGCGCCAGGACACGACGCCATCGCGGGCCAATACCGCGGCGCTGTTCAACTGATGGGTCTTTCCAGACAGTGCGAGCAGATGGCGGCGCGCGCCTTCCATGTCGGCCGGCTTGTGGAAGAGTTCGCCGGCCAGCGACAATGTCTGATCGCAGCCGAGAACCAGCGCGCCCGGATGCTGTTCACTGACGCGCAATGCCTTGGCCTCGGCGAGCACCAGCGCGACGTCCTCTGCCGTGGAGCCGGTACCTTCCAGCGCCAGTTCGACCGCGCGCTCGTCGATACTGGCGGGGAAGACCTCGACAGCGAGCCCGGCATTTTCGAGCATGGCTTTGCGGAACGGGCTACTGGAGGCGAGAATGAGGGTTTCGGTCATGACTATCCTGGAATGATCTGTGTTCAGGCGGCCTAACGCGTCCGGCCGCGCAGGGCAACGATTGCCGCCGCGGTTTCCTCGATCGAGCGGCGGCTGACATCGATGGTGGGCCAGCCGTGACGCGTGCAAATCTTGCGCGCATAGGCCAGTTCCTCGGTGATGGTGGCGCGATCGGCATAGCCCTGCGGATCGTAGCCTGGGGCCGACCCGAGCAGGCGGTTCTGGCGGACATGCGATATCCGCTCCGCCGTGGCGATGAGCCCGACGATCAGCGGCTTTCGGGCGGTGACCAGGCTTTCGGGGATTGGCACGCCGAGAACGATCGGGATGTTTGCGGTCTTGATGCCGCGGTTTGCCAGATAGATGGAGGTCGGCGTCTTGGAGGTACGGGAGATGCCGATGAGCACGATGTCGGCTTCCTCGATGTCGTCGGGCAGCTGTCCGTCGTCATGCTCCATGGTGAAGTTCAGCGCATCGATGCGGCGGAAATATTCCGCATCGAGCACATGCTGCGCACCGACCCGGCGGCCGGCCGGCGTTCCGAGATAGGACTGGAAGACGGTTAGAACCGGCTCGAGTACCGACACGCAGGGCAGGCCGAGGACCGCGCAGCGCTCATCGATCTGGTGCGCCAGCGCCTGGTCGACAACGGTGTAGAGCACGATGCCCGGCTCTTCCTCGATGTCCTCGAAGACCTTCATCAACTGCTTGTCGGTGCGGATCAGCGGATAGATGTGCTCGATGGAGCGTGCGTCCTTGTATTGCGCCGACGCGGCGCGGCCGGCCGCAAGGAGCGTCTCACCGGTAGCGTCCGAAATCAGGTGCAGATGAAAGAAGCTTTGGGGTTTGTTCACAGGGTGGGCCTGGAGCTGTGGTCTGCTGTGGATAGAACGGGAGCCTTCGGCACCGCGACGAAGAGCGACTGTATCAGAAGCCTGTTTGTCCACAATTCGCGGTAGCGTGAACTTTGTCCCGCCGAGTAGTCGAATAGCGGGGAAAACGGCCCTGCGGTCGAGCGATCCGCCAGAACGGCGGCTTCTGCCTGTCGCCAAGTGACGAGAAATCATGACGAAATTCGATTGATCCCCAGACTTATCCTTTTCCCGCGCTATCTGCTACATGCTGCCCCGACGCCGGGAATCGCGGCCGACTGGGGATGAAGGCAAACAACCGATTCCCACAGACTCTAAGAATCAGAAGACAGAAATTATCTAATTTCTTTAGTTTTAAGAGAAAGCTGTGAGGACGGGATCAGATGGCTGAGAGCCGCATCTTGCTGGAGGTCCTGAAGGGCGCGCAGGCAACACCGCCTCCAATCTGGATGATGCGCCAGGCGGGGCGCTACCTGCCGGAGTACAGGAAGCTCAGGAAGCAGGCGGGGAGCTTTCTCGACCTCTGCTACAATCCGGACTTCGCCGTCGAGGTGACACTGCAGCCGATCCGCCGCTTCGGCTTCGACGCGTCGATCCTGTTTTCCGATATTCTCGTCGTGCCGCACGCGCTGGGGCGCGATCTTCGGTTCGAAGAAGGGCGTGGGCCGCTGCTTAAGCCGATCGGCCCCGATGAGGTGGACGCGCTGGACAGGGACGGGTTCCACGATCATCTGGCGCCGGTCTACGAGACGGTGAGGCGGCTGCGCAGCGAACTGCCGGGCAGCACCACGCTGATCGGCTTTTGCGGGGCGCCGTGGACGGTGGCGACCTACATGATCGCCGGGCACGGAACGACCGACCAGGCGCCGGGGCGGCTGTTTGCCTATCGCCATCCGGAAGCGATGAAGAGGCTGCTGAAGACAATTGCCGAGCAGTCCGCCGCCTACCTGATCCGGCAGATCGAGGCGGGTGCCGACACGGTGCAGATCTTCGATTCCTGGTCGGGCGTGCTCGATGAGCCGAGTTTTCTTGCCTTCTGCGTCGAGCCGGTCGCGGAGATCATCAGGCTGGTGAAGGCCGCCCACCCGGATGTGCCCATCATCGCCTTTCCGAAGGGCGCCGGTGCGCACTATGACAGCTACCGGACGCTGACGGGTGCCGCCGCACTCGGGCTGGACTGGACGGTGCCGCTGTCGCAAGCGAAACGCCTGCAGGCGGGCGGTGCCGTGCAAGGCAATCTCGACCCGCAGCGGCTGGTGGCCGGCGGCAGGGCGCTGTCCGACGGGGTAGATGCCATACTGGACGCGCTGGGCGATGGGCCGCTGGTGTTCAACCTAGGTCACGGCATCACGCCGGATACGCCGATCGCGCATGTCGAGGCGATGGTGGCGCAGGTGCGCGGGAGGACGGGACGATGAGCGAGCAGACTTCGGTCGGCAGCGGCGGGCTGGCGATGCGGCGCGCGGCCATTGCGCTGATTGTGTTCGTCGTGCTGACCGGCCTGCTGTTCTGGCTCGATCCGGAAAATCTCTACCTGTGGGCGAAGGCCGTGCACGTCATTGCCGTTATCGCCTGGATGGCCGGCATGCTCTATCTGCCGCGGCTCTTCGTCTATCACTCCGAGGTGGAGGTCGGTTCTGAGCAGTCGGAAACCTTCAAGGTCATGGAGCAGCGCCTGCTGCGCGCCATCATCAACCCGGCGATGATGGTCACCTGGGTTTTCGGCCTGTGGCTGGCCTGGAAGGGTTTTGGGTTCCAGGGTGGCTGGCTGCACGCCAAGATCGCGCTGGTAGTCGCGATGTCAGGCATGCACGGCTATCTGGCCGGTTCTGTGCGGCGCTTTGCCGAGGACCGCAACGAAAAATCGACGCGCCACTGGCGGGTGATGAACGAAGTCCCTACATTGCTGATGATTGCCATCGTCATCCTGGTCATCGTCAAACCGTTCTGACGAAAGCGCTGCGCCGATTCCCGCCTTGCTCTTTTCGGGCGGCTTGGCTAAAAGGCGATTCTTCCTTCCTCGTCATGTGCCGCCTCACCGCTACAGCTGGCCGCCGTCGACGAACATCGCATTCCGCCGATACGAATTCCCCGAACTGCACACCCAGAGTCTATCCATGCAAGAAATGAAACTCGCAGAGTTCAAGAACAAGAAGCCGCCGGAGCTGATCGCTTACGCTGAATCGCTCGAGGTCGAGAACGCCAGCGTCATGCGCAAGCAGGAGCTGATGTTCGCGATCCTGAAGAAGCTGGCCGGCCAGGACATCGAGATCATCGGCGACGGCGTGGTTGAAGTGCTGCAGGACGGATTCGGCTTCCTGCGCTCGGCCAATGCCAACTACCTGCCGGGCCCGGACGATATCTACATCTCGCCCTCGCAGATCCGCCGCTTCTCGCTGAAGACCGGCGATACGGTCGAAGGCCCGATCCGCAGCCCGAAGGAAGGCGAACGCTATTTCGCCCTGCTCAAGGTCAACACGATCAATTTCGACGATCCGGAAAAGATCCGCCACAAAATCCATTTCGACAATCTGACGCCGCTCTACCCGACGTCGCGGCTGAAGATGGAAGTCGACAATCCGACCGGCAAGGACATTTCCTCGCGCGTCATCGACCTGGTGGCACCGCTCGGCAAGGGCCAGCGCGCCCTGATCGTTGCGCAGCCGCGTACCGGCAAGACGGTTCTGTTGCAGAACATCGCGCATTCGATCACCACCAACCACCCGGAATGCTACCTGATCGTGCTTCTGATCGACGAGCGGCCGGAGGAAGTCACCGACATGCAGCGTTCGGTGAAGGGCGAGGTCGTGTCCTCGACCTTCGACGAACCGGCGGTGCGCCACGTCCAGGTGGCCGAAATGGTCATCGAGAAGGCCAAGCGCCTGGTCGAGCATGGCCGCGACGTGGTCATCCTGCTCGATTCGATCACGCGCCTCGGCCGCGCCTACAACACAGTCGTGCCGTCGTCGGGCAAGGTCCTGACCGGCGGTGTCGACGCCAATGCGCTGCAGCGCCCGAAGCGCTTCTTCGGCGCGGCGCGCAACATCGAGGAAGGCGGTTCGCTGACGATCATCGCGACAGCGCTTATCGATACGGGTAGCCGCATGGACGAGGTGATCTTCGAGGAGTTCAAGGGTACGGGTAATTCGGAAATCGTGCTCGACCGCAAGGTCGCCGACAAGCGCATCTATCCTGCGATGGATATCCTCAAGTCGGGTACCCGCAAGGAGGACCTGCTGGTTGCTAAGCAGGATCTGCAGAAGATCTTTGTGCTTCGCCGCATCCTGGCGCCAATGGGTACCACTGACGCGATCGAGTTCCTCATCGACAAATTGAAGCAGACCAAGACCAACACGGACTTCTTCGACTCGATGAATACCTAGCCGTTCATATGGGAATCCTTGGCTCGATTCGGCCACGGAACGAATCCACGATGCGTTAACCGCCTGCTAACCATAAGTCCGTCGAACGAATGACGGCTGCTCCGACGGGAGCTGTCGATGCCGATTGCGTTCTCAGATACGATTGTCGCCTTGTCGAGTGGACGGCTGCCGTCTGGCATCGCCATCGTTCGGGTTTCCGGATCACAGACTCGATTCGTTATCGAAACGATTGGTGGATCGTTGCCTGAACCGCGCAAGGCGGCGGTTCGGCAATTCCGAGACAAGACAGGATCGATCATCGATTCCGGTGTTTTGCTATTCTTCACAGGCCCGAGCAGCTTTACCGGGGAGGATTCGGCCGAGTTCCAGCTTCACGGGGGCAAGGCGGTCGTGGCTGCCATGCTTGAGATGTTAGTTTCGCTCCCCTCCGTCCGGTATGCGGAGGCGGGTGAATTCACACGCCGGGCGTTTCTGAATGGCAAGGTCGATCTGCTCGAAGCGGAGGCTCTTGCGGATCTCGTCACTGCCGAGACCGAAGCACAACGCCGACTGGCACAGCACAACAGCGAGGGTGCCCAGTCGCAGCTCTACCTCGCCTGGCGCCGCCGACTTATCCACGCCCGCGCGATGATCGAGGCAGAACTCGACTTTTCTGACGAGCAGGACGTTCCGGGATCGGTCGCCGCAAAAGTCTGGCGCGATGTCGGGGAGCTCGCTGACGAGATCAGAGGTCATATTAAAGGCTATCGAGCCGCAGAGGTGATCCGGGACGGGTTCGATGTTGTTATCATCGGAGCCCCGAATGCCGGAAAATCGAGCCTTCTGAACGCCCTGGCGCAGCGCGAGGCGGCGATTGTCTCGGACGAGGCCGGCACGACGCGTGATCTGGTGGAGGTGGTTCTCGACCTAGCTGGGCTGAAGGTCAGGGTTACTGACACCGCCGGGATCCGGGATGATGCCGGCAAGGTCGAGGCGATGGGGATCGAGCGGGCCCTGGCGCGAGCGGACAAGGCCGACCTCCTGCTCTATCTCGTCGATGTTTCGGCACCCCGGCTTCTTGATGCGACTTTGCCGTCCGTCAGTACGCTGTGCATAGGAGCCAAGCTTGATCTTCTGCCAGATGCGATGCGCGATCCAGATTTCGATGTAGTCGTTTCTGTAGCAGATGGCACTGGCATGCACGACTTGCTTGCCACGATCGGTAGGCATGCCGCGGAAAAGGCGGGTTCCGGCGGTGACGTTCTACCCTCGCGGTTGCGGCACGTTGCACTCCTGCGGGATGCGCTTTCGTTTATTGAGTCAGCCGCGCAGGGTGAAGACGGCGACCTTGAGCTACGGGCCGACGATCTTCGCCAGGCGGGCGATAGGCTGGGGCGGATATCCGGCGCAGTGGATGTAGAAGACCTTCTCGACGTCATCTTCTCGGAATTCTGCATCGGAAAGTGATTCACGTGAAACACCCCGTCCCTTCGACACGGGCGTGATTCACGTGAAACAGCCGCCTGCCCGGAAATCTGCTGTTTCACGTGAAACGCAGGCACCTCAGATGCTTGACATGTCAGATCGCGCATTACATGTCTCAGCCCGGAGTTCTCAAATGTTCAACAGCTACGATGTCATCGTGATCGGCGGCGGTCATGCAGGCTGCGAGGCAGCAAGCGCGGCCGCCCGTTCCGGCGCACGTACGGCGCTCGTCACACTGCGCGCCGACACGATCGGCGTCATGTCCTGCAATCCGGCGATCGGCGGTCTCGGCAAGGGGCACCTTGTCCGTGAGATCGACGCGCTCGACGGGCTGATGGGCAGGGTTTCGGATGCCGCGGGCATCCAGTTCCGGCTGCTGAACAGGCGCAAGGGCCCCGCGGTGCGCGGACCACGCACGCAGGCGGATCGCGGACTCTATGCAGCGGCGATGCAGGCGGCAATCGCTGAGCAGCCACTTCTTGATGTGATTGAAGCCGAGGTTCATGACTTCGAGATCACCGACGGTCGACTACGCGCCGTTATTCTGGTGGACCGGCGCCGGCTGGTATGCGGAGCAGCGGTTCTGACAACCGGAACCTTCCTCAGCGGTCTGATCCATATCGGAGAGCGCAAGATTCCGGCCGGGCGCATGAACGAGCAGGCCTCGGTTGGGCTATCAGCCACACTGGCCAGGGAAGGCTTTCGCCTCGGCCGATTGAAGACAGGCACCCCGCCCCGGCTCGATGGCCGGACAATCGACTGGGATTCGCTCGAAAAACAGGCCGCCGACGATCATCCCGTGCCATTTTCGTTGATGACCGACAGGATCACCAATCCGCAGGTTGAGTGCGGCGTTACTCGAACGACCAATGAGACGCATGAGGTCATCCGGGCCAACCTGCACCGTTCCGCGATGTATTCCGGCTCGATCGAGGGCGTCGGGCCTCGCTATTGCCCGTCGATCGAGGACAAGATCGTGAAGTTCGGCGATCGCGACGGGCACCAGATTTTTCTGGAGCCGGAAGGCCTTGCGGATCACGTCGTCTATCCAAACGGCATCTCGACATCGCTCCCCGAAGACGTGCAACTTGATTTGCTCAAGACGATCCCGGGGTTGGAGAGCGCTGCGATCACGCAGGTCGGCTACGCCATCGAATATGACCATGTCGACCCGACGGAGCTGCTTGCGACGCTGGAGACGAAGCGCGTGGGCGGCCTTTTCCTGGCCGGACAGATCAATGGAACGACCGGCTATGAGGAAGCCGCGGCACAGGGAATTCTCGCCGGCTTCAATGCGGCCCGTCGCGCGGGAGGCACGGAGCAGCTGATCTTGAGTCGTACCGAGGCCTATATCGGGGTCATGATCGACGATCTTACGTCGCGGGGCATCACCGAGCCCTACCGCATGTTCACGTCGCGCGCCGAATTCCGCCTGTCGCTGAGGGCCGACAATGCCGACGAACGGCTTACGCCCCTTGGGATCACCCATGGCGTCGTGTCACCGGAGCGGCGAATCAGATTTGACGCCTTGAGAGGACGCCTCGATGCCGCGCGGAAGATGGTACAATCGCTAACAATCACGCCTCCTCAAGCCGCGAAGCAGGGTCTCGAGCTCAATCAGGATGGGATCCGGCGCTCTGCATACGATCTGCTCGCCACAAAGGATGTCGGCATCGATTCGCTTTCGCGGATCTGGCCCGAACTTGGGTCGATCGATGAGTCGACTGCCGAACGGCTGGAGACAGAAGCGCGTTATGCTGTCTACCTCGACAGGCAAAAGGCCGATGTGATTCAGATGAAGCAGGAAGAACAGCGGGTTATTCCCACCGGGCTGGATTTTGACGATGTCCCGGGATTGTCCAATGAAATCAAGCACAAGCTGGCGAACCGCCAGCCACGCTCCCTGGCCGAGGCTCAACGTATCGATGGCATGACTCCGGCTGCGCTAGCGATTATCGTGTCGCATATCAGGCATTTCGAGCGTGATATCCAGGCTGGTGCGGCTTGAACCCGGAATTTACCCGCCTTCAGGAGTTGGCAGGCACCGTTTCACGTGAAACATATGATCGCCTGGTGGCGTTTGAGCAGATGTTCCAGAAGTGGTCGCGGCGAATCAACCTGTCGGCAAACTCGACGCTGGACGACGTGTGGTCGCGCCACATCCTGGACAGCGCGCAGCTTGCGAAGCTTGCCCCACAGGCGACGAACTGGCTCGATCTAGGGTCGGGCGGTGGATTTCCCGGACTGATTCTTGCGTTCCTGATGGCAGAGCGACCGGGGGGGGGGCGGGTCGATCTCGTTGAAAGCAATCGCAAGAAGACCGGTTTTCTCAACGCCGTGGTCGGCGAATTTGGCTTGCCGGCGACGGTGCACGCCCGCCGCGTTGAAGACCTTTACAGCGCGCTCCGACAGCCGCAAATCGTTACGGCGCGGGCACTTGCGCCCCTTCCTATGCTCCTCTCGCTAACCAGCCCATGGCTTTCAAACGGTGCTATTGGGCTCTTCCATAAAGGCCGGGATTACCGACAGGAGGTGCAAGAAAGCCTTAACGATTGGAGATTCGATCTGCTAGAACATCCGAGCAAGGTCGATCCGGAGGGCGTCGTGCTCGAAATCAGGGATCTGGCCGCGCTGAGCTGAACGGACCGAATCCTGATCGATTACAAAGCGCTATGATGAACACCGGACCTCGCATCATAACTGTCGCCAACCAGAAGGGCGGCGTCGGCAAGACCACCACTGCGATCAACCTGGCGACCGCCCTGGCCGCCATCGGCGAACGTGTTCTGATCGTCGACCTCGACCCGCAGGGCAATGCCAGCACCGGACTGGGCATCGACCGGCGCGACCGTGCGGTATCGTCCTATGATGTGCTGACGGGAACACTCGATCTCGAGCAGGCTGCGCTGCCGACCGCGGTGCCCGGGCTCTTCATCGTGCCGTCGACGCTCGACCTGCTCGGCATCGAGATGGAGATCGCCAGCGCTGCCGACCGGGTTTTGCGGTTGCGCAACGCGGTAAGGGCCTCGTCGGCCCGGCATGCAGGCTTTACCTACATTCTCATCGACTGCCCGCCCTCGCTGAACCTGCTGACGCTGAATTCGATGGCGGCCGCCGATTCGGTGCTGGTGCCGCTGCAATGCGAGTTCTTCGCCCTCGAGGGGCTTAGCCAACTGCTCGAGACTGTCGAGCAGATTCGCAACTCGATCAATCCCGACCTGGTGATCCAGGGAATTGTGCTGACGATGTTCGATGGCCGCAACAATTTCGCCAACCAGGTGGTCGACGACGTGCGCGCGCATATGGGCGACAAGGTCTACCAGACGGTCATTCCGCGCAATGTCCGGGTTTCCGAAGCGCCCTCCTACGGCAAGCCCGCCATCCTCTACGATCTGAAGTGTTCCGGCAGCCAGGCCTATCTGCAGCTGGCGTCGGAAGTCATTCGGCGTGAGCGCAATTTGCACGCGGCATGAGACCGATTCGGATTCGAAACAACTGGACTGACCATGGCTGAAGATCTCTCGAAAAAGCGCCTCGGGCGCGGACTTGCCGCGCTGATCGGCGAAATGGACAAGCCGCAGCCCGCCGAGCCGAAGGCTCCCGCGATGGCCGACGGCCGCGTGCCGATCGAGTTCGTCTCGCCCAACCCGAAGAACCCGCGCCGCAGTTTCGGCGATGCGGAACTCGCCGATCTGGCGCAGTCGATCCGCGAGCATGGCATCGTGCAGCCGGTGCTGGTGCGTCAGGGAAAGGAATCCGGACGTTATGAGATCATCGCTGGCGAGCGCCGTTGGCGTGCCGCACAGGCCGCCGGCCTGAACGAGATACCGGTGCTGGTGCGCGACGTCGACGACCGGACGGCGCTCGAGCTTGCAATCATCGAGAATGTTCAGCGCGCCGACCTCAACCCGGTCGAGGAGGCGCTGGGCTACCAGCAGCTGATCGACGAGCACAATTATTCGCAGGCCGATCTCGGCCAGGTGATCGGCAAGAGCCGAAGCCATGTCGCCAACACGCTGCGCCTGCTGAAACTGCCGAATGTCATACGTGACATGCTGGTGGACGGCGCCCTGTCGGCCGGCCATGCACGCACGCTGGTTACTGCATCCGACCCGGCAGCACTGGCCAAGCGCATCGTCGATGACGGCTTGTCGGTCCGCCAGGCCGAGGCACTTGCGCAGCAGCCGGCAGGTGGCAGGCCGGCCAAGGGACCGTCGACACCCGCGGTGAAGGATGCCGATACGCTGGCGCTGGAGAAGATGCTGTCGGACGTGACCGGGCTTACGGTCTCGATTGGCCACAAGGAGAAGGGCGGCGAGGTCCGCATCGCCTACCGCACGCTCGAACAGCTCGACGATCTCTGCCGCCGCCTTCAGCAGTAGAAGTCTTATCGATAGCCGGCTAATCGTATCCGGCGTCTAGCGGCCGGCGCGGGCGCTTTCGACGGCGATGCCGAGCAGGGCCTGTCGGGCGATGGCGACCGACAGGTCAGGCCGTCGCCGCGACGCCAGGACGGCCGTCTGCAGCCGTGCCAGGGCCCGCTGGAGGGCGGGAGCGCTCCATCTTTCGACGGCCTTCTCGATGGTCTTGCGGCGCGAGAAGAAGATCGGCGGCCGCGCGGCGGCGACGAGTGCGGCGGCATTGCGGTTGCCGGCGTCCATGCCCGCGCGCATCAGCTGGATCGCCTGCATCTGGCGCATGGCGGCGGCGAGCACCTGATAGGCCTGGCTGCCGTTGGACGAGTGACGCGTGAAGACTGTATCGAAGGCATCGACGCGTCCATCGAGCACCGCATCCACGGCGTCGTCGACGGAGAGACCCGACACGTCGCCGGTCATCGCCTCGACATCGGCCAGGTCGATCTGCGTACTGCCCTGGGCATAAAGCACCAGCTTGGCGACCTCGCCGCGCGTTGCCAGCCGGTCGCCGCCGAGGTTGCGGCGCAGCGCCTGGCGGGCATCGGGGCTGATCGTCATGCCGGCCTTGCCGAGCTCGGCCTCGATGACGGCGTCGACGTCGCGTTCGGCATCGGCGTAGCAGGGCAGCGCCATGGCCGCACCGCTGGCCTCGACCACGGTGCGCAGCGCGACGCCCTTCTTCAGGTCGGCGGCCTCGATCAGCACGACGGCGTCGGCAGGCGGCTCGGCGCAGAGCAGCTTGACCTGCTCGGCCAGGCCCTTCTGGGCGCCGGCGTTGCGCACCCACAGCAGGCGCTTGGGCGAAAACATCGGCACGGTGCGCGCCTCGTCGATCAGCCGGCCCTGGTCGGAATCGATCTCGGCAGCGTCCATCAGCACCACGGAAAACGGGTCGTCGAGCGGCAGGCCGGTCTGCATGGCAAAGGCGCGAGCGCGTTCGGACACGAGACCGCGGTCGGGACCGTAGACCAGGACGACTGCCGTGTGCTCGCCCGGACGGGCAAGCCAGGCATCGACCTCATATGCTTTCTTCTGAGCCATGGCGCGTGGATAGCATGGCGCCGCGCGGGGGGAACAGGGGCAAGTGGCTGGAGAGATCGACACTCGGTGCCGACGGGGTGGTTTCGCCGCGCGTACGCGTTGCGCCAGCGGGCGCCAATCTCGGGGCCAGGCGGTGCGATCATTGCCCGTGCGGGTGCCGGAGGTATGGCGGCCTCTTGACCGAAGCCGCCCGGACGGCGTCAAACGGTGGGGGCAGGTGCCCGTCCGGAGGGGCGGCAAGGACGGAGAGGGATAGCGTGGCACTGGCGACTGAATTTCCCGATTTTGGCCTGACGGTAGAGCGGCGCCGATTCGCCGTGCGCGGCCACTATTACGAGCATCCCGGCATGGACGGTGAGCGTGGCGAGATCTGGTGCTACACCGACCGCTTCTCCTACCACGCGGGCGACAGCGTTGAGCTCAAGGTTAGCGCGACGTCGGCGCGTTTCTCGCTCGAGATCACGCGCGATGGGGCCGTTGACCGGACGGTGCTCGAGGAGAGCGGAATCGCGGCACGCTGGCAGGAGACGCCGGATCAGTGCTCGGTCGAGGGCTGCGGCTGGGAGACGACTTTCGCATTCGGCATCGGCGACGACTGGCCATCGGGCGCCTACCGAGTGACGCTGACGGCGGACGGGCGCAACGGCAAGCCGATCCGCTGCCACCACCTCTTCATCGTTGCGCCGTCGCCCGGGCCGAAGCCGGGCCGCATCCTGCAGGTCGCGGCAACCGGAACCTGGCTAGCCTACAACACGTGGGGCGGGTCGAACGCCTATGAGGGCATTACCGGGCCGGGGCGCGACCAGTATGCGCGCACGGTCTCGACGCAGAGGCCGTGGTGCCGCGGCTTCGTCATGCTGCCGCCGGACGCGCCGCGCGTGCCGCTGGAAGTCGCGATGCCGCCAAAGACGGCGCCGCGCTATCCTCACATGGAATGGGCGTTCGCCACCGGCCATTCCAAGAAATATGCCTCGGCGGGCTGGGCAAGCTATGACAGCCACTTCCTCCGCTGGGCCGAGCGGGCCGGCTACGGGGTCGATCTTGCCAGCCAGCACGAACTGCATTTCGCGCCGGAAATCCTCGATGGCTACGACTGCGTCGTCTTCGTCGGGCACGACGAATACTGGACCTGGGAGATGCGCGACGCGGTCGACGCCTATGTGGCGCGCGGCGGCCATGCGGCGCGGTTTGCCGGAAATTTCATGTGGCAGACAAGGCTGGAGGACGAGGGCCGCAGGCAGGTCTGCTACAAATACCAGGCGCGCGCCGAGGACCCGGCCTACCAGGAAGGCGACGTGAGGCGGGCGACCAATTCCTGGGAGGCGCCGGAGATCGGCCGGCCGGGTGCAAAAACCTTTGGCCTCAATTCGACCGAGGGCGTCTATGCCGGCTGGGGCGGCTGCACGCCGCGCGGCGTGCGCGGGTTCCCGATCTATCGGCCCGAGCACTGGGCGTTTGCCGGGACCGGCCTGTTCTATGGCGACGTGCTCGGCCAGGAGAGCCACATCTATGGCTACGAGGTCGACGGGCTCGACTACGAGATCCGCAACGGGCGGCCGCAGCCGACCGCGGAGAGCGGCGCGCCGGAGGGGCTCGAAATCCTCGCGATGGGCATGGCGAGCCAGGTCGAGGAGGCCGACTTCCTGGAGCCGCAGGACCAGTTCTTCGGCGACGAGGACGGCCGCTTCATTGCCGAGACGCTCTTTGGCGAGGCGAGCGACGAAAACCTCGCAAAAGTGCGCTACAGCAACGGCATGATGGTGAATTTCCGGCAGGGCAAGGGCGAGGTGTTCCACGCCGGCAGCTGCGAATGGGTCGCCGGGCTGCTCAGGCAGGACGCGATGGTCGAGCGCGTCACCGCCAATGTGCTCGACCGCTATCTGAAGGGACGAGACTAGACCATGGACCAGAAACCAGGTGACAGCGTCGTCAATACACGGCCCTCGCACCTCTTCTACGTGACACGGCTGCGCAGGCCGCTGGTCGAGCGCGCCGAGGGCATCCATCTCTGGACGCAGGACGGGCGGCGCTTCATCGACGGCTCGAGCGGTCCGGTGGCGGTCAATCTCGGCTATGGCAACCGGCACGTGCTGGACGCCATGAAGCGGCAGATGGAGAAGACCACCTTCGCCTACCGGCTGCATTTCGAGAACGAGCCGGCCGAGGACCTGGCGCGCGACATTGCCGGCCGGATGCCCGGCGGGCTGGAGAAAATCTTCTTCGTGTCGGGCGGTTCGGAGGCGGTGGAATCCTGCATCAAACTGGCGCGGCAATGGGCGGTGGCGACCGGCCAGCCGAAGCGCTGGAAGGTGATCAGCCGCATGCCGTCCTACCATGGCGGTACCTATGGCGCGCTTTCGGTGACCGGCGACGGCGCGCTGACCGACAGTTTTTCCGACCAGTTGCGCATCATGCCGTCAATCCCTGCGCCGACTGCCTATCGCGACCGCGACAATCTCTCGATGGAGGAGCGCGGGCTGAAATATGCCGACATGCTGGAGGAAAAGATCCTGGCCGAGGGGCCGGAAAGCGTGGTCGCCTTCATCATGGAGCCGATCGGGGGCGCCGCGACCAATGCGCTCGTGGCGCCGGACAGCTACTATCCACGCATCCGCGAGATCTGCGACCGCCACGGCGTATTACTGATCCACGACGAGGTGATGAGCGGCGTGGCGCGTACCGGCAAATTCCTCGGCGGCGACCACTGGAACTGCCGGCCCGACATCGTTTCGCTGTCGAAGGGCATCGGCTCGGGCTATATGCCGCTCGGCGCGATGGCGGCACCGGAGCGCATCGTCCGCCCGGTGCTCGACATGGGGGGGTTCCAGCACGGACACACCTATGCGGGCAACCCGCTGGCCTGCGCGGCCGGGCTGGCGGTCATGCAGGAGATCGACAGGCTCGGGCTGACGAACAATGCGGCAGCGCGCGGCGAGGAGTTGCTGGCTGGGCTGCGCGGGCTGGCGGAGCGCTTCCCCTTCATCGGCGACGTGCGCGGCAAGGGGCTGATGACGGCGATAGAGTTCGTTGCCGATCCGGCGACGATGGAGAGGTTGCAGCCCAGCATCAATATCGGCCAGCGCGTGCTCGACCTCGCCTATGAGCGCGGGCTGATCGTCTATTTCCGGCGCGTGAAGGGCGGCGTGCAGGGCGACTGCGTGATGGTGGCGCCGCCGCTGGTCGTCACCAGCGCGGAGATCGGCGAGATCGTCTCGATCCTCGGCGACGCGATCGCCGCGGCCGCGCAGGAATTCAGCCTGCCGGTGAACGGATAGGATCGCATGGAGCTGGACAGCACCGACCCCGGCACTCTTCCAGCCCGCATCCGGCTGGCCGTCGTCGATGACGCAGAGCGGATCTTAGAGGGCCTGCTCGGCATCGCCGATACGGTGGGCGAACGCCACCTGGTTAAAAGCACCGTCGACGACATCAGGCGCTACGGCTTCGGCGCAGAGCCGGCATTCCAGGCGCTTATCGCGGAGGCGGGGGAAACCTTTGCCGGAATGTGCCTGTTCTTCCCGATCTTTTCGACATGGATGGGCAGGCCGGGGGTCTATGTGCAGGACCTCTATGTCGATCCGCGCTTCCGCGGGCGCGCAATCGGCGAAAAACTGCTGCAGCGCACGGCCGCGCTCTGCCGGCAAGAGGGAGGCGTCTACCTGCGGCTCTCGGTCGACACGGGAAACGCGGCGGCGATCCGTTTCTACGAGCGTAGCGGCATCGCCCACTCGCCGTCGGAACAGACGCACAAGATTGTCGGCGATGCGTTTTTCGCACTTGCGGACGCCGATAAAGGCAACGGGCCGGCATCGACGTGAAGCTGCCGGAAGTCCGGCGCCAGGCTCGATCGGACGATAAAACCCTTGTTTCTGTCCGGAATCTTTGGTTTCAAGCCGCAATAGTAAGGCGAGCCGGCTGAGTACTGGACCAGAGCAGCCGATTCGGTGCAGATTGCTTGGCTATTGAAAAGCGTGGGAACAGAATGATGGACGCAGCGACGGGAAAAGCCCAGGACACCCGAACGCCCTTCGACCAGAGCCGCCTCGACGGACTGATGGAGGATGCGGGCCTCGACGTCCTGATCGCCACGTCGAAGCATAATGTCCAGTACCTGCTTGGCGGCTACAAGTTCATCTTTTTTTCGGCGATGGACGCGATCGGCCACAGCCGCTACCTGCCCGTCGTCGTCTATGAGCGCGGCCGGCCCGACAATGCGGCCTATATCGGCAACGGGCTCGAGCGCGGCGAACATCAGAACCACCCTTTCTGGACGCCAGCGGTGCATACTTCCTGCTGGGGTACGCTGGATGCGTCGGCTCTCGCTGCCGAGCATGTCAAGAAAATCGGCCGCCCGGATGCGCGCATCGGCATCGAACCCGGCTTCCTGCCGTCCGACGCTTATATCTCGCTGCGCAAGGCGCTGCCGGAGGCCAAGGTCTTCGACGCGACCTCGACGTTCGAGCGCATGCGCGGGCTGAAGACGCCGGCCGAACTCGAGCAGTTGAGAACCGCGTCCGAACTCATCACCGAGTCGATGCTGGCGACGATCGCCGCGGCGCATGACGGCTCGACCAAGAACGAGATCATCGAACATCTGCGCCGCGAGGAGACCAATCGCGGGCTGCAGTTCGAATATTGCCTGCTGACGCTCGGCGCGAGCCACAACCGCGCCGCCTCGCTGCAGAGCTGGGCGCCGGGCGAAGTGCTGTCGATCGATTCGGGCGGCAATTATCACGGCTATATCGGTGATCTCTGCCGCATGGGCGTGCTCGGCGAACCCGATGCCGAACTCGAGGATTTGCTTGCCGAGGTCGAGGCGATCCAGCAGGCTGCCTTCTCGAAGGTCAAGGCGGGAGCGCTCGGTGCCGATGTCATCGCCGAGGCGGAAGCCAAGCTGAAGGCCTCGCCATCGGCCGAGTTCACCGACTTCTTCACGCATGGCATGGGGCTGATCACCCACGAGGTGCCGTTCCTGATGACCAACCACCCGGTCGCCTATGAGGGTGTCGATGCCGACAGGCCGCTGGAAGAAAACATGGTGATCTCGGTCGAGACGACGATGCTGCATCCGACACGCGGCTTCATCAAGCTCGAGGACACGCTGGCCATCACCAGCAGCGGCTACGAGATGTTCGGCGAAACCGGCCGCGGCTGGAACCGCGGGGGAACGGCTAGCTCTTCGCCTGCATGACGAGTACCGGCTCTTCCCGGTAGAGGTCCGGAAACAGGGCCTTCAGATTATCGATCTTCGGCAGGTCGTTGTAGACGATGTAGGGATAGGTCGGGTTGAGGGTCAGGAAATCCTGATGGTAGTCCTCGGCCGGGTAGAACGGCTTGGCGCCTTCCAGCGTGGTGACGATCTTGCCGTCGAAGAGCTTCGCCCCGTCCAGCTGTCCGATATAGGCCCTGGCCACCTTTTCCTGCTCGGGGCTGACGGGAAAGATCGCCGAGCGATACTGCGTGCCGTGGTCGGGACCCTGGTAATTCAGCTGGGTCGGGTTGTGCGCGACCGAAAAGAACACCTGCAGCAGCTTGCCGTAGCTGACCTCGGCCGGGTCGAAGGTGACCTCGACGGCCTCGGCGTGACCGGTGCTGCCGGATCCGACGACCTGATAGACGGCCGTCTTCGCCTCGCCGCCGGCATAGCCCGACACCGCGCCTTTGACGCCCTTCACGTGCTGGAAAACGCCCTGCACGCCCCAGAAGCAGCCGCCGGCAAAAACCGCCTTTTCCAGACCGGGATGCGGCTCCTCATCCATGACAGGCGGTGGAATCTGGACGGCTTCCTCGGCGGCGAGGGTCGGCGAGTGCAATGTCGAGACGGCGCCCATGGCCAGCAGGCCGACAACGGCAAACGCCGTCAGCCGGGCGGTCCAGCGAGAAGTCGGGGAATTGGTTTTGCTACGCATAGGGGTCTCCTTCGCGTCAAGCATACGATGTATGCGCGCCGATCATCTGTAACATTCGCGTGCGGTCGCGGTGAGATTGCCGCTACAGGCGGTTGCGGCCAAACGGGTTCCACTTGACGGCGCCGAGGCGAATGCGCTCGCGCACCACCGTCAGAAGACCGGATCCGGCGATGATCGCCAGTCCGACGATCGACAGGACGTCCGGCTTTTCGTCGAAGATCAGCGCGCCGATGATGACGGCCCAGATGATCTGCGAATAGTGTGTCGGCGCCAGCTGGTTGGCCGGTGCAAAGCGCGTCGCCCGAAGCAGGCCGACATTGCCGGTCGCCGAGAAGACCCCGGCGACAAGCAGGATACCGGCCTGCTCGAGCGTCGGCACCGTGAAACCGGTGGCGGCCATGCCGGCGGCATTGAGGATCAGCGCATAGAGGATCAGGTAGCCGAGCATCGTGGTGCGGGTCTCGTGCGCGGCGAGCGACCGCATCAGGATGACGCTGACGGCGGCAAGCAGTGCAACGGCGAGGGCGGCGAAATGGCCGGGCTCGAGCGCGCGAAAGCCCGGCTGGACGACGAGCATCACGCCGGCGAATCCGGCAATCACGGCAAACCAGCGCCAGGGTCCGACCTGTTCCTTGAGAAAGACCAGCGACAGGATGGTGACGAAGAGCGGCGCCAGGAAGACCAGCGCATAAACCTCGGCCAGCGGTATGGTGGTGAAGGCAATGACACCGAAGACGCTGGCGACGACGCCCGAAATGGCACGGCCCTGGACGCCCCATGGCCGCTTCATGCGCCAGAAGTCGAGCCAATGTTCGTCCTTCGGCGTCGTCAGGATGATGCAGGTGCCGGAAATCAGCGCGACGAAGAAGCCGATCTCGAAGATCGACAATTCGCCGCCGAGCGCCTTGATGGCCGCGTCGCTCCACGAGTAGGTGGCGTAGGCGAGCAGCGCCAGCAGGATACCGTTGTTCAAGTGGGTGCTTCCGGACCGGGGGCGCGCGACGGCACGGCCGCGCGAATCACAGTCTACAGCGTCCCGGAAGCGGCGACGCGGCCGAGTTGTCGCGTTCGCCGCTTTTTTCGCGGTCTATTTGCCGCCGGGCGGCACCAGCCGGAAATCGGGCAGGTCGCGCAGCGCCAGTTCCGGACCGGCGGGCGAATAGACGACGAAAAGCTGCATCGGTCCGTCGCCGGTATTCAGCGTCGAGTGGAAGCGACTTTCCGGCACGTAGATGGTGCAGCCGGCGCTGACCTTCTGTACGATCGGGTTGCCGTCGGGATCCTCCACCATCTGCTCGCCATTGCCGGAAATGACGAAGATGATCTCCTCGGCGCCCGGATGGTTGTGACGCGTATGGCCCTGGCCGGCGCCGAGGTCGACGATGCCGCCGGAAAAGCGCGTCGCGCCGTTGGTCTCGGGTGCTACGGTCAGCGCCAGGCGGCCCCAGTCGAAGGCGAAGGTGTTGACGTCCTTGGCGTAGAGAAAGTTCTTTTCGGTGGTCATGGCCTGGCTCCCGGGCTCAGTTGCTGGAGGATGTCTTGCCCAGGGCGATCTGCTTGAAGCTCGCCGTCTGGTCCCGGATCGCGGCTTCGGCCGGCAGGCGCTCCATGCTCGAGGCGCCGTAGAAGCCGTGCAGCCCCTTGCAGCGGTCGAGAATGTAGCGGGCGTCGTCCGGCATCGAGATCGGACCGCCATGACAGAGCAGGATGACGTCCTTGCGCACCGAGCGCGCGGCCTCGGCAATGGCGTCGATCTCGCCGACGCAATCGTCGAGCGACTTCGCCGACGTGGCGCCGATGGAGCCGCCGGTGGTGACGCCCATATGGGCGACCACGATGTCGGCGCCGACGCCGGTCATGGCCTTCGCCTCGTCCGGGTTAAACACATAGGGCGTGGTCAGAAGGTCGAGCTTGTGCGCCTCGGCGATCATGTCGACCTCGAGCCCGAAGCCCATGCCGGTCTCCTCGAAACTCTGGCGCATCGAGCCGTCGAACAGGCCGATGGTGGGAAAATTCTGCACGCCCGAAAAGCCCATCGTCTTCAGTTCGGCAAGCAAAAGCGGCATGATGACGAAAGGGTCGGTGCCGTTGACGCCGGCCAGCACCGGCGTGTTTCTGACCACCGGCAGTACCTCGTAGGCCATTTCCTTGACGATCTCGTTGGCGTTGCCATAGGCGAGCAGGCCGGCGGCCGAGCCGCGGCCGGCCATGCGATAGCGGCCCGAATTGTAGATGATGATGAGGTCGATGCCGCCTGCCTCCTCGGCCTTGGCCGACAGGCCGGTGCCGGCGCCGCCGCCGACGATCGGCACGCCGTCGGCAATCATGCGGTGGAATTTTTCGAGGATTTTCTGGCGGGCTATGGCGGGCATGGATTGTCCTTGGCTCGGGTTCTGGAGGAATCAGGCGCCTGAAATGTCGCGGAAGACGGCGACGGCGGCCTCGGCGAAGGCCGGGTCGTTGATATGTAGCGGGTAGCGCAGCAGCCTGCGGTCGGCGGTCTCGACTAGGGTTGCCTCGAGCGCTTCGAACAGGGCCGCGTCGGCCTGCGGGTCGAAGAAGGCGCCGCCCTCGATGTCGAGCGCGGACACGCCCTTCTCGGGAATGAGGAAGCGCACCGGTCCCTCGCAGGCGTTGAGCTTGCGGCCGATCCATTCGCCGATCTCGCGGCATTCCGCGGGCGTCGTGCGCATCAGCGTGACATTGGCGTTGTGGTTGTAGAAAAGGCGGTCGCGGTAGCGGTCGGGGATCGTCTCCGGGGCCCAGAAATTGACCATGTCGAGCGCCCCGACCGAGCCGACATAGGGAAGCCTGGTGCGCGCGACGGCGTCGAAGCGGTCGGGACCGGCCGGCAGAACGCCGCCGAACAGCAGGTCGCAGACTTCCGTGGTCGTGATGTCGAGAATGCCGGAAAGCAGGCCGGAATCGGCGAGTTTTTCCATGGTCCGGCCACCGGTGCCGGTGGCGTGAAACACCAGGCAGTCGAAGTCGGCGCGCAGCATGCCGGCGATGGCGGTGACGCAGTCAGTGGTAACGCCGAACATGGTGAGGCCGAGCGCCGGCTTGCCGTCGGCGGCGGGCGTAGGGTTTATCGCCATGGCGACGATCGCCTGCGCGGCATTGTGCAGCACGACGCGGCTGATGCGGTTGAGGCCCGCCATGTCGGTGATCGCGGGCACCATCATGATGTCGGAGACGCCAACATAGGGCGCGACGTCGCCCGAGGCGAGCGTGGAAACCATGATCTTGGGCAGGCCTAGCGGCAGGTCGCGCATGCCGGCCGTGACGATCGACGTGCCGCCGCCGCCGCCAATCCCGATGATGCCGGCGACGTCTGCCTGGCTCGCCGCGAAGCGCGCGTAGGCCTCCGTCATCGCCGCGACGGCGCGGCCGCGATCGCCGGAGGCCAGAGCCGCCGCCGTCTCGGCGCCCCCATGCGAGGCAACCGTCGACGCAGCGATATCGGGGACGATGGTCGGCTGCCGGGTGCCGACGTCGACGACAAACGCCTGGCCGCCGGCTGCGCGGATGCAGCCCGCCAGATAGGCGAGTTCCTCGCCCTTGGTGTCCGCCGTACCAACGACATGGATATGCCTGCCGGGCATCTCCGCTCCTCCCGCGCCTGGCGGCGCAATCCCGTGCATTTCCTCAAAGCGCCGTTCGTGTCGGACGCTCTTGTGTTTTTATGAGACGGGCGTATCGTAGTGATATGCAAGTCTCACGTCAATCGGCTGCAATTTCCGCGGAGACCGAACGCGGTCCGCGCGCCCGGACCGGCAGGCTGATGCTCGACACGGCGATCAGCCTGATGCAGGGCGGGGCGACTCCTTCGGTCAGTGACGTCGCGGAGGCGGCCGGCGTGTCGCGCGCCACGGCCTATCGCTATTTTCCGAGCCAGGCAGCGCTGGTCAGCGCGGTGGTCGACGCGGGGCTAGGGCCGATCCTCACCTGGCAGCCGGCATCCGAAGATGCGTCGGCGCGGGTGGCGGACCTGATCGACACGGGCATGCCGCGCATCGAGGCCTTCGAGGCGACGTTCAAGGCGGCGCTCAGGCTGTCGCTGGAACAGTGGGTTCAGGGCCAGTCGGGTACGCTCGGCGAGGAGCCGCAGTTCAGGCGCGGCCACCGTATCGAGCTGCTGCAGGAAGCCATCGCCCCGCTCGGCGACCGCCTGTCCCCGGAAGCGATGGAAAGGCTTGCGCAGGCATTGTCGCTGGCGTTTGGTGTCGAAGCGCTTATCGTGCTGAAGGACATCTGGGGGCTGGATGGGGACAGGCCGCGCTCGGTCGTGCAATGGGCGGCGTCAGCACTTGTCGAAGCGGCGTTGCGGGAGGCGGGGGAAGGTCCCCGGGAGGGGTTCGAAAAGGGCTAACTGGTTCGACCAGATGGCGGCCAAGGGGGGTGATGAGCAAGTCCGCCAGCAACAGGCTATCTCGGGCGTCCCGGTCTGTTCCGGCGGAACCGGATGATATTGTGGCCTTTTCGACGATGCTTGCCAGCGCCGTCGCCGAGAATGCCGCCAAGAAACCGCTTGACGGACCTCGCGGGTTGGTAATACCAGATGAGACAGAAGAAGCAGGTCGTGGCATGTTGCCTGGATCGGCTCGGAAACCGGTCGGGGAGGACCGGGACCGCCATGCGGCGGAGCAAAACAACGGCATGACTGACTGAAAGGACCGCCTGCTGGTGCAGGCAGAACACGACCAGGGAGGAGATTGACATGGGCAAGAGATTTACCGGTGTTTTGGCCGGGATTGCGCTGACGTTTGCGAGCGGGACTTCGGTCCTGGCGCAGGAACTGACTATTTTGTGGGCGGAATGGGATCCTGCGAACTATCTGCAGGAACTGGTGAACGACTATCAGGCCGAGACCGGCGTGAAGGTGACCGTCGAGACGGTTCCGTGGCCCGATTTCCAGACCAAGGCCTTCA
>CAMYMG010000060.1 GCA_947259295.1 uncultured Rhizobiaceae bacterium
CCGTTGGACAGCGGATCGGCAAGCGAGCGCCCGTCCGTGTCGAAGCGCTGGTCGCCGAACCGATCGCTGGTGTGGTACCAGCCGCCAAGCTTGACGGTAGTCGGAAGCGCCTCCGCGCCCGCTCCCCGGTTGAACGTATAGCCGGCCTCGGCCAGCATCAGGACACCGCCGCTGAAGCTGATTTCTGTGCCGCTCGGCTGCTCGACCGACAGGCTGTTCGACCCGTCATTGCCGGTCGGATCGCCGCTGAACATCGCCGCCATCAGGCTGAATTCCGGCGTCGGCTGCAGCGCCACGCGAAGGCCGGGGGCGGGCAATGGAAAGGCCGGCCCGCCGCCCGGCAGATCGAGCGCCAGGATGCCCGGCCAACCGAAGCTGCTGTTGATGAACAGGCCGGCCGTCGGGCTGACGAAAAATTCCGAATCGGCCGTCATCAGGCCGAGCCGCACCGAAAGCAACTCGTCCAGCATTTCCTGCTGGAACCATGCATTGTAAAGCCGCGTCGCCGGTCGCGCATTGATGCCTGACACATCGAGCAAATTGCCGACATCGTCGGACGACAGGCTCGGTCCGCTGATCTGCAGGGCGGAAAAGCTCATGCTCGCGCCGGACCAGCCGACGAGTTTCTCGAGGTCGATATCGACCTCCGGCTCGAACACGCCGTCATAGACCGCGCCGTTGCGAATGCCGCCCCGCAGATTGCCCTGCAGGTCGGCCGTGTAGGTCAGGCTGAACGTGATACCCCTGTCGGCCAGCCGCGATCGCAGCCCGTTCCAGTCGCCGGTCACCGTGTCGCGATGCCAGATGTCCTCTGGCTTCTGCTCTTTCCCGGCGCCGTGCCGGGACAGCCAGTCCGGCTCGCTCGCCGTGGCCGTCGCATCAGAACCATCGTCTTGCGCGTATCCTGGCGAACTTCCCAGCAGAACCAATGCCGAAACAACAGCGGCCATGACCGCCACTGCCAACTTACGCGTTCCGGATCCAGTGTCGCGTCCCATGCCGAACTGTCGGCCATTTCAGGCGCGGCGTATTTCGTGCCGGCACAGTCTTTTCCATTCCGCCCGCTCGCGGCTTGGCCGCAACGGCCACGTTGGGCCAGCCACGGTGGATATGCCGCTGCCCAACGCTAGGTCGTCGAAAGCTGGAAACGATGTCCGCGTGTAACCCTCCAACGCGGGTATCGGCGCAATCCCCTCGTTGGAGGCGGGTCAGAAACCCGATCCTCGATGTCAGACAGCGGGCGACGCACAGGATACTTATGTGCAGGCCATGGACGCGTCTTTGGATTTCCGACTGTCAGACCGGGTCAGAGCCCGGCGACGCGTTGATCAGCGATGCCGCCGCTCGCGGCTCATCAGCCATGCCGCGGCCTCGGCTTCCGAGTAGCGCGCCGGCACGATGCGCTGGGTCTTCATGACGAGGGGGTCTTGCCCGGTGGCAAACAGCCAGTTTGGCAGGATTTCCGAGACCAGTCTGTGAAACGCCGCAATCATGGTTCTACCCGATACATGATCATTCTTGACCGCGATCAATACAGGATTTTTCTCAACAATCTCGCTACGAACGGCGTGAACAGGACCTTACCCGGCCGCGCGCAACTTGCTGCGATCCAGCGCACCGCCACCTTGCCGCCAAAGCAAAACGGCCGCCCGAAGGCGGCCGCTTTGATTGCTTAATTTCATAGAAATTTGGAGCGGGTGAGGCGATTCGAACGCCCGACCCCAACCTTGGCAAGGTTGTGCTCTACCCCTGAGCTACACCCGCTCGCGCGGCCGTTAAGCCGCAAGCCGCGCCTATATGGCCGAAGAGCAGGGCGAATGCAACAGGCAATTCGCATGGCGACAGCTTGCATCGTAGCGCTGCGGCGATCTGCCCGACTGCCGCTTTCGCCGCTCGCTTGACCGGGCTTGTTCTCGGCCCGGCTTTGCCTCTAAACCGGCATCGTTCGAAACCAGCGCCGGATTTTGCCGATGCCCAAAACACCCGCTGACCTCTTTGCCTTTCTCGACTCGCTCGGCATTTCGGTGAGCACGGTTTCGCATCCGCCCTTGTTCACGGTGGCGGATTCCCAGGCGCTGCGCGGGGAGATCGCCGGTGCACACACGAAGAACCTGTTCCTCAAGGACAAGAAGGACAATTATTTCCTGATCACCATGGGCGAGGAGGCCGAGATCGACCTCAAGCAGGTCCATCATCTGATCGGCGCGGCAAGCAAGGTCTCCTTCGGCAAGCCGGAGGCCCTGATGCAGCATCTCGGCGTCGTGCCCGGCGCGGTGACCGCATTCGGCCTGATCAACGATCCCGACGGTATCGTCACCTTCGTCCTCGACGCCCCGCTGCTGGACGATGCCATCATCAATGCGCACCCGCTGACCAACGAGGCGACGACCTCGATAGGCGCCGACGACCTGCTGCGCTTCGCGCGTGCCACCGGCCACGAGCCCAAAATCTTGAAAGTGTCTAGCTGATCGCCACATGGTGGCCAGCATGACGTGAATCGCGCTAGAGTGCCGCCGCGGACGGCGGATGCGCGCCAACGCACCGGAAGGAACAGCATGAGCAGCAACGAGAACCCGTTCGGCGGCATGGGCGGTCAGTATGCCCAGAATGTCAGCTATGGCGCCCCGGCTCAGGCCGCGCCAAACGGTGCCGCCGCGCCCGCCGCGGCAGTCAAGGATACGACGACCGCGAGCTTCGCCGCCGACGTCATCCAGGAATCGCGCAACCAGCCCGTCCTGGTCGACTTCTGGGCGCCCTGGTGCGGCCCGTGCAAGCAGTTGCAGCCGGCGCTCGAACGCGCGGTGGCGGCGGCCGGCGGCCGCGTGAAGCTGGTCAAGATGAACATCGACGATCACCCCTCGATTGCCGGACAGCTCGGCATCCAGTCGATACCCGCGGTGATTGCCTTCAAGGACGGCCAGCCCGCCGACGGCTTCATGGGGGCGATTCCGGAGAGCCAGATCAACGCCTTCATTGAAAAACTCGTCGGCAAGGATGGCGGCAAGGCGGAGCTGGCGGAGGCTCTGGAAGCTGCAAAGCAGGCGATCGATGCCGGCGACGCGCAGACGGCGGCGGGCATTTATGATGCGGTGCTGCAGCAGGCTCCGGAAACCGTCGAGGCGATTGCCGGCCTTGCCGATCTGCTTTTCGAGGCCGGCGATGTCGCCGGCGCCGAGGAGGTTCTGGCAACCACGCCGCCCGCTGACGCCGAGGCAGCACCCATCGCTGCCGTGCGTGCGCGCATCGCGCTGGCCGCCGAGGCAGCCCGTCTTGGCGACCCGGCCGAGTTCGAACGGCGCCTTGCCGACAATCCCAAGGACTTCCAGGCGCGGTTCGACCTGGCGATGATCCAGAACGCGCAGGGCAAGCGGCAGGAAGCCGCCGACAATCTTCTTGCCATCGTCGCGGCGGACAGGACATGGAACGACGACGGCGCACGGGCCCAGCTGATCAAGCTGTTCGAGGCCTGGGGACCGACCGACGAGGTGACGCTGTCGACGCGCCGCCGGCTGTCGTCGCTGCTGTTTTCATAGGCGCCCCCGTGGCTGCCCCGGGGCTTGCAACAATTGGCGGCCGCCCCAGATAGCCAAGGGGACGGGACCGGAGGACATGGTGCAGGCGGGAAATTTCAATTACCGGCGGGAAGCCGACCTGCCCTCGGTCGTGCCGGTATTTCCGCTGACAGGCGCATTGCTTCTGCCCGGTGGCCGCCTGCCTCTCAATATATTCGAGCCCCGATATCTGCTGATGATCGACGAGGTCATCGGTGCGGGCCGGCTGATCGGCATGGTCCAGCCGGCTTTCGACGGCACGCTGCGCAAGGATGGCGAGCCCGAGATCTGCACCGTCGGCTGCCTGGGGCGCGTCACCTCGCTGACCGAGTCGGGTGACGGGCGCTACCTGATCTCCCTGCAGGGGGTCTGCCGATTCCGTGTCACCGAGGAACTGACGGTCAAGACGCCCTACCGGCAATGCCGCGTCAGATGTTTCGTCGGCGATCTGGACGAAGACCCTACTGGGGCGGAAGTCGACAGGCCGGCTTTGCTCTCGACATTTCGCGCCTATCTGGAAGCCAACGGTCTTGAAGCCGACTGGGAGAGCGTCAGCCGGGCCGAGAACGCCATGCTGGTCAACGCGCTGTCTATGATGGCACCCTATGGCCCGGCCGAGAAGCAGGCCCTGCTCGAGGCGCCGGACCTGAAGACCCGGGCCGAAACGCTGATCGCCCTGACCGAGATGACGCTGGCCCGCGACAATGACGATTTCGGGTCCAGCCTGCAGTAGACGGGAGACGGGAAGGGATGGGCGAAACCGGCCGTTCGACTGAAATCGACGTGAAGCTGCTCGAACTGCTCGCCTGCCCGCTGACCAAGGGGCCTTTGGTCTGGGATGCCAAGCGCGGCGAACTCGTGTCGAGGCTTGCCAGGCTGGCCTATCCTGTCCGCGACGGCATCCCGGTAATGCTGCCCTCCGAGGCCCGCCCGGTCGAGCCGAAGCCCAAGCCGAAGGCGGGCGCCAGGCGCGCACGCTGAGCCCGCTTCGCCGCACACCTTCACTGGAAATTCCGCCCCTTCGGCATGACGCTTCCGGCGCGTCGTCCGAGTGCTTCGACATTCTGTGCAACCGGCTCGCGCCTGGAGGGCCCAATGCCGGCAGCCTGTCCTTTCCTGTTTTCCGCGGGTTCCCCACTGTCCGTGGCAAGCGGGGCGGCGGCGGTCGACGCTTCCTCGAGCAGCGCTGAGAGCCAGGGTGTCAGGTCGTCGACCTTTTCGGCCACGATATGGATGACGCCGGACTCCGACTGCAGCCTGCCGGTCACGCGAACGAGTTTCGAACCCATGACGACCGGACGGAATCGCTCAAAATTCCGCGCCCAGACGATGATGTTGGCAACCGCGCCCTCATCCTCCAGGGTCAGGAAGATGGCGTTGCCCTTGCCCGGCCGCTGCCGCACCAGCACCAGCCCGGCGACCGTTACCCGCCGGCCGTTCGGCACCGATGCCAGCCTGCCGTTCGGCGTGATGCCGGCGCGATCCAGCCGCTTGCGCAGGAAGGACAGCGGATGCGCCTTCAGCGATAGCCCGAGCGTCTGGTAGTCATGCACGACATGCTGGCCGGGCGGCATGATCGGCAGCGTCGTTTCGGGCTCGTTGTCGCGCAGGCTTATGTCCGGCCTGTCGAACAGCGGCAGCTTTTCCGCCGCACTCTTGCCGTCGAGCGCCCGCACCGCCCATAGCGCCGCGCGGCGGTCGAGCCCGACCGACCGGAAGGCGTCGGCCTGCGCCAGCTTTTCGATCTCGTCTACATTGAGCCCTGAGCGCAGCCAGACATCGCGAACCGAGCGATAGCCGGCGCCCCGCCGCGCCACCAATTGCGCTATGCGCTTCTCCGAAAGCCCCTTGATCTGCCGCATTCCCAGCCGCACCGCATGGCAGGTCCGGATCACCCCGCGCATCTCGGCATGCCGGTCGAGAACGCGCTGCCCGTCGAATCCGGCCGCCTCCAGCGCGCAGTCCCAGCCCGAGTGATTGATGTCGACCATGCGGATCTCGACGCCATGGTCGCGCGCATCGCGCACCAGCTGAGCCGGGGCATAGAAGCCCATCGGCTGCGAATTCAGGATCGCGGCGCAAAACACGTCCGGATAGAAGGTCTTGAACCAGCACGAGGCATAGACCAGCAGCGCGAACGACGCCGCATGGCTCTCGGGAAAGCCGTATTCGCCAAAGCCTTCGATCTGCTTGAAGCAGCGCTCGGCAAAATCCCTGTCGTAGCCATTGGTCAGCATGCCGTCGATCATCTTCTGGCGGTAATTGCCGATCGTGCCGGTGCGCTTGAAGGTCGCCATGGCGCGGCGCAGTTCGTCGGCGATGCCCGGCTTGAAGCCGCCGGCGACGATGGCGATCTTCATCGCCTGTTCCTGGAACAGCGGCACGCCGAGCGTCTTGCCGAGAATTTCCCGCAGTTCCGGCTTCGGGTATTCCGCCTTCTCCTTGCCCTGCCGGCGGCGCAGGTAGGGATGCACCATGTCGCCCTGGATCGGGCCCGGACGGACGATCGCAACCTCAATGACGAGGTCGTAGAATTCGCGCGGCCTCAGCCGCGGCAGCATCGACATCTGCGCCCGCGATTCGATCTGGAAGACGCCGAGCGTGTCGGCGCGGCAGATCATGTCATAGACCCTCGGATCCTCCGGCGGGATCGTCGCCAGCTCGAGCGGTCGACCATAGGGATCGCGCACATCGTAGTGGTCCCGCAACAGCAGGAAAGCCCGGTTCAGGCAGGACAGCATGCCGAGCGCCAGTATGTCGACCTTGAGGATCTTCACCGCGTCGAGGTCGTCCTTGTCCCATTCGACCATCTTGCGTTCGTCCATCGCCGTCTTGACGATCGGCACGATCTCGTCGAGCCGGTCCCGCGTGATGACGAAGCCGCCGACATGCTGCGACAGGTGGCGCGGAAAGCCCATGATCTCATTGGCAAGCGCAATCACATGGCCCGACAGCGGATCGGCCCGGTCCAGCCCGCCGGCCTTTGCCTCCTCGTCACCCAGCGCGGAGGGACCCCAGCCCCATACCGAGCCGGCCAGCGCGTCGCGCACGTCGTCCGACAGGCCGAGCGCCTTGGCCACCTCGCGCAGCGCCGAGCGGCCGCGATAGGTGACGACCGACGCCGCGAGCGCGGTGCGCTTCTGGCTGTATCTCTGGTAGATGTAGGCGATGACCTCGTCGCGCCGCTCGTGTTCGAAATCGACGTCGATGTCGGGCGGTTCGTTGCGCTCGGCCGAGATGAAGCGCTCGAACAGCACGTCGATGATCTCCGGCCCTACATCGGTGATGCCGAGGCAGTAGCAGATGACGGAGTTGGCCGCCGAGCCGCGTCCCTGGCAAAGGATTTTCTCCGATTTGGCGAACTTGACGATGTCGTGCACGGTCAGGAAGTAGCGCGCATAGTTCAGCTGCTGCACGGTGGCGAGTTCGTGCCGGATGATGCCCTTCACCTTGTCCGACACCCCGCCGGGATAGCGCTGGCGCGCGCCTTCCCAGGTCAGCCTCTCCAGTTCAGCCTGCGGCTCGAGCCCCGATTCCGTCGGCTCGTCCGGATAGTTGTATTCGAGGTCGCTGAGCGAGAAGCCGAGCTCGCCGGCAAACCCCAGCGTCTCGGCCAGCGCCTCGGGGTGGTGCCGGAAGAGCCGCGCCATCTCCTGCGCCGGTTTCAGGTGGCGCTCGGCATTGGCCCTGAGCTCCAGCCCGGCCTCGGCGACCGGCACATTGAGGCGGATCGCCGTCAGCACATCCTGCAGCGCCCGTCTTTCGCCCGTATGGTAGAGGACATCGTTGGTCGCCATCATCCGCAGGCCGGTTGCAGCGGCCAGCGCGGCGGCCTGCTCGATCCTGTAGCGGTCATCGCCGCCATAGTCCGGTGCCACCGCCAGCCGCAGCGCATCGCCGAAACGCTCTCTAAGCCGGGCAAGCAGGCCGCGCGGATCGGACGCCTGCGGCCCGACCTCGACCAGCACGGCAAGCGACAGCCCGTCGCCCCATTCGACAAGATCCTCCAGGTAGAGGCGCGGCGCGCCCTTCTCGCTCTCGTCGCGCAGATTGGCCTGCGTCAGCATGCGGCAGAGATGCCCCCAGCCCTTGCGGTCGCGCGGATAGGCAAGCATGTCCGGCGTGCCGTCGCAGAACACCAGGCGGCAGCCCGGGTGATAGGCGAGCTCTTCCACCTTGGCCTGCTGCCAGGCCCGTACCACGCCGGCCACGCTGTTGCGGTCGGCCAGGCCGATCGACACATAGCCGAGCAACCGTGCCGCCACCACCAGCTCTTCCGGCCGCGACGCCCCGCGCAGGAAGGAGAAGTTCGACTGCATGCCGAATTCGGCATAGGGCGGGGGTGCCATCGCGGTCATGCGAAGAGACCGTGCATGAACCAGCGCGGCACCGATTTCTGCGCCGCGCCGTAGAGGCCCTGCCTGTAGAGCCAGAAGCGACGCCCTTCGGCATCCTCGACGCGGAAATAATCACGCACCGGCGCATCGGCGTCCTCGTGCCACCATTCCGGCGCGATGCGCTCCGGGCCCTCCGCCCGCGCCACCCTGTAAAGGGCGCGACGCCAGCGGAAATGCAGCGGCGGGCCCTCCGGCACCTCGGTTGCCGGCACGTCGAGCAGTTCGGGATGGCGAAACAGGCGGATCGGCCGCTCCACCGGCTGCGTCCGCGGTCCGTCCGGTCTTGCCGCTACCGCATCGGCCTCGCAAAAGGCAATGGCGGTGACCGCGCGCTCGGGCAGGTGGCTCTGCACCGCAACAGGCCGCAGGATAGCCTGCTTGCCGAGCCGCGCGCCGATGCGGTCGGCCAGAAGCGCGATGTCCTCGCCGCGGTCGGGAATGCCGCCCGCAAGATCGCCCTGGTCCATCTCGAAACGCGCCGCCGCCAGCACCGACAGGCGCACCAGGTCGAAGCCGTAGCCGGTGTCGATGTCGCTTTCGAGCGCCGTCAGCCTTTCGTGGAACAGCCTCTGGACGAGGCGCGGCTCGCGCAGCGGCCGCGAGGTGCCGAGCGCGATGCGGCTGACCGCGCCATCGACCCGAAACAGCTGCAACTGCAGCATCCGGGCGCCTTCCTCGCGCCGTTCGAGATGCTCCTTCAGCGTCGCCGCCAGCATGGCAACCAGGCTCTCGATGTCGGCGGTGCTCGACACCGGCTCGGCAAGCTGCCGCTCGACCGACAGCGGCGCCACCGGCAGGCGCGGCGACAGCGATTCCTCGAGCCGGCCGAGCGCCTGGTCGAGACGCAGGAGCAGCATCTTGCCGAAGCGCCGCAACAGCGGCGCGCGCGGCGCCGCCATCACCGCGCCGGCAGTGCGCAGG
>CAMYMG010000061.1 GCA_947259295.1 uncultured Rhizobiaceae bacterium
CCGACGGGCGGCGCACGCAGCGCGCGCGACATCGCCGAGCGGGCGATCGGCGGCTTTGCCGAGGCCGGCCATTTCGTCGCTTTCATCGACGGCGCCGGCGAGATCGAGGCGGCGTCACCCGGGTTCGCGGAACTCGGCCTTGCTCAACAGACGCTCGCCGACATGGCCGAGAAGGCAACCGGTGAGCGCCGCATCGTCAAGCAGATGATCCCGGGCAAGCGCGGCCCCCTCCCCGCCGGACTGGCGAGGCTGACGGACACGCGCAGCCTGGTCGTCGTGGTCGACGAAGGCGCAGAGGTTGAAGAAGAAACGACCGCCGCGCCGACCGTCGAAAGCGTTGCTGCTGTCCCCATGCCGGACGCGCAGCCGGAACCTGCATCGCCTGTCGCGGAAAAGGCAGCGTCCGCCGAGAGGCCAACGCCGGTTCATGACAATTGGTATTTCAGCGACACGACGGCCAAGGGCGACGCCGATGCAGGCGATGTCCCCGCAGACGCGCGGGACGTGGCCCCAGCCGAGAGAGAAGCCACCGCCGAAGCGCCGCAAGCGCCCCACGAACCGGACGCCACGGCAGAACCCGAGGCGCCTGCAGCGGCCGCCGTGGAACCGGTAGCGTCTAGGGTTGTCCCCGCCGAGCCCACCGCTGGCGACGCCGCGCCTGCGCCGGACGGGGCGTCATCCGATACCCGCCCCGCAGGCCCTGTCCGCTTCGTCTGGCGGACCGACGCGGAAGGAAAATTCAGCCAGATCTCGCCGGAATTTGCACGGGTCGTCGGCGACGAAGCGGCCGATATCGTGGGACGCACATTCGAGGATGTCGCGCGGGTCTTCGGGCTCGATCCGAGTGGCGACATCGCCGGGCTCTTGGCGCGACGCGACACCTGGTCCGGCCGGTCGGTGATGTGGCCGGTCAGCGGCACCGACCTCAGCATCCCCGTCGATCTCGCCGCCCTACCCGTCTATGACCGCAACCGTGCCTTCGAAGGCTTCCGCGGCTTCGGCGTTGCCCGCACTGGCGATGCATCGGTCGATCCCCAGGCGCTCGGCCTCGTACTGACGCGAAGCGAACCCGATCAGGTCACCGAGACGGCCGAGGAAGCCCCTGCGCCGACCCCCGAAAGCACACCCGCCAAGCCGGCCGACCCTTTCCAGGGCGAAGTCCCCGCTCTCAGCATCGTGCCGGCGCAGGATCGCCGCTTCACCGACAAGATCATCCGCCTGGCCGAGCACCGGCCGGTCGCCGACAACGACAAGGGATTGTCGAGCGGCGAACGCATCGCCTTTCAGCAGATCGGCGAGCGGCTGAAGAAGGATACCGGGAGCGCCGGTAGCAGGGACGAGCTTGCGGACCAGCCGCCTCCGGCTCCCGAACAGGAGAGCCCTGCGACCGCGTCGGATGCCGAAGAGCCCGTTGCCGACGACAGCCGCGAGGTCGAGGAGTTGCGCCTCATCGACGGTGTGGAAGGCTCGCCGGAGGCGACCGCACCGGCCGATGCGAATGGCGCTGAAGAGGCCGACCGGGACCAAGACGAGACGACGGCGACCGGTCCGGCCGCATCCGCCGATACCGAGGCTCCTGTCGAGCCCCCTGCGCCGGAAGCCGAGGCCGCCAGGCCCTCGAGACCGGGCATGTCGCTGCTCGATTTCGCACAGTGGGACAATGGCAGCGAGGCCGATGCTTCTTCTGAGACATCAGGAGAATCGGAGGGCGTCGAAGAGGAGAAAGCCTCCGCCCCTGAGATCGACCCGGTCGCTGAGGACAGCCCGACGCCGGCATCCGGCGTGGCGCGCGACTCCGCAAACTGGCGGAAATTCAAGCTGGTGGAACTCGAACCGGCCGCCAGCCTGGACGAGCCGCAACGGGTCAGCCGCGAAACCAGAAGCCCATCCGGAAACGGTGGGAAGCAGGAAGTTGCTCCGGACGTCGCCTCCTTTGTCGGCGAGGATCCATCATCCTCTGAGCCAGCCACGACTAGCGACGCCGCCCACGCTCCGGCAGCCGAGGCGCCGCCGCAGAAGTCGGGCACCGGACTGTCGATCCTGGAGAAACTGCCGGTCCCGGTCCTGGTGCATTCCGGCGATACGCTGCATTACGCAAATGACGAATTTCTCGAACTGACCGGCTACCGGTCGATCGAGGACCTGGCCGCGGCCGGGGGCATCGGTGTCCTTTTTGCCGACACCTACGAGGACGAAGACGCCCCCGAGAAGGTCGACAGGCAATTGCGCTTGAAGACGCGCGACGGCGAGGAAATCCCTGTCGAGGCCTTTTTGCAGTCGGTGCCATGGAATGGCGGCAAGGCACTCCTCCTGGTGCTTTCGCGCAGCCGCGAAGGCGGCTTCGCCGCCGGCCAGTCACCCTTGATCGCCGAGCTCGAGGCGCGCGTCGCCGAGATGCGCACGATCATCGACACGGCGACCGACGGTGTGGTGCTGATCTCGCCCGACGGCACGATACGCTCGATCAGCCGACCCGCCGAGGCGCTGTTCGGCTTCGACAGCGACGACGTGGTGGGCAAGCATTTCGCCTCGCTGTTTGCCATCGAGAGCCAGCGCGCGGCGCGCGACTATCTGGCCGGGCTTTCGGAGAACGGCGTTGCGAGCGTGCTGAACGACGGCCGCGAAGTCATCGGGCGCGAGTCCGAGGGGCGCTTCATTCCGCTGTTCATGACCATCGGCAAGCTGCCGAATGAGAGCGGCTATTGCGCCGTCGTGCGCGACATCACGCAGTGGAAGCGTGCCGAGGAAGAACTGACGCAGGCGCGCTCCGTGGCGGAACGTGCCTCGTCGCAAAAGACCGACTTCCTGGCGCGCGTCAGCCACGAGATCCGCACCCCGCTCAACGCCATCATCGGCTTTTCCGAGCTGATGATGGACGAGAAGTTCGGCCCGGTCGCCAACGATCGCTATCGCGACTATCTGCGCGACATCAACCGGTCGGGCAACCACGTGCTGGATCTGGTCAACGACCTGCTCGACATTTCCAAGATCGAGGCGGGCCAGCAGGAAATGGCCTATGAGGCCGTGTCGCTCAACGACACCCTGGCCGAGACGGTGGCAATGATGCAGCCGCAGGCCAACCGCGAGCGGGTGATCATCCGCTCGAGCTTCGCGTCGAAACTGCCTGATGTCGTGGCCGATCTGCGCAGCGTGCGCCAGATCGCGCTCAACATATTGTCCAACGCGGTCCGCTACACGCAGGCCGGCGGCCAGGTGATCGTGTCGACCGCCTACGAGGCGGCCGGAGACGTCGTCATGCGGGTGCGCGATACCGGCATCGGCATGTCGCAGCCCGAAATCGAACAGGCGCTGAAGCCATTCAAGCAAATCAACTCGCTGAAGCGGGCGCGCGGCGACGGCACCGGGCTCGGCCTGCCGCTGACCAAGGCGATGGTCGAAGCAAACCGGGCACGCTTCACCATCAACTCGACACCCGGCGAAGGCACGCTGGTCGAGATCAGCTTTCCATCAACACGCGTGCTCGCCGACTGACCGCAGGGCGAAACGGTGGCGTGCCGCGCCTCGTACGTGTCCGTTCCGTCGAAGTTTAGAACTATTCTAACCTATTGAAATCACCCGCCTTATATCTTGACTAATCTTGTCCGATTATCCATAGAAGGCGCGCTTCAGCTGGAGCGGACATCAAACTGAACCTCGGGCCTTGAACCCGGGTATCCAGGAGAACTCGATGAAGATCACCGCCGCAAAACTGACATTTGCGTGTCTCGCAGCCCTCGCCGGCAGCGCCTTCGCGCCCCTTCAGGCTTCGGCCGAAGGAACGGTCAACATCTACACCTACCGCCAGCCGGAACTGATCCAGCCGGTGCTTGACGCATTTACCGCCGAAACCGGCATCGACACGCAGGTTCTGTTCCTCGACAAGGGCCTCGAGGAGCGCATCGCCGCCGAAGGCCAGAACTCGCCGGCCGACCTGATCATGACGGTCGACATCGCGCGGCTGACCGCCGCCAAGGAAAAGGGCATCACCCAGCCGCTCGACGACGCGATCGTCAATGGCAACCTGCCTGCCGAGTACCGCGACCCGGAGGGCCACTGGTTCGGCCTGACCAAGCGCGGCCGTGTCGTCTACGCCTCGAAGGACCGCTTGACCGACACCGCCCTCAGCTATGCAGACCTGGCCGACCCGAAGTGGAAGGGCCGCATCTGCATCAGGTCCGGCCAGCACGATTACAATCTCGCGCTTTTTTCGGCGATGATCGAACATTGGGGTGCCGAAAAGACCGAGGAATGGATGACCGGCTTCAAGGCCAATCTGGCGCGCAAGCCGGACGGCAATGATCGCGGCCAGGCCAGCGCGATCTACGCCGGCGAATGCGACATTGCGCTCGGCAACACCTATTATGTCGGCCTGATGCGGACCAACGAGAAGGATCCCGCAGAGAAGGACTGGGGCAACGCCATCAACGTGATCTTCCCGACCTTCGAAAATGGCGGCACGCACGTCAACATTTCGGGCGCCGCGCTTGCCAAGCATTCGCCCAATCGCGACAACGCCGTGAAGCTGCTCGAATTCCTGTCCAGCCACGAGGCGCAGCAGATCTACGCCGAGAAGAACTTCGAGTACCCAGTGGAGCCCGGCCTGGAGCCGTCGGAAATCGTCAAATCCTTCGGCACGCTGAACGCCGACACGCTGCCGCTTGCCGATATCGCCAAGCACCGCAAGGCGGCTTCCGAGATGGTCGACAGGGTCGGCCTCAATGACGGTCCGAGCAGCTAGCACAGCGCTTCACGGGCAGTAACCCAGCCGGGCCGGCAACGGCCCGGCCTTTTCCATTTTCAGGGTGGCGTATCCATTGGCGGGTCTTCTGGGCACAAGCGAGATATTGCCGCAAGCCACGCCGCCCGTCGCTGCGTCGGGTGCCGTAAAGCGGCCGAACCATCCGTGGCTGCGTGCCCTCACACTTGGTGTGTGCGCCGCCGTCCTCCTGCCGATCGTGTCGCTCGCCTATGTCGCATTGTCGGGCAGCGGCGAAGACTGGCCGCACCTGTTCCGCAACGTGTTGCCCGGCGCCAGCGCAACGACGCTCTACCTGCTCGCGATGGTCGCGGCCGTGACCGCCGTGACCGGGGTCGTGACGGCCTGGATGGTGGTCGCATACGAGTTCCCGTTGCGCCGCACTCTGGCATGGGCACTGGTGCTGCCGCTTGCCGTGCCGTCGTACCTCGCGGCCTATGCCTTCGGAGAGTTCTTTCACTTTACCGGGCCCGTGCAGGGGGCGCTGCGCGCCGTCTTCGGCTTCGAGAGCTTTCGCGACTACTGGTTTCCCGACATCCGCACGACACCCGGCTGCGCCTTCGTGCTGTCCTCGGTGCTCTATCCCTATGTCTACCTCACGACGCGCATCGTCTTCCTGATGCAGGGCCGCAACATAGCCGACGTGGCGCGGACGCTCGGCGCGCGCCCGGCCAAAGTGTTCTGGCGCGTTCTCCTGCCCGTTGCGCGACCGGCGATCCTTGCCGGCGTCGCGCTGGTGATGATGGAGACAATCAACGACATCGGGGCTGCCGAGTATCTCGGCGTCCAAACGCTTACCTTCGCGGTCTACACGACGTGGCTGAACCGCGGCAGCCTCGAGGGCGGCGCGCAGATCGCCCTCTTGATGCTCGTGCTGGTGTTCCTCATCCTGTTCGCCGAACAGTGGGGCCGCCGCCGCCAGCGCTTCCACACCGGGCGCGCCACACACATGAAGGTGCATCCGCCGCGCGTGCGCCTCGGCAGAACGGCCGGCCTTCTGGCGGCGGCGGGCGTTTCCCTTCCGGTCCTGTGCGGTTTCGGCATCCCGATCACGGTGTTCGGCCAGTATGCGTGGCGCCGGATGGACCAGTTCTGGTCGCCGGGCCTTGCCGACGCCTTCTTCAACAGCCTGATGACGGCGACCTTCACGGCCGTGCTGACCGTGGTGCTGGCTCTCTTCCTGCTCAACGCCGTACGGCTGACCCGTTCGCAGGGCGTGACGGCAACCGTCCGCCTGGCGTCCGTCGGCTATGCCCTGCCCGGCGGCATTCTCGGGCTCGGCCTGCTCTTTGCGCTGGCGCGCTTCGATAACACGCTGGACAGCTTCGCCCGCGACTATCTCGGCTTCTCGACCGGGTTGCTGCTCACCGGATCGGCGGCCGCCGTGGTCCTGGCCTGCAGTATCCGCTTCCTTGCGCTGGCCGAAGGCGCCATCCGCTCAGGCCTCGAGAAACTGCCCGGTCATCTCGACGAGGCCGCACGGAGCCTCGGCAAGACGCCGGCCGAGAGCGCCCGCGTGGTCCTGCTGCCGCTCCTGAAGCCGGCAATCTTCACCGCCTCGGTGCTGGTCTTCGTCGACACGATCAAGGAACTGTCCGCAACGATCCTGCTGCGACCCTTCGGCTTTACGACGCTTGCCACCTATGTCTACGAAAATGCCTCGCGCGGCGTGCCGCAGGATGGCGCGGCGGCGGCGATCGTCATCATCCTGACCGCCCTCATCCCGGTCCTGCTGCTGTCGGGAGCGCTGGCACGCGACCGTGAGGCCAGCCTCTAAGCGAAGCATGGCCTCGACAAGAAAAAGGCGTCCCCGGAGGGACGCCCGAAATTGAGATTTGCTGTGACGACGGGGCTTGAGCGAACTCTCTCCTCCGGGGGCTAGTGAGGAGCGGGATTTCTCCCTCAAGTTGGCTTGGACTATCGTGGCATGGACCTTAACAAGTCCTTACCGGAGCGCGTGAATCTTTACGCTTGTGTACCACCCGTGAAATCTAGGTAAATTTATCAATCATCCTTGGTTAACCATGACTCGGCCTGCCGGCCCTAGGTTTTCAGCAATTCGAGGTCGCGAAACAGCTCAAGCGCCTGCGGATTGGCGAGCGCCTCTCGGTTCTTGACCTCGCGCCCGTGGACGATGTCGCGCACCGCAAGCTCGGTGATCTTGCCCGACTTTGTGCGCGGAATGTCGGCAACAGCCGCGATGCGTGCAGGAACATGCCGCGGGCTCGCCCCGGTGCGGATCTTGCTTCTGATGCGTGCCTCTAGATCGGGCGACAGTTCCACGCCCTCTGCAAGCCGAACGAACAGCACGACGCGCACGTCGCCGTCAAAATCCTGGCCGATGCAGAGCGCCTCGGCGATCTCCGGCAGCTGCTCGACCTGGTTGTAGATCTCGGCAGTGCCGATCCGAACACCACCCGGATTGAGCGTTGCGTCGGAACGGCCATGGATGATCAGGCCGCCATGCTCGGTCCATTCCGCGAAGTCGCCATGGCACCAGACATTGTCGAAACGCTCGAAATAGGCGGCACGGTACTTCGCTCCGTCGGGATCGTTCCAGAAGCCGATCGGCATTGCCGGAAAGGCTCTGGTGCAGACGAGTTCGCCCTTGCCCTGCTCGAGATGACGTCCGTCATCGTCCCAGACGTCGACAGCCATGCCGAGGCCTGCACCCTGGATCTCACCCGACCATACGGGCTCGGTCGGCACGCCGAGGACGAAGCAGGAGACGATGTCCGTGCCGCCGGAAATCGAGGCAAGATGGACGTCGTGCTTGATGCCGTCATAGACGAAGACGAAGTCTTCCGGCGACAGCGGCGAACCGGTTGAGGAAATGGTACGCACGGTAGCCAGCGAATGGGTATCGATGGGCCTAAGCCCCGCCTTGCGGACCGAATCGATGAACTTCGCCGAGGTGCCGAAATAGGTCATGCTCTCGGCGTCCGCGAAGTCGAACAGGACGTTGCCGCTCGGGTGGAAGGGCGACCCGTCGTAGAGCAGCAGCGTGGCGCCGGAGGCCAATCCGGACACCAGCCAGTTCCACATCATCCAGCCACAGGTGGTGAAGTAGAACAGCCGGTCGCCTTCGATGAGCCCGGCATGCAGCCGGTGCTCCTTGAGGTGCTGCAGGAGCGTGCCGCCGGCCGAATGGACGATGCACTTCGGGATGCCGGTCGTGCCCGACGAGAACAGGATGTAGAGCGGATGCGAGAACGGCAGACGCACGAAGGATACCGGTTTCGCCTCGAAGGGCGCCAAGGCCTGCTCCAGCGTCTCGGCTCCGTCCATGGCTGTGACGGCCTGGTCGGCGGTGCCGAGATAGTCGACGATGACGGTCCCGCGCAGCGTGGGCAGCTTCGCCATCACTGCCTGGACCTTGGCGCTGACATCGTTCTGCTTGCCGTTGTACCAATAGCCGTCGGGCGCGATGAAGACGACCGGCTCGATCTGGCCGAAGCGGTCGAGCACGCCCTGCTCGCCGAAATCGGGCGAGCACGAGGACCAGACAGCACCGAGCGAGGAGGCAGCGATCATCCCGGCCGTGGCCTCGGGCATGTTGGGCATCATGGCGGCGATGCGGTCGCCCTGCTTGACGCCGAGCGAAACGAACAGCTGCTGCAGGCGGGAGACAAGGGCGTGAAGATCGTCCCACGACAGGCGACGCTCGACCTTGTCCTCGCCCTTGAAGACGATGGCGTCTCCGGAACCCTTGTTGCGCAGCAGGTTCTCGGCAAAGTTCAGCCGCGCATCGGGAAAGAACCTTGCCCCCGGCATCAGGTCCCCGTCCGCCAGGATGCGCTCGCCCTTGTCGCCGATGACGCCGCAGAAATCCCAGACCAGGTTCCAGAATTCCTCGCGATCGTCGACCGACCAACGGTGCAGTTGGGCATAGGAAGACAGCGCCGTCCCGGCGCGGGCAGAGGCCGCTGCCATGAACGCCGTCAACGGCGCTTCGGCGATCCGATCGGGCGATGGTGTCCAGAGCGGCGCGTTCTCAACCATAATGATGTCTCCAATGCGCATCCTTTTTGCACCGGGCGGCGCACCGGAACAAGATGCTGTATGATAGGGGCAATCGGCGGCGCGAATCGCGCGCGCCGGGCGCCGATGCCGGGCTTGCAATGCCTCGTTCACGCGCTAAACGGACACAATGACAGATCCTACTAGCGGCCCGCCGTTGGGACAGGCAAGCATCAATCCGACCGGGGGCTGACGAACCACATGCCCGTACCGCTGTTAAGACGTAGTCTCTGGGCGCTCGGCCTCGCCGCCATCGTGCTGGCGATCGTCGTCGTCACACTGCCCTACGCCGCCTCGACCCAGATTGTCCGCGACCGCATCGCCGACGAGATCGGCGACTGGAGCGGGATGAATGTGTCGATCGGCGGGTATCCGAAGATCGCCGTCTGGCCCCGTTTCGAGGCGGTGCTGACCGACGTCTCGATGTCGCCGAAAGGTGCGCCGGCCGCCGCGCCTGTCCTGAAGTCGGAGCGGATGGAAATCAAGCTCTCGGCGATCGCCGCACTGTTCGGCAGCATCGAATTCTCCACCGCCCGTCTGATCCGCCCGACGCTTTATGTCGGCCTGACGCCCGCCGGGATGCCCACCATCACAATCCCCGAGAGTGGACGGATCGGACGCTCGATCGCCATCGCCCGCGGTGTGGTGGCGGAAGATCGCCTGGCGCCCGATACCGCCCGGCTGCCGGATGACAGGTTCGGGGACGTGCAATTCTCGGACGGCAGGATCATCGGCCGCGATGGCGCTAGCGAGGCCGTACTTGTCACCGATCTCGCCGGGCGACTGGAGTGGGAACAGCTGGACGGTCGGGCGAACCTGGCCGCCACGGGCGTATGGCGCGGCGAAGCGTTCGATGTCGATCTCCGTGCCCGCAAGCCGCTGCTGATGCTGGGCGGCGGCGAAGGTCGCGTCAAGATCGCCTTCAAATCGGCTCCCACGACATTGTCGTTCGACGGCAAGGCCAGCATATCCGAAAACGCCTATTTCGAGGGAGATGCCAGTTTCACCGCGCCGTCCCTGCTGCGCATGATCGAATGGACGCATGCCGACTTGCTGCACGGGACCGAGGTGGGGTCGGTCAGCATCAAGAGCCAGGTTGCGGGCACCGCCCAACGCATCCGTTTCGAAGACGCCGAGATCGCGCTGGACGGCAATCCCGGCACCGGCGCGCTCGACCTGCTGCTCACGGGAACCCTGCCGGTGATCGCCGGCACACTGGCCTTCGACACGCTCAACCTCAAATCCTTCCTCTCCGCCTTCACGCCGCTCGAATCTGCGGCCGGCAGCGGACCCGGCGTAGTCGACGGCGACTTCGCCAGCCGCATCAATCTCGATCTGCGGCTTTCGTCGCAACAGGCGACGGCCGGCTCGCTGACGCTCGGCGACGTCGCCGCCACGGCGCGCGTTAACGACGGCTTTGCCGCCTTCGATATCTCGGACGCGAAAGCGTTCGGCGGCAATGTCCAGACTGGTTTGCGCTTCGACCGCAAGCCGGAGGGCACGCAGGTCGAACTGCGCCTGCTGGCGTCCGACATCGATGGCGGAGCCTTCGGCACCGCCGCCGGCCTCAACCGGCTCGTGCCGGTCGGTCGCGGAAAAATCTCGGTGATACTGAAGGGCCGCGGCACGACCTGGGACACGTTGATGGAGCATTCCGACGGCTCCATAGCGGCGAGCTTCGGGCCGGGTGCCCTGTCGGGCTTCGATGTGGACAGCTTCGTGAGGCTCCTCGGCGAGGGCAGAGGCTTCCCCCTCGATGACGTGTCGCAGGGCAGCTTCCCGATCGATGCCATGGAGGTCAAGGCCAGCGTCGCCAACGGCGTTGCGACCATCGAAACGGCCCAAGCCGGATCGGCGTCGCGGCAGATCAACCTGTCGGGAAATATTCCCTACAGCGGCGGCAGACTGGCCCTCCTCGGCAGAGTGGGTCCCGCGACTCCGGCACCGGCCGTCGCTGGACAAAGCGACGAAACGTCCTTCGTGGTCGGCGGCTCATGGAGCCTGCCCTACATAGCCCCGGCGACCGGCATCGTCGACGAATAGTAAAAGCCGAACCGAGTGCGGTAACCGGTTGGCCCTAGCCCTGCTGTGCGGCCTGCTCGTCGCGCTGGCGCTGTATCTCGCGCCGCTTGTTGACCAGCGAGGCGGCAATCACGCCGACGGCGACGACGGCGATCATCAGCGTGCAGGCGGCATTGATTTCGGGCGTGACGCCCAGCCGGACCTGGCTGTAGATCTTCATCGGCAGCGTGGTGGCGCCGGGCCCCGATGCGAAGCTGGCGATGACAAGGTCGTCGAGCGACAAGGTAAAGGCCAGCATCCAGCCCGACACGATGGCCGGCGCGATGACCGGCAGGGTGACCTGGAAGAAGGTCTTCACGGGCGTCGCGCCGAGATCCATCGCCGCCTCCTCAAGCGACCGGTCAAACGTTACCAGCCGCGACTGGACGACCACGGCGACGAAGCACATTGAGAAGGTTATGTGGGCGAGCGTGACTGTGAGAAAGCCGCGGTCGAGCCCGATCGCCACGAACAGCAGCAGCAGCGAGAGCCCGGTGACCACTTCCGGCATGACCAGCGGCGCAAACACCATGCCGGAAAACAGGACGCGTCCGTGAAACCGGGTGTAGCGGGTGAGCGTCAGTGCGGCCAGCGTGCCTAGGACCGTCGCCACGGTGGCAGAAATGACGCCGACGCGGGCCGTGACCCAAGCCGCATCCATCAGGCCCTGATTGTTGAACAGCGAGCCGTACCACTTGGTGGAGAAGCCACCCCACACGGTGACCAGCTTTGACTCGTTGAAGGAGAAAATGATCAAAAGCACGATCGGCAAGTATAGGAAGGCAAAGCCCAGCACGATCGACGTGACGTTGAAACGGCTCCAACCGCTATTCATCGGGCCTGCTCCTGCGCGCGAGCCTGGGCGGCCTGGAAGATCATGATCGGCACAATCAAGAGCAGCAGGAGGATCACCGCCACGGCCGAGGAGACCGGCCAGTCACGGTTGTTGAAGAACTCGTTCCACAGCGTCTTGCCGATCATCAGCGTCTGCGAACCGCCGAGCAGGTCGGGGATAACGAACTCGCCGACCGCCGGGATGAACACCAGCATGCAGCCGGCGATGACGCCCGGCAGAGACAGCGGAAAGGTGATCTTCCAGAAGGCGCTGATCGGCGGGCAGCCGAGATCCTGGGCGGCCTCGATAAGCGAGTAGTCCATCTTTTCGAGCGACGCGTAGAGCGGCAGGATCATGAACGGCAGGTAGGAATAGACGATGCCGATATAGATCGCCGTGTTGGTATTCATGATCAGCAGCGGATCGTCAATGACGCCGATGCCCTGCAGGAACTGGTTGAGAAGGCCCTCGGGCTTGAGGATGCCGATCCAGGCATAGACGCGGATCAGGAAGGACGTCCAGAAGGGCAGGATGACCAGCATCAGCAGCGTTGGGCGCAGGGTCGAGGGCGCGCGCGCCATGCCATAGGCGATCGGATAGCCGACCAGCAGGGTCAGCAGCGTGGAGATGCCTGCAATGACGATGCTGGAAATGTAGGCGTTGAAGTAAAGCGCATCCTCGGTCAGCCACACATAGTTGTCGAAACTCATCTCGCCGAACTGCGCGAACAACCCGCCGATGCCGTCATCCAGCGACAGCGCCGGGACGTAGGGCGGCATCGCGATCGCTGTCTGCGAGAGCGAGATCTTGAAGACGATGATGAAGGGGACGAGGAAGAAGATCAGCAGCCACAGATAGGGCACGATGATGACCAGCCGGCCGAGCAGCGCGGAACGGGCACGCGACAGAATGGACCGGCTCGCCGAGCCGCTCCCGGCGGCCTCGTCAGCAGATAACGCGACGTTCGACATGGCCGCTCCTATCTGGTCAGCACGACGCCGGCATCGGGTGGGAAGGATATCCAGGCACGGTCGTTCCAGCTCAGCGCGTCGTCGCTGGCGCGCGAGCTGTTCAGCGCGGAGGCCTTGACGACCTGCCCGTCGTCCAGCCTGACGTGATAGACGGTCATGTCGCCGAGATAGGCGAGGTCGTAGACCTCTCCCTCCATGGCGTTCGCGACGCCCTCGGGCCTGCGTGACGACACCTTGATCTTCTCCGGCCTGATCGCGAAGGCTACCGCGTTGCCGGCCGCCGCCTCGCCGGCATTGCCGACGACAATCTCAGCCCCGCTGGCTCCGGTGATGCGCGCACTGTCGGCGTCACGGGCCGCAACCGTACCTTCGAACATGTTGACGTTGCCGACAAAGCCGGCAACGAAGCGCGAGATCGGTGCCTCATAGACCTCCGCCGGCGTCGCCACCTGCATCACCTCGCCCTTGTCGAGGATGGCGATGCGGTCAGCCATGGTCATGGCCTCTTCCTGATCGTGGGTTACCACGACGAAGGTCAGGCCGAGCGACTGCTGCAGGTCCATCAGTTCGAACTGCGTTTCCTCGCGCAGCTTCTTGTCGAGCGCTCCGAGCGGCTCGTCGAGCAGCAGCACCTTGGGGCGCTTGGCAACGGAACGGGCAAGCGCGACGCGCTGGCGCTGGCCGCCGGAGAGCTGATGCGGCTTGCGCTTGGCGAACTGCTCAAGCTTCACGAGCTTCAGCATCTCGGCGACACGCTGTTCGATCTCCGCCTTGGCCATGCCTTCCTGCTTCAGGCCGAAGCCGATGTTCGCTTCGACCGTCATGTGCGGAAACAGCGCGTAGGACTGGAACATCATGTTGACGGGACGGCGGTAGGGCGGAATGCCCCGCATGTCTTGGCCGTCAAGCAGGATGCGGCCCGTGGTAGGCTCGTCGAAACCTGCCAGCATCCTGAGCAGCGTGGACTTGCCGCAGCCCGACGCGCCAAGCAGGGCAAAGAATTCCTTCTCGTAGATCGACAGCGAGAGATTGTTGACGGCGGTGAAGTCGCCGAAGCGCTTGGTCACGTTCTCGAAGGAGATATAGGCCTTCGCTTGCGGATCGTTCCAGGGAGCGAATTCCCTTCTGATGCTGCCAAGAGATTTCATTTGCCCTCCGGACTACCGGTTGAAACAGCCCCAAAGAAAGAGCCCCGGCGCTGAGGTGGCCGGGGCTTTTTCTGACGGTTACTGACCGGTGACGATCTTGGTCCAGATGCGGGTGACGCGGCGCTGCGTCTTGGGGTCGAGCGGCACGGTGGTGAAGAGGTTCGCCATCGTCTCCTCGTCCGGATAGACCGCCGGATCATCGATCACGTCGGCGTCGAGCAGGGCCTGCGAGGCCTTGTTGCCGTTGGCGTAGAACACGTAGTTGGATGCCTTGGCGATGACCTCGGGCCGCATGATGTAGTTGAGGAACTCATGCGCTTCCTCGACATGCGGGGCGTCGGCGGGGATCGCCATCTGATCGAACCACATCTGCGCGCCTTCCTTAGGGATAGAATAGTCGATCGCCACGCCCTGGTCGGCTTCCGCCGCACGGTCACGCGCCTGGAAGACGTCGCCCGACCAGCCGACGGCAAGGCAGATGTCGCCGTTCGCGAGGCCGTTGATGTATTCCGACGAATGGAACTTGCGGATCGACGGGCGGATACTGAGCAGAAGTTCCTCGGCCTTGGCAAGGTCGTCCGGATCCGTCGAGTTCGGGTCGAGCTTGAGGTACTTCAGTGCTGCCGGGATCATTTCGGCAGGCGCGTCCAGCATATAGACGCCGCAATCGGCGAGCTTTGCCAGGTTCTCAGGTTTGAACACGATATCCCAGGTGTCGATTTTCTCGATGCCGAGCGCGTCCTGCACCTTCTTGACGTTGTAGCCGATGCCGGTGGTGCCCCACATGTAGTTGATCGAATAGTCGTTGCCCGGGTCATAGACCGCTGTGCGCTCGGCAACCACGTCCCACATGTTGGAGAGATTGGGCAGCTTCGACTTGTCGAGCTTCTGGAACACGCCAGCCTGGATCTGGCGGGCAAGGAAGGTGCCGGTCGGAACGACGACGTCGTAGCCGGTGCCGCCTGCCAGCAGCTTGGTCTCGAGGATCTCGTTGGAATCGAAGACGTCGTAGACGACCTTGATGCCGGTTTCCTTGGTGAAGTCCTCGATGATGGAATCATCGATATAGTCGGACCAGTTGTAGACGTTGACGACGCGGTCCTGCGCCTGTGCAATGCCGCCCAACGCCATGAACGCGCCAGCCGTCGCGGATAGCCAAAATCCTGTGCGGATCATATTGATTCCCCTTTTATTTACGCCGGCCCGGACTGCACCTCCCAAAGCGCCCCAACCCGCCATCGGATCAAGCCTATTGACCTTTTTTCGCCGCGACAAGTTTGAATTGGTTTCCCGAGCGTCAGGGCAAATCCCGGCGGCGCGGCCGGGATCAATTGGGCGTCGGCATGCCGGTGACGCCGGGCTTGCGCGGCCTCGGCTTGCGGCTGAATTCCAGTCCGATATGGACCAGCAGGGCCGCGAAGATGACGGCGCCGCCCAGGATTGTACGCGTCGACGGCGTCTCGTCATGGATCAGCCAGACCCAGATCGGTCCGAGAACCGTTTCCAGCGTGCCGAGGAGCGCTGCGAAGGCTGCGGGTATCAGCCGCGCGCCGGTGGCGAACAGCGCGAGGCCAAGGCCGAGGTTCAGCGCGCCGAAGCCGAACAGCCAGGCCATGTCGGTGGTGCCGGTCAGGAAGGTCGACGCCTGGGTGGCGGCGAAGGCAGCGGCGATCAGCGTGCCCATGCAGGTCGCCGGCGTCATGCGCACATGTGCGAAGCGGCGCGTGATGACGGTCGCCGTCGAGAAGGAGATGGCGATGAGCAAGGCCAGGCCGTCGCCGACGGGCGATACCGCACCGTCGAGCGAATCCGAGACCATTATCGCGACGCCGGAGATCACCGCGCCGATGGCGATCCAGGTCGGGACAGACACGTTCTCGCGAAAGACGATCCAGCCCATGAGGGCGGCAAGCAGCGGCACGCCGGCCTGCATGAGCACAATGTTGGCGACCGTCGTATAGGAAAGTGCCACGACGAAACTGGTCGAAGCGGTCGCGAAGCAGACGGCGACGGCAAGGCCAGGCAATCCCATCCGCCGGAACAGCACGAGCATGCCGCCAAACCCGTCACGCCAGATCATGAAGCCGATGAGAAAGACTGCGGCCCAGGTGGAGCGCCAGAAAACCACCGTCCAGCTGTCGTCGACCTCCAGGAAGCGCGCGATGGCCCCGCCGAAACTCCAGACAACGGCTGACAGGAAGACAAGGACATAGCCGACCGGCTCGCCACCGACCCTGGCGGACGATGCATCGATTACAGGGTTGGCCGTCTGGCTCATCGCTTGCCGCTCCACCGGCCGCCCGCGGCCGATCCGCATCCGCTAGTCATATTGGCGACGCGGGGCGTGGTCCAGCACTGCCCAGCCATTGTGGCACGGGCGTCGTTCCGGCGGACGGCAAATGCCTCCTGTGCGTTTGGTGCTGCGTTTGATAGAGAGGCGACAAACGCAAGGAGACGACCATGAAAGCGGCCTGGTACGAGAAGAATGGCGAGGCCAAGGATGTCCTCGTGGTCGGCGAGATGGCAACGCCGAAGCCCCAGGCCGGCGAGGTTCTGGTGCGGCTGGCCACATCCGGCGTCAACCCTTCCGACGTCAAGAGCCGGCGCGGGCGCCCGCTAATCGGACCGCGCATCGTGCCGCATTCGGACGGCGCCGGCATCATCGAGGCCGTCGGCGCGGGCGTCGACAAGGGGCGCGTCGGCGAACGCGTATGGCTGTGGAACGGTCAGTGGAAGCGGACGAACGGTACGGCCGCTGAATATATCGCCCTGCCCTCCCGCCAGGCCGTGCCGCTGCCCGATGCGACCGGCTTCGACGCCGGTGCCTGCTTCGGCATTCCCGGTCTCACCGCCGCGCATGGGGTAGCGCTTGCGGAAGCCGCCGCCGGCAAGACAATCCTCGTGACCGGTGCCGCCTCCGGGGTCGGCCACTACGCCGTGCAGATGGCAGCGGCGCTCGGCGCCCGGGTGATCGGCACGGCATCGGCCAAGCGCGCCGACCACGCCCGCGCGGCGGGCGCCTCCGAGATCATCGACTACAAGCAGGAGGACGTCGCTGCCCGGGTCAAGGAACTGACCGGGGGCAAGGGCGCCGACGTCATCATCGACATGGACCTCGGCACCACGCTGCCGATGCTCGCCGACGGCGTGCTGGCGCAATATGGCAAGCTTATCTGCTATGGATCGAATGCGGTGACGGGGATCGAAGTGCCCTTCGGCCCGATGCTGTGGAATGCGCTGACGCTGCAACTCTTCCTGGTCTACGAACTGCAGCCCGGAGAGCGGGCTGAAGCGGAGGCTCTGCTCGCCAAGATGCAGACCGAGGGCACGCTGGTCCACACGATCGGCGCGCGCTTCCCGCTGGAGCAGATCGCCGAGGCCCACGAAGCGATCGAGGCCGGCGAGGTGATCGGCAACGTGATCCTGGAATTCTAGCGGCGCGGCTACTGGAAGTCGAAAGCACTCAAGCCTGTCACCATCTCGTCGAGACCGAGCGGGCGCGTCACAGGCGGCTCGGCGCGGGCGAGGCAGCCGACGCGTTCGCAGAGCCGGCAGGCCGGGCCGATCGGCACGGCGACCGGCTCCTTGCCCGAGCCAGCCGGCAGTGCCTCACCATAGACGGTCTCGTCGCCAAAGCCGATGTCGCAGCCAAGCAGGATAGCAGTGCGGCGCGGCCTTTCGTTGAAGGCGCCCTGCGGACCTTCCAGCGTGCGGGCAATGGTCAAGAACGCGGCGCCGTCCGGCATTTCCACCGCTTCGACGAGAATCCGGCCGGGCTGCGCGAAGGCGGCGTGTACGGCGAGTTTCGGGCAGCCGCCGCCGAACCGGCTGTGCGGGAACCCTTGAGCGCCGGCGCGACGGAAGCGGTTGCCGGCGTTGTCGATTTCCAGCATGAAAAATGGCACGCCCGAAGCGCCGGGCCGCTGCAGCATGGTCAGACGGTTGGCCGCTTGCTCGAAGGAGACGCCGAAACGCGACCTCAGCACATCCACGTCGTAGCGGGCGCGCACGGCCGCCGCCTGGAAAGCCTGGTAGGGCATCATCAGCGCATGCGCGGCGTAGCGGCCGAGCTCGAAGCGGGCGAGCCGGCGCGCCTCGTCCGACGACAGCGGCAAGGACTGGATCTCGGCGGCAACAGCGACCGACATGCGGATCAGGCAGGCCTCCATCGCCACCTCGCGCAACTGGTCAAAGGGCGACAGGCGCTCCGACAGAAACAGCCGCTGCGAATGGCGATCGTAGCGGCGGCGCCAGTTCGGCATGGTAGCGACCGGAAGCACCTTCACGACGATGCCGTATTCCCGCTTGAGCCAGGCTTTCAGAGCGCCGAACAAATCGTCGCCCGGATCGAGCAGCGCGGTGAAAGATTCGGCCTCCTCCTCGAGAGCCGGAAAATGGTTGGCGCGGCGCTCGAAGATCTCGCGCACCTCGTCGATCGGCAGGCGTGCGCCCGAAAGTGCCGTGGCCTTGCCCTCGCGTGCCAGCACCTCGTTCAGTCCGGACAGGCGCTCGGCCTGCTCGCGATAGGCGCGGAACAGCTTTATCACCGCCGCCGAGGCGTTCGGCGCGGCCTCGGCGATCTCGATCAGTTCCTGGTCGCCGGGCAATTCGCCTGCCAGCAGCGGATCTGAAAACACCTCCTTGAGTGCGGCGATCGAGCCTGCCGCCTCGCCCTGCAATTCGTGCGGATCGATCTTGTAGACCGACGCCAGCTTGAGGATGAGCTGGACCGTAATCGGCCGCTGGTTGCGCTCGATCAGGTTGAGGTAGGAGGGCGAGATCGCAAGCCCCTCGGCCATCGCCGTCTGGGTCAGGCCCTTGGCGGTCCTGATGCGGCGGATGCGCGGCCCGGCGAAGATTTTCTGCTCAGCCATCAGACCCCTTTGACAGACATTTACCACGCCCACCCTTGAAAGCGCTCTTTACATCTGTGACAGATTTACAGGCGTTGTCGGTAAAGGCCAATACAAGTTTTCCCTTATTTTCCGGGGTTTATATCGGAATTCATGGCTTTGCGTGCGCTGAGATGTAAATCAAGTCACATCGCGTACGCCAAAGCGGCGTGCCGCAGAACCAAGGCACAGATCCCGGAGCCCAGCCTCATGACTGATTTTTACAACCTCGTCCCTTCCGCACCCGAAGGCCGCTTCGACGGCATCGTCCGGCCCTACACGCCGGCTGACGTGAAGCGCCTGCGCGGCTCGGTGCAGATCCGCCAGACGCTGGCCGAGCAGGGCGCCAACCGGCTGTGGCAGCTCATCCACGAGGAGGATTTCGTCAACGCGCTTGGCGCCATGTCGGGCAACCAGGCGATGCAGCAGGTCCGCGCCGGGTTGAAGGCGATCTACCTGTCGGGCTGGCAGGTCGCCGCCGACGCCAATACGGCCGGCGCCATGTATCCCGACCAGTCGCTCTATCCGGCCAACGCGGCGCCGGAATTGGTCAGGCGCATCAACCGCACGCTGCAGCGCGCCGACCAGATCGAGACGGCTGAGGGCAACGGCCTGTCGGTCGACACCTGGTTCGCGCCGATCGTCGCCGACGCCGAGGCCGGCTTCGGCGGCCCGCTCAACGCCTTCGAGATCATGAAGGCCTTCATCGAGGCTGGCGCGGCCGGCGTCCATTACGAGGACCAGCTGGCATCCGAGAAGAAATGCGGCCATCTCGGCGGCAAGGTTCTGATCCCGACCGCCGCACACATCCGCAACCTCAATGCCGCGCGGCTTGCCGCCGACGTGATGGGCACGCCGACGCTGGTCATCGCCCGCACCGACGCGGAAGCTGCCAAGCTTTTGACTTCCGACATCGACGAGCGCGACCAGCCATTCGTCGACTACGATGCAGGACGGACGCCCGAGGGCTTCTACCATGTCCGCAACGGCATCGAGCCCTGCATCGCACGCGCCGTCGCCTATGCGCCAAACTGCGACCTGATCTGGTGCGAGACATCGAAGCCGGATCTCGCGCAGGCGCGCAAGTTTGCCGAGGGCGTGCACAAGGAACACCCGGGCAAGCTGCTCGCCTACAACTGCTCGCCGTCGTTCAACTGGAAGAAGCATCTCGACGATGCGACGATCGCGAGATTCCAGCGGGAGCTCGGCGCCATGGGATACAAGTTCCAGTTCATCACGCTGGCCGGCTTCCATCAGTTGAACCACGGCATGTTCGAACTGGCGCGCGGCTACAAGGACCGCCAGATGGCGGCCTATTCCGAACTGCAGGAGGCGGAGTTCGCCTCCGAAGCGAACGGCTACACCGCGACCAAGCACCAGCGCGAAGTCGGCACCGGCTATTTTGACGCCGTGTCGATGGCGATCTCGGGCGGCAAGTCGTCGACCACCGCGATGAACGAATCCACCGAACACGACCAGTTCAGAGCCACGGAAAAGGCCGAGTTCCGGCCAGCAGCAGAATAGCCAACCGAACCCCAATTTAGGAGAACCGCCATGAACGTCCGGCCGCAAGTCAAGGAACGTACCGAAGAACAGGCCTCGTCGATGAGCGCCGACCAGCAATCGGCAACCCGCATGCTCGCCAACGACCTGCACCGCCTCAACCAGTCTGTCATGAAGGCCGTCGAGGCCGGGGTGTCGGTCGAACTGGTCCGCTCGGCCCGGCATCACGGCGGCAACGGCAACTGGGGCGACCTCTTGATCCCGGTCATCGTCACCCAGCAGCCGCAGGGCTAGGCGATTGTGGCGTGCAGCGGACCAGGCTGCACGCCACACCTTTGGGCGCCCATCGCGTTGAGTGCGAAACCGCGCGCCAGCCGATCCCCCTAACGGCAATGTGATCGCGTTTTCGGCTGGTGATCGCATGCCGCCCGACCTAAGGTCGATCCGGTCGGGGCAAGGTGCGCCGGCTCAAGGGCGGCGGAAGATCATTCATGGCGGCGAGGGTCGAACCCGGGTTCGAGCAGGACAAGAGTCTTCGCCATCGGGATGCTTCGAAGGTCCTTTCGCCCGACCTTGCCCGCGTCCTTGTTGTCGGCAATTCGCAGATCAACCGCATCGTGGTTTCGAAAATCGTCGAGCGCTCGGGCCTCAGGCCGGCCTCCGAAACGCCGCTGACGGCGCTTCGCGTTCTGCCGCTGATGTTTCCCGGCCTCGTCATCATGGATGGAGGACCTGAAAACGCCGATTGCGACGCAGTGATCTCCGGCATCCTCGCCTTGCGCAGCGTATCGGGCAACGGCACGCCGATGACCATCCTGCTCTCGAACCGAACCACCGGCGGCGCCGACAAAAGCGCACGCGCGGGCATCGACGTGGTGGTTGCGAAGCCCTTCACGACCGAGCAACTGCAGCCGGTGGTCGATCGCCTTCTGGATCAGGCGCGCAGGAACATCGTTGCGCAACCGGGAACTGCCAAACCCTGATTGCTGCGACGCGGCGCCGGGCCGCCTGTGCCCTTTCCATTACGACTGCCACACGGCTATAGTCGGCCATCCGAAACTCATTTGGTGATTGATGCCGCCTGCAAAAAAAGAAGTTCGTCCCTCGAGCCGCCAGGGCCGCGCGAGGACACCTGCCTTTGTCAAGAACGTACGCGGCGTCAAGAACTGGAAGGAAGTCAGCGGCTGGCTGGAGTGGCGGGGCATCGAGGACATCGAGTGCATCACCCCTGACCAGGCCGGCATCGCACGCGGCAAGATGATGCCGTCGAACAAGTTCACCTCCAATACGTCGCTCGCCCTGCCGTCCGCACCCTTCATGATGACGATCTCGGGCGCCTACCCGGAGAACGGCAACGGCTTTGCCTATCCGGAAGACGATGGCGACCTGAAGCTGCTGCCCGACCTGTCGACGCTGTCGGTCGTTCCCTGGGAGGACGATCCGACGGCGCAGGTCATCTGCGACCTCGTCCATCAGGACGGCCGCAACGTCGAGTTCACCCCGCGCAACGTGCTGCGCCGGGTGGTCGCCGCCTACGACAAGCTCGGGCTGAAGCCGGTCGTCGCGCCGGAAATCGAATTCTATCTGGTGCGCAAGAATCCGGATCCCGACTATCCCCTGACACCACCCGTCGGACGCTCGGGACGAGCGATCGGCGGCGGCGCAGGCTATTCCATTGCAGGCGTCAACGAGTTCGATGAACTGATCGACGACATCTATCATTTCTCGGACAGCCAGGGGCTGGAGATCGACACGCTGATCCACGAGGAGGGCGCCGGACAGCTTGAGATCAATCTTCGCCACGGCGATCCGGTGAAGCTTGCCGACCAGGTGTTCCTGTTCAAGCGGACGATCCGCGAGGCAGCGCTGAAGCACGAGACCTATGCGACCTTCATGGCCAAGCCGATGCAGGGCCAGCCAGGCTCGGCGATGCATATCCACCAGTCGATCGTCGACGCCAAGACCGGCAGGAACGTGTTTTCCAACGAGGACGGCAGCGAATCCGACGCTTTCTTCAATTTCATCGGCGGCATGCAGAGACATGTGCCGAGTTCGCTGGTGATGTTTGCGCCCTATGTGAACTCCTATCGCCGGCTGACGCAGGCCGCTTCGGCCCCGGTCAACACCAAATGGGGCTACGACAACCGCACCACGGCATTCCGCGTACCGCGCTCCGACCCCGGGGCGCGACGCGTGGAAAACCGCATACCGTCCTCTGACGCCAATCCCTATCTGGCGCTGGCTGCATCGCTCGCCTGCGGGCTGATCGGCATGAACAAGAAGATCAAGCCCGACGATCCGATCGTCACCACGGCAAACGAGGACAAGATCGACCTGCCGCGCGGCCTGCTCGAGGCGGTCGACCTGTTCGAGTCCGACGAGGATTTGCGCGACGCGCTCGGCGGCAGCTTCGTGTCGACCTATGCCGCGATCAAACGGGCGGAGTTCGAGACCTTCATGGAGGTCATCAGCCCCTGGGAGCGCGAGTTCCTGCTGCTGAATGTGTGAATGGTGAATGGTGAATGGTGAATGGTGAATGGTAGGAAGAACAAGGGGGTCGCATATGCAACGTGCTTTCGGCACGAATGATCAATCCGGCCCGGTGCTGATGCAGCCGGCCCATTCACCCTTCACCATTCACCATTCAACCACCGCCTCATGACATACCAATCCCCGATCTCCCCCGGCTATTCCTGGTATGAAGAAACCGCAGGCCCGCGACAGGAATATCCGGCTCTCGACGGTGACCGGACGGTCGATGTCGTCGTCATCGGCGGCGGTTTTACCGGGCTGTCGGCGGCGACGCATCTCGCCAAGGCGGGAACCAGCGTCGCGCTGATCGAGGCGCATCGCTTCGGCGACGGCGCATCGGGCCGAAATGGCGGCCAGCTCGGCACCGGCCAGCGCGCCGGCGCGGAAGAACTCGAACAGGAGCTCGGTTTCGACCGCGCCAAGGCGCTATTCGAGGTCGCCGAGGAAGCCAAGGCGCATCTTCTCGACTTCGCCGCCACCAACAAGATCGACATCGATTTTCGGCCCGGCCATCTCAACGTGTCGCACAAGAAGCGCGAGCTGCCCGAGTACCGGGAGCATGTCGAGGCGATGACGACGCGCTTCGGCTACAAGCACCTGACCTACATGGATGCTGCCGAAACCGCCGAGCGGCTCGGCTCCGACCACTATTTCGGTGGTGTGCGCGACACCGGAACCGGCCATATCCATCCGCTCAAGCTCGTCATCGGCACGGCGCGGGTCGCGGCGGAGGCCGGCGCGCAGCTCTTCGAGAACACGCGCTCGACCGGCATTTCCGTCAATGGCGGCAAGGTCATCGTCTCCACCGCAAGCGGCACGATCACGGCCCAAAAATGCCTGATCGCGGTCAATGCCTATGGCGGCGAACTGGAGCCGCAAAGTGCCGCCCACATCATGCCGATCGGCTCCTTCATCGGCGCCACCGTGCCGCTCGGCGACGACAGCCCGGTGCTACCGGGCTGGGAGTCGGCGTCGGACTCGCGCTTCGTGGTGCGCTATTTCCGCAAGTCGCCGGACGGACGGCTGCTGTTTGGCGGGCGAGAAATCTACGGCGTCAACGACCCGAAGGACATCCACATCCACATCCGCAAGCAGATCGCCGAGCTCTACCCGGCGCTCAAGGATGTCGAGATCACGCATGGCTGGGGCGGCTTCGTCGGCATCACCATGCCGCGCAAGCCCTATGTGCGCGAGGTGATGCCGAACGTCATTTCGGCGGGCGGCTATTCCGGCCACGGGGTGATGCTGTCGAACTATATGGGCAAGCTCTACGCCGAGACGGTGGCGGGTAACCGCGACCGGCTGAAACTCTTCGAGGAGTTGAAGATCCCGGCCTTCCCGGGCGGCCGGCGTTTTCGCGCGCCGCTGCTCTTCCTGGCGCTCAACTGGTACGCGCTGCGCGATCGGATCTAGGCGGCCAGTCCGCTACGGTTTCGATCGTGCCGCGCATCTGGTGCCGGCCTCGCCCGGCAGCAGCGTTCCGCCGGGGTCGAAAATGCACACGCGCCGCCTGTCGCCCAGCGGCGGCTCTATGCCTTCTGCGAGCTCGAAATCCATCCACCTCGGCCAAGACGCCACGGGTGGCAGATAGGCCAGCGGCTTTGCAATGCGGAACCGAATGTTGCGGCCTTCGGACAGATTGACCAGCGTTCCATTTGCCAGCGCATCGCGGAAGCCGAAGGGCGACGGCAGGACTTCATACCGAACCGCCGGCCTTCGTCCGACGACTGATGCTGGATCGATGTCGACGACCCCGCCGGGAAACAGCAATTCGCTCTCGGCCCTGATCCAGTCGCATGGCGCGGTCTCTTCGCCCTCCGCCGCTTGCGGGCTGAACACCGTTCCGCCCTGGCCCAGCGCGGCGCGGCATGCGGTCTTCCTGACGGGCAGGCCGGGCTGCTGCACGCCGCCAATTGTCTTGAGCGAGGGAACGCTCACACTGCCGATGGAATAGACTTTCTCAAAAGCGTCCGCCGGGCGCCCGTGAATTGCTGTGAAGATTTCGACTGTGCGCTTTTCGCTGCCCGTGCCGCGCAGCACGGCGCAGTATTCCTCGGGAGCCCACGATACCAGCGAACGGTCGACACCGGTCAGAGCCGAGGCTGTCGTGAGTGGGTCATTCCTGCCCTCCAGCAGCACGACATGGGCCAGGCGGTCGACGGCCCCGTCGAAACGCCAGAGCATCTTCGTCTGGGCCGCGAGCACCAGATAGAGTTTCTCGTCACCCGGCTCGACCGTCACGGCGGTGGTGAGCGTGGCCTCGGTGGGGCCGTCTATGGCGACGGACGAAACGGCCTGCGCCGTGCCAGTCGAAAACATCAGGATGCGTGCGCCGGCCGACGCCGGGGGCATGCCGCAGCGCTCCGCCTCGCGCTCCACCCTGTCAGCACGCTTTCGCTCCCGAGTTACCTTGCTGATCGCAGGGCGGTTCGCTTGATCGATGATGCCGTCGCCGTCGAGACCGTAACGCGCGAACACTTGCCGTGCCCGGGTTTCAGCCTCAACGATGGTGGTTGCACCGTCGCCGTCGGCGTCGAGCTCCAGCAGGATCTGTTCAAGGCTGCCCCCGCCGGCGCTCGCAGCGCCCTTGCCGTCAGCCCATGCCAGCATTTCGGGGATATCGATGCGGCCGTCAGCATTCGCGTCGGCTTCGAAGAGCAGTCCAACGGCATCTGCGCCGACATTGCGCACGGCACGGTTTCTGAGAGTACGGCCCGAAGCGTAGGCTTGTTCGGCTTCCGCGCGCACGACAATACCATCGCCGTCGAGATCGAGGCGCAGGATTTCAACCAGCTGACTGGCGCGTCGAACCGCGCGCTCGCTGGTCTCGCGGTCGGCGACTTCCTGCCGGGTCAGGCGTCCTGGTTCGCGCGCCCGGCGGATGGGTGTCAGCACCTTGGAGATGAAGTTTTCGATCGCCTGGTTGCCGATCAAGGCCAGCAGATCGGCATCGACTTCAGCCGCCGGGCGGGGCGCCTTGTCCTCGCAATGAGCAGGGGAAGCGAGCGCCAGCAGGGCCGCCAGGCAGGCTATCAAGGGAATTGCGCGCATGAGCCCGATCCGCTTGTATCCGGTGGGCAGGTCATAGCAGAAGACAGCGAGCGCATCAGCGACAGCATGCGATCAGTCTGAAGATCGCGTAAATTCTGCGAGGACGAAACCGGGCTCGCGCCTCTCGAAAACGCCGGAAAACGCTCCCGAAATGGCGGGGTTTTGCGTGAAATAGCGGCGAAATTCCGTGGAAGTACGCCGAAATGGCCTGAAAATACCTTCGTTTTGCGTCTTCTGCCGTACCGCTCGGTACTCAGATGCAGCGGCCGCCATCGACCTCCAGCGCCACGCCGGTGATGAAGGCAGCCTCGTCGGAGGCGAGCCAGAGGGCGGCGTTAGCGATGTCGAGCGGGGTCGACAGTCGGCCGAGCGGGATCGAGGCGCGAAACTTGGCGCGCAGCTCAGGCGTGTCCTCGCCCATGAATTTTTCGAGCATGCCGGTTTCGCCGGCGACCGGGCAGAGACAGTTGACGCGGATGTTCTTAGGCGCCAGTTCGACGGCCATCGACTTGGTGGCGGTGATCGCCCAGCCCTTCGAGGCATTGTACCAGGTGAGGCCAGGACGCGGGCGCAGGCCCGCGGTCGAGGCCGTGGTCAGGATGACGCCGCCGCCGCGCCGCTCCATCATCGGCACGACGGCAATTGCGGCGTGGTAGATCGCCTTCATGTTGACCGCGGTGATGAGGTCGAAGACATCTTCCGGCACCTCGAGCATGTCGCCGTTGCGGTGGGTGTAGCCGGCATTGTTGACCATGATATCGACGCCGCCGAAGGCGCTCTTGGCGGCATAGACCATGGCCTCGACATCGGAGCGGACGGAGACGTCGGTGGTGACGGCGATTGCTGCGCTGCCGATCTCGCTGGCGACGCGCTCGGTGCCCCGGGTGTTGAGGTCGGCGACGACGACTTTTGCGCCCTCCTCGGCGAATCGTTTTGCCATGCCCTCGCCGAAACCCGACGCGGCGCCGGTGACGATGGCGACCTTGCCTTCTAGACGATTCATGATTTTCCCTCTTTCAATGCTTCCCGGCCCTTCGCTATGGCTCAGGGCGTTCGTCACTCGAACAGCCAAATCATTGGCTTTTCGTCCGCTGCGCAGACCGCTCCTCACCCATGATTGAACACGATCGTCTTGGTCGCTGACATGTCGTAGAGGGCCTCAAAACCCTTTTCGCGGCCGTGGCCGGAGCGCTTGAAGCCGCCGAAGGGGAGTTCGACGCCGCCGCCGGCGCCGTAGGCGTTGACGAAGACCTGACCGGCGCGGACGCGCTTGGCGACGCGGTGCTGGCGCGCGCCGTCCAGCGTCCAGATGCCGGCGACGAGCCCATAGTCGGTGGAATTGGCAAGGCGGATCGCGTCCTCCTCATCGTCGAAGGGAAACAGCGAGAGGACGGGACCGAAGATTTCCTCCTGCGCGATGGTCGCGTCGGGCGGCACGTCGCCGAAGAGGACCGGTGCAAAATAGTAGCCTGAAGACGGTGCCTCGCGGCTTACCGTGCCGCGCGCCAGAATTTTAATGCCGGCAGATTCGGCCTCGGCGACCATGGCGGCGACGCGGTCGCGCTGCTTCGCATTGATCAGGGCGCCGAGATCGAGGTCGGCCTCGTGCGGGCCGGCGACGAGCTTTTGAAAGCGCTCGGCCAGGGCGCCAGCCACGCGCTCATAGACCGGCCTCTCGATCAGCACGCGGCTGCCGGCCGAGCAGGTCTGGCCGCCATTCTGGATCACCGCATTGACGAGGACCGGCAGCGCCTTGTCGAGATCGGCGTCGGCAAAGACGATCTGCGGCGACTTGCCGCCGAGTTCCATGGTGACGCCGCGGTTGTTGCGGGCGGCGGCCTGCTGGATGGCCGTGCCGGTGGCCGGCGAGCCGGTGAAGGTGACGTAGTCGACGCCGTGATGGCCCGAAAGGGCGGCTCCTGCCTTGGCGCCATAGCCGGTGACGACGTTGAAGACGCCGGCCGGAAAGCCGGCCTCCAGCGCCAGTTCGGCGATGCGGATGGTGGTGAGCGAGGCGTCCTCGGCCGGCTTGACGACCAGCGTGTTGCCCATGGCGAGTGCTGCGCCGGCGACGCGGGCGAGAATCTGCAGCGGATAGTTCCACGGGATGATGCCGGCGACGACGCCGTGCGGTTCACGCAGTGTGAGAGCGGTATATCCTTCGAGGAAGGGGATGGTCTGGCCGTGGATCTTGTCGCCGGCACCGCCATAGAACTCGTAGTAGCGGACCGCGGCGGCGACATCCGCCCTGCCCTGCCGGACCGGCTTGCCGGTATCCCGCGATTCGAGCGCGGCAAGCTCCTCGGCATTGTCCTCGACCAGCCGCGACAGACGCGTCAGCAGGCGGCCGCGTTCGAAGGCCGGCACGGCCGCAAAGCGCTCGAAGGCGCGGCGCGCAGCCGCCACAGCCAGGTCGATATCGGCATCGGCGGCGGCGGGAATCGAGGCGAAGACCCTGCCATCGGAAGGACAGGCGATATCGATCGTTTCGCCCGACAGCGCGCCGGCCGGCTTTCCGTCGACGATTTGCATGAACGCCCGACCTTCGGCGACTTTTGTCGAGATATGTGCACCCACCGCCGATTCTCCCTTTGAATTCTGTCACGGGCGGGCTTTATGGTGCCATCGCAATCGCCGCTGGACCAGTAGCCTTGTCGAGACTGCGACGCCTTGGCTTATGGTCTTCCTAAATCGATTATATTATATCATGCTGCACTGCGGCATCAAATGGACACACCATGACCAGCCAGATCATCCCCGTCGAGCCGTTCGATTTCATCGTCTTTGGAGGCACCGGCGACCTCGCCGAGCGCAAGCTGCTGCCGGCGCTCTATCACCGGCAGTGCGACCACCAGTTTTCCGAGCCGACGCGAATCATCGGCACCTCCCGCTCGAAGATGACGGACGAGGAATTCCGGACCTTCGCCCGCAAGGCGATCAAGGAACACGTCAAGGCCGAGTATATCGACAAGAAGGAACTCGAGACCTTCATCGCGCGGCTGAGCTACGTGCCGGCGGACGCCAGCACCGGCGAAGGCTTCGAAAAGCTGAAGAAGGCGATCGGCGACAGCAAGGTGATCCGCGCCTTCTACCTGGCGGTTGCGCCCTCGCTGTTCGGGATGATCTCGGACCGGCTGAAGGAACACAAGATGGTGACGCCGGAATCGCGGATCGTCGTGGAAAAGCCGATCGGCCGCGATCTCGCGTCCGCGCAGGCGCTGAACGACCAGATCGGCAACAATTTCGGCGAGCACCAGATCTTCCGCATCGACCACTATCTTGGCAAGGAGACGGTGCAGAACCTGATGGCGCTGCGCTTCGCCAATGCGCTTTACGAGCCCTTGTGGAACTCGGCGCATGTCGACCATGTGCAGATCACCGTTGCCGAGACGGTGGGGCTCGAAGACCGCGTCACCTATTACGACAAGGCCGGGGCGCTGCGCGACATGGTGCAGAACCACATGTTGCAGCTGCTTTGCCTCGTCGCCATGGAGGCGCCGCCCTCGATGGACGCCAATTCGGTACGCGACGAGAAGCTGAAGGTGCTGCGCTCACTGAAGCGGGTGAACGGCCAGGAAGCGCCTAAATCGACGGTGCGCGGCCAGTACCGAGCGGGCGCCTCGTCGGGCGGCGCGGTGAAGGGCTATCTCGAGGAGCTTGGCTCCAAGGACAGCACGACCGAGACCTTCGTGGCGCTGAAAGCGGAAATCGCCAACTGGCGCTGGGCCGGCGTGCCGTTCTACCTGCGCACCGGCAAGCGGCTGGCGACGCGGGTGTCGGAGATCGTCATCGAGTTCAAGCCGATCCCGCACAACATCTTCGGCGAAAGCGCAGGCAATGTATCGCCGAACCAGCTGGTGATCCGGCTGCAGCCTGACGAAGGCGTCAAGCAGTACATCATGATCAAGGATCCTGGTCCCGGCGGCATGCGGCTCAGGCAAATCCCGCTCGACATGATCTTCGCGCAGAGCTTCGACGGCCGTTCGCCGGACGCCTATGAGCGGCTGATCATGGACGTGATCCGCGGCAACCAGACGCTGTTCATGCGCCGCGACGAGGTCGAGGCCGCGTGGAAATGGATCGATCCGATCCTGTCGGCCTGGTCCGACAGCCGGCAGGAAGTGCAGGGCTATACGGCAGGCACCTGGGGACCTTCGGCTTCGATCGCGCTCATCGAGCGTGACGGCCGGACATGGCACGAGAGCAGCTGATGGCCGAGAAAATCCGGCCGGAAAGGCGTATCTTCGCAAGCCGCGGCGAACTGGCTAAGGCGCTGGCCGATGCCGTATCCAAGGTGCTGTCGGGCGCGATCGACGCGCGCGGCGCAGGCTTCCTGGCGGTGTCGGGCGGTTCGACGCCGGGGCTGTTCTTTGCCGAACTATCGCAGATGCCGATCGACTGGTCGCGGGTCACAGTGACGCTGATCGACGAGCGCCTGGTGCCGGCGAGTTCGCCGCGCTCCAACGCCGCGCTTGCGATGGAAAAACTGTTGCAGGGGCCGGCGGCGGCCGCCAAGTTCGTCGGCCTCTACCATGAGGCCGACAGCGTCGAGGACGCTGCAGAACATGCAAACGAGGCGCTCAAGGCACTGCCCTGGCCGCTCGACGTGGCGATACTCGGCATGGGGTCGGACGGGCATACGGCTTCGTTCTTTCCCGACGCCGACAATCTCGATACGCTGCTTGATCCCAGGCAAGAGCAGCTGGTGCTGCCCGTGCACGCGAAAAGCGCCATAGAGCCGCGCCTGACGCTGACGCTCGCCACCATCGTCAAGGCGCGCTTCCTGGGGTTGCACATCGAAGGCGCGGAAAAGCGCGCCGTGCTCGACCGCGCCTGCGACGGCGAGAGCCTGCCCATCCGGGCGGTGATCGACCAGGCCTCGCGACCGGTCCAGATATACTGGGCCGAATAGGCTACGACTTTCATGTCCGGTTCGGAAAGGCTTCCCACTTTTCCGGGACATGCTGAACAAGGACATTTGGAATGACGGCAAGAAAAGACATCGAGGCGATCACCGAGCGGATCCGCGAACGCTCGAGGGCCACGCGCGGCATCTATCTCGACCGACTGGAGCAGGCGACGCAGCGCACCGCGAACCGCGGCGTGCTTTCCTGCGGCAACCTGGCGCACGGCTTTGCCGTGTGCAGCCCTACCGAAAAGGTCGCCCTCGGCGGCGACCGGGTGCCCAATCTTGGCATCATCACCTCCTACAACGACATGCTGTCTGCGCATCAGCCCTTCGAGACCTTTCCGCAGACGATCAAGCACGCGGCGCGCGAGGCCGGCGGCATCGCCCAGGTCGCCGGCGGCGTCCCCGCGATGTGCGACGGCGTCACGCAGGGTCAGCCCGGCATGGAACTGTCGCTGTTCTCGCGCGACGTGATCGCCATGTCGGCGGCAATCGGCCTGTCGCACAACATGTTCGACGCGGCGGTCTATCTCGGCGTCTGCGACAAGATCGTGCCGGGGCTGCTGATCGCGGCGCTGACCTTCGGTCACCTGCCGGCGGTGTTCATCCCGGCCGGGCCGATGACCACCGGACTGCCCAATGACGAGAAGGCGAGGATCCGCCAGCTCTATGCCGAGGGCAAGGTGGGGCGCGCCGAACTGCTGGATGCGGAATCGAAGTCCTATCACGGGCCGGGAACCTGCACCTTCTACGGCACGGCGAACTCCAACCAGATGCTGATGGAGATCATGGGCCTGCACACGCCGGGCGCCTCCTTCGTCAATCCCGGTACGCCGCTGCGCGACGCGCTGACCCGCGAAGCGGCCAAGCGCGCGCTGGCGATCACCGCCCTCGGCAACGACTTCACCCCGGTCGGCCGAATGATCGACGAGCGCTCGATCGTCAACGGGATCGTCGGGCTGCACGCCACCGGCGGCTCGACCAACCACACGATCCACCTGATCGCCATGGCGGCGGCGGCGGGTATCGCGATCACCTGGCAGGACATTTCCGACCTGTCGGAAGCGACGCCGCTTCTGGCGCGCGTCTATCCGAACGGGCTGGCCGACGTGAATCACTTCCACGCTGCCGGCGGGCTGGGCTTCCTGATCCGCGAACTGCTCGACGCCGGCCTTTTGCACGAGGACGTGCAGACGGTGTGGGGCCACGGCCTGCGGCCCTATGCCATCGAGGCGAAGCTCGGACTGGACGGCAGCGTCCTGCGCGAGCCGGCACCCGAAAAGAGCGGCGACGAGAAGGTGCTCGCCCCCTTCCCCAAGGCGTTCCAGCCGACGGGCGGCGTCAAGGTGCTATCCGGCAATCTAGGCCACGCCATCATCAAGACCTCCGCGGTGAAGCCGGAACGCCGGCTGGTCGAGGCGCCGGCGCTGGTGCTCGACAGCCAGCAGGCGTTGCACGACGCTTTCAAGGCCGGCGAACTCGACCGCGACTTCATCGCCGTGGTGCGCTTCCAGGGCCCGAAGGCCAACGGCATGCCGGAACTGCACAAGCTGACGACTGTGCTGGGCGTGCTGCAGGATCGGGGACACAAGGTGGCGCTGGTGACCGACGGCCGCATGTCGGGTGCCTCAGGCAAGGTGCCGGCGGCAATCCACGTGACGCCGGAGGCGGTGGAAGGCGGCGCCATCGGCAAGATCCAGAACGGCGACATGGTGCGGCTCGACGCCGACGGCGGCTATCTCGAAGTGCTGGTATCGCCGGACGTGATGGCGACCAGGACCTGCATCGTGCCGGACCTTTCCGGCAACGAGCACGGCATGGGCCGCGAGTTGTTCGTCGGGTTCCGCGAGATGGTGGCGCGCGCCGACCAGGGCGCGAGCGCCTTCGGAATCGCCTGATCGCGGACGGCCGGGCTCTGGACAGGCCGGACGCATTCGATCAATCATTTGCCGGCAGCGCGCGCAGCCGCCGGCATCAGGGCCGGTGATGCCGGCCGCGCTGCTTGCCTGACAGTTTCCACTGGAGCCTTGCGTGATGTTGCTTCGCTGCCTTCTTCTGTCGCTTGCCCTGTTGCTGCCGCAGGCGGCGTCGGCCGCCGAATGCGTCGTGCTGCTGCACGGGCTGACGCGCACCGGCCAGTCGATGAAGACGTTGGAATTCGCGCTGAAGAAGGCTTCCTACAAGGTGGTCAACGCGCGCTATCCCTCGACGCAAAAGCCGATCGAGGAACTCGCCGACTATGTCGGCAAGGCGGTCGCCAAATGCGGCGGGGACAAGGTCGATTTCGTGACCCACTCGATGGGCGGCATCCTGGTGCGCGCCTGGCTGAAGGACCACCGGCCGGCCAATCTAGGCAAGGTCGTGATGCTGGCTCCGCCCAACCAGGGGTCGGAAGTCGTCGATGCCTTTGACAAGCGCGGATTTTTCGCGGTGCTGGGGCCGGCGGCGAAGGAACTCGGGACCGGCCCGGGCAGCATCGTGCGGCGGCTCGGCCCGGCCAACTTCACACTGGGCGTCATCGCCGGGGACAGGTCAGCCAATCGCATGCTGGCGTCGAAGCTCAAGGGCCCGAACGACGGCACGGTGACAGTCGCCAGCACAAAGCTGCAGGGCATGCGCGATCATATCACGCTGCATGTCAGCCACACCTTCCTGATGAACAACCCGCTGGTGATCGCGCAGGTGCTGACCTTCCTCAAGCAGGGCCGCTTCGACCACGGCATGGCCGCCGCGCAGGCGACGCAGATGCTGAGCAAGGGCAGTTCCGGCAAGCACGCCAACTAGCGTCGCGGCCGGCCGTGCCGGCTAGGGCACGGTCACCTCGGACCGCTCGCCGGCCTTGACGGTGGCAGGCGCTTCCTTGTTCGCGCCTCCGTCGGCCATTTCGGCAACCACGACATAGTCGCCGGCCGGCAGCGTCGCCTGGTGGGTGTCGCTGTAGGCATAGCCGACCGACTTGCGGTTGCCCTGGATGTCCTTCTTCGCCTCGAACAGCTCGATGTGCTTGGCGCCGGGGGCGGAGACGACTAGCACGCCGGCATCGAGGAAACCGGTGACGTCCTTGGCTTCTCCGGCCCGGATGTTGAAGGGGCGCTCGACCTCGGCACCCTCCATGCGCAGTATCGCCACGTAATCGCCGGGCGGCAGGTCGAACTTGGCATCGGGGCCATAGGCATTGGCGACGTCGTCGCGCGTGCCGTCGACCTTCTGCCTGGCCTTGACGATCCTGGTCGACAGGCCGGAGGCATCGACCTTGTCGCCGCCCTCGACATAGAGGGCGTTGAGGGTGACATGGCCGACGCCGACGACGACGTCCTTCTCGACGGTCTGGCCGGCGGCGATCTGGACGGTCTCGCTGACCTCGCCCTCGCCGATCCTGACGGTGAGCTTCTGCTCGCCGGCGGGCAGGACGATTTTCGTCTCGCCGTAATTGGTGGCCGGGCCCGAGCCGCCGGGATATTCGACGACGACGGCGGCGCCATCGTTGATGTCGGCGCCCTCCGAGGGGCGCGGCCGGACGACCAGCGTGCCGGCGTTGAGCACGAAGACGGGCTCGGCGGTCGCGGTGGCCTCGATCTTCACCGGCATCTCGGCGGACGCCTCGCCGAGGCGGGCGAGCACGATGTAGTCGCCCGGCTCGAGAGTGCCCTTGTAGGCATTGTATTCGGTGCCGACGCGCTCGCCTTTGGAGCCGTCCGCGGCCGCCTTGTAGATCTCCCAGGCCTGGCCGGCATCGGCGAGCGGCGTGCCGCCGGGCGCCATGACGACGCTCGGCGCGAAATTGAACTCAGGCGCGGCGGGCTCAGGAGCTGCCACCGGCGCCGGTTCGGGCGCAGGCTCGGCGACTGGCGCCGGTGCAGGTTCGGGATCGGCCACCGGTTCCGGCGCGGGTTCCGGCTCGGGCGCGATGGTGACCGCCTCGGCCAGCGCCTCCTTCAGCGCGCCGGCATTCGACGCTTGCAGGTACTTACCGCCGGTGTTTTCAGCGAGGCAGGCGACCTCCCTGCCCTCTTCCGCCGACAGGCCGAAGCCGACGACATGGGCCGTGAAATCGACGCCGGACTCTTCCAGCTCCTTGCCAAGCGCGCAGGGATCGGCCTCGCAGGTCTCGATGCCGTCGGTGATGAGAATGACGGTGGACTTCTCCTCGGTGTATTTCAGCGCCTCGGCGGCCTGCTTGACGGCGGCCGTCAGCGGCGTCTTGCCGAGGAATTTCATCGCGTCGGCGGCAGCAGTGATGGATGCGGCGTTGCTCGCGGACGGCGGCACGACCAGTTCGATGTCGTCGCAGGAGCCCTTCTCGCGGTGGCCATAGGCCATCAGGCCGAGCTCCATGTCGGCCGGCACGGTCTGCAACACGGTGCGCAGTGTATCGCGGGCGATTTCCAGCTTCGGCGTGCCGTCGATCTGGCCCCACATGGAGCCCGAGGCATCGAGCACGATGATGGCGCGGTCGGCCGCCGAGGCAATGGCCGTCATGCAGAACACTAGCAGGGCGGCAAGCATGCCACGCGAAATCTGAGCCAAAATCGTCTCTCCGTGAATCAACCTGCGATGGCGGCGAACGCTAGAGGAGGCACGGGGGGCTGGCAAGGCGCGGAACGGCGCATCGAGCCGTTGCCTGGTCAATAGGTGGTACGGCGTTCCTCGCTCGGCGGGCGGCCGAACTGCAGCCGGTAGCTCTGGGCGAAATAGGAATGCGAGGTAAAGCCGGTGGCGATCGCGACGTCGAGGATCGGCATGTTGGTCTGGCGCAGCAGTTCGCGGGCGCGCTCCAGCCTCAGCCGCATGTAGTAGCGGCCGGGCGTCACGGTGAGATGGCGCAGAAACAGGCGCTCGACCTGGCGCACCGAAAGGCCGGCGGACTTGGCCAACTGGACGGCCGAATAGGGCTCGTCGAGATTGTCGGCCATCAGCTCGACGATCTTGCGCAGCTTTTCCGACTTGCCCGACAGGTCGCGCTCGGGGCCGACGCGCTGGCGGTCGCCGGCCGAGCGGATGCGCTCGTGCTGGAACTGGTTGGCGACGCCATTGGCGAGCGCCGACCCGAAATCGCCGCGGACGATCTCCAGCATAAGGTCGATCGAGGTGGTGCCGCCGGCGCAGGTGTAGCGCTTGCGGTCGATCTCGAAGACGTTGCCGGTGCACTCGATGTCGGGGAAACGCTCCATGAAGCCGGCGCGGTTTTCCCAGTGGATGGTGCAGCGGTAGCTCTCGAGCTGGCCGGCCTCGGCAAGCAGGTAGGAGCCGACCGAAAGCGCACCGAGGGCGCCGCCGCGGCGACCCCAGCTGCGCAGGGCGCCGAGAATCTTGCTCTTGCCGGGAAATTCGGTGGTCAGGCCGACCGAGACGAAGAGGATGTCGACCGGCGGCAGATCGGCCACCGCATAGTCGATCTTGAGCGGCAGGCCGTTCGAGGCAATGACCGCCTCGCCGTCGGCCGAGACGGTGGTCCAGCCGTAGAAATCGCGGCCGATCAGCCGGTTGGCCGAGCGGAAGGTGTCGATGGCCGCGGCCAGCGAAAACATCGAAAACTTGTCGACCAGCAGGAAGGCGAACTGCCGGCTGTCTTGCGTCGGTTCGGACATGACGGGCATGTCTACAGGAGAAGAGGGTTGGGGCAAAGCCGATGCGATCGTCAGAAGGACGGCCGCGGAAGTCCCGCCTTGAGCGACGCCGAAACCAGCGTGTTGGCCATCAGCAGCGCGATGGTCATTGGCCCGACGCCGCCCGGAACCGGCGTGATGGCGCCAGCCTTTTCCGCGGCCTCGGCAAAGGCGACATCGCCGACGAGACGCGACTTGCCCTCGCCCTTTTCGGGTGCCGGCACGCGATTGATGCCGACGTCGATGACGGTGGCGCCTTCCTTGACCCAGTCGCCCTTGATCATTTCGGGGCGGCCGACGGCGGCGACCAAAATGTCGGCGGTGCGGGCGAGCGCCGGCAGGTCCCTGGTGCGGCTGTGCGCGACGGTTACGGTGCAGTTGGCGGCGAGCAGCAGGTTTGCCATCGGCTTGCCGACGATGTTGGAGCGGCCGACGACGACGGCGTTGAGCCCCGAAAGGTCCTTGCCGCGCACCCGCTCGATCAGGAGCATGGAGCCGGCCGGCGTGCAGGGCACGAAGGCGGTTTCGAGCTCGCCGGTGCCGAGCTTGCCGACATTGATGAAGTGGAAGCCGTCGACATCCTTTTCCGGCGCGATGGTCTGGATGACCTTGCCGGAATCGATGTGGCCGGGCAGCGGCAGCTGGACGAGAATGCCGTCGATCGTGGCATCGGCGTTGAGTTCGCCAATCAGCTTCAGGAGATCGGCCTCGGACGTGTCGGCGGGCAGCGTGTGCTGCACCGACTTGAAGCCGCATTCCTTTGCCTTCTTGCCCTTGGAGGCGACATAGACCTGGCTAGCCGGATCCTCGCCGACGATGACGACGGCAAGGCCGGGCGCCGGGTTGCCCTTGGCAACAAGGTCTGCGGTCATCCGCTTGACGGTCTGGACGACGTCTTCGGCGATGAGTTTTCCGTCGATGATGTCGGCCATGAAGTTCCCCCGTCTGACAATGATGTGACCCGCATAATGCCGATTAATGCAGCAGGCAATCGCGACTTTGCGGCGTTGATTGCCGCGATAGCGAAAGCGGCGTGGCGAAAGCCAAGCGCTTTCAGCCTAATCGCTGGACCTCGGCGGAGACGATGATAAACCGGAGGCCCTGCGCCGCATGGGGCGCCAAGAGGAGTTTGACGGCATGACGACGATTCGCGTGTTGCTGGCCGGTTGCGGAAACATGGGCTACGCGATGCTTTGCGGCTGGATCAATTCCGGCAAGCTCGACGCGAAGGAAACGCTGGTCGTCGAGCCGAACGGGGAACTGCGCGAGCGCGCGGCGCGGTTGGGCAGCGTGGCGGTGGCCTCGGCAGGCGACATCGCCGCCGATGTTTCGCCGGAACTGATCGTGATTGCGGTCAAGCCGCAGGTGATCCGCGACGTGGTGGCGGGCTACAAGCGCTTTGCCGACAAGGCGACGTTCCTGTCGATCGCGGCGGGAACGCCGATCGCCACATTCGAGGAAATTCTCGGCAGCGATGCCTCAGTGATGCGCTGCATGCCGAACACGCCGGCGGCCATCGGCAAGGGCATGATGGTGACCTTCGCCAATCCACACGTGGCGGCAGGAACGCAGAGTTTCGTGGCCGACCTTTTATCCGCGAGCGGCGAGGTGGCGACGATCGAAAACGAGAGCCTGATGGATGCGGTGACGGCGGTGTCCGGCTCGGGCCCAGCCTATGTGTTCCATTTCATCGAATGCCTGACCGCGGCCGGCGAGAAGGCCGGGCTTCCGACCCATACGGCAAAACTGCTCGCCAAGCAGACGGTCTACGGCGCCGCTTCGCTGGCCGCCGAAAGCCAGGACGAACCCGGCACGCTGCGCCAGCAGGTGACCAGCCCGAACGGCACGACGGCGGCGGCACTTGCCGTGCTGATGGGCGAGGACCGGCTGAAAACTCTGGTCGGGGAAGCGGTGGAAGCGGCGCGGGCAAGGTCGGTAGAACTCGGCAAGTAGATCTCAACCCTTGCTTGCTTCGCGTCGACCGCTTGTTCACCAATAGCGGCGAACGGACATGGCCCGCCGCTTCACGCCCGTCTAGAGTGGGGTCGGCAATCGTGCCGTCCTGCAAAAGGCTGAAGTCGTCAGCATGGAAGGGTTTAATTCACGGGGGCGCTATTCCTATCGGGCCGATCCCAGGGTCCCGGCGTTCGACGATTCCGGGCCGGTAACGGTGATGGATGGCGAGTGCGCGCTGTGCTCGGGCGGGGCGCGGCTAATCGCGCGTTTCGACAAGGCGCATGAATTCAGGATATGCCGCACGCAGACGCCGCTCGGCCAAGCGCTGCTCAACCACTTCGGCCTCGCGGCTGACGATCCCGAAAGCTGGCTCTACCTTGAAGATGGCCACGCCTATACCTCGCTCGACGCGGTGGTACGTGCCGGGCGGCGAATCGGCGGCGCAGGACTGCTGCTGCAGCCGATCCGCCTGCTGCCGCGCCGTGTCCAGGACCGACTCTACCGCCGGCTCGCGCGGAGCCGCTATCGCCTGTTCGGTCAAGCCGACATGTGCGCGGTGGCAGACCCGGCGCTCAGGGCGAGGCTGATCGAATGAAGGTGACCATCGCCGGCGGCTACGGCGTTTTCGGGTCCCGGCTGGCCGAACTGCTCGTGCGCGACGGGCACGCGGTGACGATCGCCGGACGTGACCGCGGCAAGGCCGAGGCATTGGCGAAACGGCTGGGATGCGCGGCGCTGGCGGTCGACCTGCGGGCCGACCCTGCAGCCTTGTTCGCCAGCGCGCCGGAAGCGGTGGTGGATGCCGCCGGGCCCTTCCAGACCTACGGGGAAGATCCCTACAGGCTGCCGCGCCTCTGCATCGACTACGGTGCGGACTATCTCGACCTCTCGGACGACGCCTCCTTCACCGCCGGGATCGCCGCGCTGGACGGTGCTGCTCGCGAAAAGGGGCTACGCCTGCTTTCCGGCGTGTCCAGCGTTCCAGGCATCTCCTCGTCAGTGGCGGCCGATCTTCGCGCCGGCCTCGACGAGGTGCTGCTCATCGAGACCGCCATCCTGCCGGGGAACCGCGCTCCGCGTGGCGTCTCGGTCATCGCAAGCATCGTCGGACAGCTCGGCACCACGTCACGTGTCTGGCGCGGAGGGGCCTGGCGCGACCAGGCCTGCTGGGGCGATGGCCGCCGGGTGCGCCTGACGCAGGGAATGACCAGGACCGCACGCTTCATCGAGACGCCCGACATCAGGCTCTTTCCGTCCTTCTTCAAGGCTCGGTCGGTGATGTTCCGGGCCGGCATGGAACTTGGGCTGCTGGACGCGGCCATGCGCGGCATCGGCCTGTTGCGGCGTGCCTGGACCTTCGACGTGACGCCCGGACGGGCGGAGTTCATGCGATGTGTCGCCAACCTCTTTCTCGCCTTCGGCACCGACCGCGGCGGCATGCTGGTCACGGTGATCGGGCGCGCCGGCAGGAGCACTGTGAGGCGCGACTGGCGGCTCATCGCCGAGGCGGGCGATGGTCCCTACATTCCGGCGGTGGCGGCGCGCGCTCTGCTGGGCCGGCTTGCCAGCGTGAAGCCCGGCGCCCGACCCTGCCTGGCCGAGACGACGCGGACCGAACTGGAGGACGCGATGGCCGACCTTTCGGTATCGACGAGTCTCGAGGAGGCACCTGCTCCGAGTCTTTTCCAGGCCGCGCTGGCGGATCGGTGGGAGGATCTTCCGCCCGCTGTTCAGGTGCTGCACGACGTACACGACATAGATAGCTTTTCCGGCACGGCGAAGGTGACGCGCGGCACCTCGCCCGTCGCGCGGCTGGCAGCGCGGTTCTTCGGCTTTCCCCAGGCGACCGAGGCGATAGCGTTGACGGTGACCAAGACACGCCGCGGCAGCGGCGAGATCTGGGAGCGCAATTTCGGCGGCCGCGTGTTCCGCTCCTACCTCACGCCAGCGCCCTATCCCTACCGCTACCGGGAACGCTTCTGGCTGTTCAACTACGAGCAGGACCTGCCGGTGGAAGACGGCTGCATGCGGCTGCCGGTGCGCCGGGGCTGGCTGCTCGGCGTGCCGTTGCCGAGGTTCCTGCTCCCGACCAGCGAAAGCCGGGAGTTCGCCGTTGACGGCGTGTTTCATTTTGACGTTGCGCTCGGTGCGCCGCTCGGCGGCGGGCTGATCGTACGCTACCAGGGTAGCCTGCAGCCCGACCGTCGCGACCCGGAGCCGGCGCGCACCGTTTCCGAGGTGGCGATCCAGCCTGCCCATTAAGGCCGCGCCGCGGTATCCCGGAAAGCCACTGGCTCTCCTGCCCGACCTCACAATGCCGCGAGTGCTCATCAAAGTATATTTTGATTAAAATCATAGGTATTTGCAGAAGTTTACCTTTACCAGATTAACCATGGCGCGATGATTTCGTTGAAGAAATGGTTTTCGTGCCGAGATAATGTAGTATTCGGCAACGACTCCAGGGGTAGGTTTCCCTGACTGCCATGCCGGCAGAAAACCGACCGGTGACGCCAAGTGACGACAACAACCGAACGCCCGATGAAAGAATGGCCGACTAGCCTGCTTGGCCGACTGCCGATAACGCAGACCGACATGAAGACCTCGGCACGCGGCTTTGTGGCAGAGGCGCTGGCCCATCGCGGCAGCGGCCGGCGGCCGTTCTATTCGACCTCGGCCAACGGCCAGGTGCTGGCGCTGTGCGGCAAGGACCCCGATTTCGTGCGGCTGATGATGAAGGCCGACCAGATCCATGCCGACGGCATGCCGATGGTGCTCTATTCGCGGCTGTTTTCGGCAAGGCCGCTGCCTGAGCGCGTTGCCACGACCGACCTGGTACACGAGGTGGCACGGCTGGCCGAGCAGCAGGGCCTGTCGTTCTATTTTCTCGGCGCCAGCGAAGAGATCAACGCCAAGGCGGTCGAGGCGATGCGCAAGGCCTATCCGAAGCTCGCCTTCGCCGGCCGGCGCAACGGCTATTTCAGCCGCGACGAAGAGGCTGGCGTGGTCGAGGCGATCAATGCGGCGAAGCCGGACATTCTGTGGATCGGTCTTGGCGTGCCGCTGGAGCAGCAGTTCATCGAGCGCAACATCGACCGGCTGAACGGGGTGGGCGTGGTGAAGACATCGGGCGGGCTGTTCGACTTCATCTCCGGCAAGAACCCGCGCGCGCCGCAATGGATGCAGGATGCCGGCCTCGAGTGGGTCTATCGCGCCATGCGCGAGCCGCGCCGCCTCGGCATGCGCTACCTAACGACCAACCCGCAAGCCATCGGCGCGCTGATCCGCCATTCGTCCTAGGTGCCCGGCTTGCTGAAGCGCGCGCCACGCCTTTATGCCGCGGCTTGGCTTGCTTTGATGGGCTTGGTGCCGGCAACTAGCGCGGCTCAATCTGCAGAACGCGACGACCAGGCATGCCAGGTTGCGGCGCGCTTTGCCAACCACGCGCTGCTCGGGACGATGCGGCGTGGCGTCAACTTGCCCGGGTGGGACCATGAGGACGCAAGCCAGCGGCCTAACATGGCGCAGCTGGAGGCCCTTTATGCGCACGGGTTTCGCCACATCCGCCTGCCGCTCGACGAGCGCAAGCTCGAGGGCATCGGAGCCGAGGCCTATCTCGACCGCATGTTCGAGGAGGTCGTCTTCCTGCTCAGCCTCGACTACACGGTGTCGCTCGACCTGCACGCCGGCAACGCCATCGGCGGCATACTCGAGGCAGACCGGCAGGCCGGCGAGGAGAGGCTGGCCGCGCTGTGGGGCGCGATCGCGGCGCGGGTGCGCTCGATCGACCCGCGCAAGCTGGCGGTCGAAGTGCTGAACGAGCCGGAGGTCGGCCCGGAGACATGGCAGGAGGCAGCGGCGCGGACGGCCGCGGCGATCCGCGAAATCCTGCCGCAGCACACGATCATCATCGGACCGGCGGGACCGCAGCGGCACGAGACGCTTGCCGGCATGGCGCCGCTCGACGATGCCAATGTGATCTACGCGGTCCATTACTACGACCCGTTCGCATTTACGCACCAGGGCGCTGACTGGGGCGGCGCCGATGACCCGATCGCCGACCTGAAAGGCCTGCCGTTCCCGGCGAATCTCTCCGATCCTGTCATGCAGGAACAGATGGCGGCGCTGAAGGGCGCCGGAAAAGAGCGCGCGGCGAAGGCACTGGCGGATGCGCTGGACGAGCCGTGGGACGAGGCCGGCATGGCGGCGGCCTTAGAGACGATGCGCGACTGGAGCGTGGCGCATGAGCGGCCGGTGATCGTCAACGAGTTCGGCGTGCTGTCGCATGTCGCGCCGCGCGGGGCACGGCTCGACTGGCTGGCGGCGGTGCGGCGGCAGGCGGAGCAGCGCTGCATCGGCTGGATGCACTGGGATTTCCAGGACGGGTTCGGACTGATCGACCCCGAAACCGGCATGCCGGACGCCGGCATCATGCAGGCGCTGACGCCAGACTAGACGTCCGGCGGGCGGTACCACCAGTCGACGAGATCGGCGGCGGGTTTCCATTTCGGGCGCAGCGTATAGCCGTCGATCGTTTCAAGGCGGCCATTGTAGTTCAGCGTGTGGATGCGGCTGCCCGGCCAAGTGCCGCCGGCGGTGACGGCGCCCTCGCTCTGCTGTGCAAATCCCTCGCGGTCGAGCCTAGTGACGCGCATCAGGTTGAGTGCCGCGCCATAGGTGCGGCGGCAATCCTGCACGGGACGATAGAGCTTGCCGTCGCGGCTGACGAAATTGCCGGCGGGCCTCGCCGTGCGGTCGTCGATCAGCACCGGGTTAGACGGGTGCGCCTGCCATGGGCCGAAAAGGTCATTGGCCGACCACAGCGCCAGCATGTCGGAATAACCGCCGGAGCCGTCGCGCACCACGGCGGTCATCCAGTAGAGGCCGTCATGCTCGACGATGGTCGCGTCGGCGGCCTCGACGCCCTCGACCAGCACGGCGTGGCGCTGCCATTTCAGCGGGAAATCGACGGCGCGGTAGATGGCGATGTCGCGGTTGGTGGAGCTTTCCGGGATCATGAAGATGTCGCCGCGATGCTCGATGAGGAAGGGGTATGAGAGATGCCAGGGCTCCTCCAGCACCGGCATGGTGGGACCCGGGCGGCCGGCCTCGTCGAAGGCGATGACGGAGATGATGCCCTTTTCGGTCTTATGGTCGAGATCCTCGAAGAACAGGTAGTCCCTGCCCTGCCAGCGCAGCGGAAACGGATCGGCATAGAAATGGTCGACCGGGTCGGCCAGCACGTTCCAGCGCACGCCATCCAGATCGCGGCGCGTCCAGACGTCGCCGCCGGGCTCAACGAAACGCCAGCCGACGCGCCAGTGGGAACCGTGGCAGCAGAGCTGGTAGGCGGCGCGGACGGCGGCGCGAGCGACATCTTTTGCGGTGCTCCCGGCAATGTCGGCGTGGGTGATGGAGCGAAAGGGCGCGGTGACCGGAGCATCGAGGCGAGCGTCGGCGGCGGTGGGCGACAGCGCCTTCAGGATTAGGGCAATGACGCGCGAGCCGACGGCCTCGATGGCGCCGCCGATGCCGGCTGCTGCTTCCAGCGATGCAGAGCCCGTGGCAACGACATGGGCTGCCTCGTCCGAGGTCGACCGCTCAATGGCGATGGCTGGCGTGCCCTGGAAGAACAGGGCCGAAGCGAGCGACGTCTCACCGGGCTGGCCGTTGTAGAGCGGGCGCAGGCGCGGCGCGGCCGATGCCGGCGCGCCCGCCGCGGCAAGATCGATGACGAGGTCGGGTTTCAGGTGTTCGGGGGCCGCGTGCGCGGATGAAAGGTCGGACGGCGCGATGCGGTCGGCGCCACCGGGGCCATGACGGACGGTGATGCGTTCGAGCGACAGGAGCGTTGCGAGGGCCGAACTCTCGCCTTGCGGCGTGTCGGCAAGGCGGACGTGAACGGCGGTACCCGGACACCTTTCGAGTGCCTCGACCAGCCACAGCACCCAGCGCGCCAGCGCAGTACGCTCGACATGGACGAGGATTGTCGCCGGGCCTGTCGACGCCACTTGCGTCACCGCTGCGACGAGCGAAGCGCCGGGGTCGATCGTGGAGGACACACTACCGGAGAAGGCGCCTGGCGGCCGAGCGCCCGAGCGATAAGCCCGGCATAGGCGTCGACCATGCCCGAGACCGAGTAGCGGGCGGCGAGACGGCGGCCAAGCACGACCCTGCGGGCGGTTGCGCCATGGTCCTGGAAGACGCTGTCGATAGCGGCGGCAAAGGCTTCTGTGTCGGCAGCATCAGCAAACAGCGCGCTGGGCTCTCCGTCGACGCTGAGTACCTCCCGCAGTACGGGCAGGTCGTTGGCGACGACCGGTACGCCGGCCTGCGCGGCCTCGACGGCGGCAAGACCGAAGGTCTCCGCCAGCGTCGGGAAGACGAAGGCATTGAGACTGGCCAAAAACAGGCCGACCTGCTGCGGCGGCATGTCGCCGATGAGGTGCAGGCGGTCGGTGACGCCGAGGTCGGCGGCGATCGCGCGCAGACGCGCCTCATCAGGCCCCTGCCCGGCGATGGCAAGATGGAGTGCCGGGCGCCGGGCGAGCACGGCGATTGCCGCGTCCAGCTGTTTCAGCGGATGCAGGCGCGCGACCGAGCCAATCAGCACAACGCCCTGCGGCAGGCCGAACATGGTGCGCGCCTCCTGCCGGCCGATCTCAACCGACTTGTCCTCGAAGCCGTGCGGAACGTGCGTCAGCCGTTTGCGGTATCGGGCCGGATAGGCCTGGTAGTTGCGCCAGGTCTCGTTGGAATTGACGGTGATGATGTCATAGGCGCCGAGGAGCCCTAGGATGCGGTCGATGAAGCGGGCCGGCGGGCTGATCGTGGCCGGTGCCGAGACATGGTTGGCAATGACGACGGGCACGCCGGCAAGGCGGCCGGCTGCGGCGCCGAAGATGTTGCCGTAGTGCTGGAAGGTAAGCAGGACATCCGGGTCGATGCGGCGGATCATGCGCAAGAGCTTCCACAGGAAGATAAGGAAGGCGAACGGATTGCGCGGGCTGTCCTGCAGGCAGAAATGCACATTGGCCCAGCGGTCGAAGGCAGCGGTCTTGCGGTAGAAGAACAGGTGATGGATCTCGTATTCCGGCTCGCCGATCCGCTCCTCCTGTGCAAAGCCCTCGCCGAGCAGGCGCGAGATCTCCTGTGCCCCGGCCATTTCGGCCTGGGTCTGGATGAAAAGGAGCCGGACGGGCCCGGCCTTGGTTTTTGCTCGCATATCTGCCTGCATGGTGACGATAGGCTCGGAGTAAGACGCCAAAACCCTCAAGAAAGAGTTGGCGTAAGGTAAAGAAGGCTCGAGAGAGGACGTTTTCTCATGCCGGCCTCGGGCTTGGCATGCCCGCCGGCAGGGCTACGTCGGGGGGATGGGGCGCCAGGATCCGTGACACCTGGGTGCGCAGCGAAAACGACAGGATGAGGAACATGATGAAGGTGAGCGAGGTCGAGCGGCCTATCTCGTTTTCCACCAGGTTTCCGACCAGGAACATGTTGGTGTAGCCGAAGGCAAGCGCGATGTGGGTGTCGCGCACATTGCCGATCGTGACCAGGTAGAGCAGCATCAGGAAAAGGATGGAGAACACCAGAAGCAGCATGCCGACGATGCCGCCCTCCACGAAGATGGTGACATAGCCGTTATGGAAATTGTCGAGGACCCAGCCGTGCACGTCGCGGAAGGCGATCACGCGCTCTGGCGTCCAGAAGCCGCCGACGCCGAAGCCCAGCAATTCGCGGCCATTCATCTGCTCGAGTCCGTAGAACCAGAGCGTGGTGCGGCTGTTGGTATCGACCGTGGTGCCGAGCACGCCGATCTTGTCGGCGCTGAGTTCGATCGTCGCCAGCACCAGATTGACCACAGGTATGGCCAGGACGACGAGCACGACGAGCCCGAGGCGCTGCAACGCTTTCGGCGCCCTGGCGACCAGCACCGAACCGATGCCGATGCCGGCGCTGAGCAGCGCGCCGCGTGACCCGGAATTGACCAGGCAGATTCCCGATATCGCGACCATGGCCAGCCTTGGTCCATAGGTGGCGAAGAGGCGGCGTCCATCGAAACGGCGTTGCAGCGGCAGCACGAGGGAGGCGACGAAGACGAGACTTGCGATGTTGCCCAGGCCATTCTTCTGACCGGCGATGCCTTTCCAGTCGCCCTCGAGCAGCCACCCCTTCTCGATACCGGTCTCGGGGAAAAGGATGACCACTGCGAGCGACAGGAGGACGAAGACACCCATCGCCTTGTAGTAGATGCGCAGCACGTCACCCAGACTGACAATGCTGGCGATGCTGACCGATACGAGCAGTGCCGAGAAGATCAGCCCGCCCTTGATGATCGCGTCGACCCCGCCGTCGCTCCACAGGGCGGACAGGGAGACATAGGACAGGAACGCAATCAGCAGGACCCACTCGGGCGAGCGCGATATCAGAATGCCCCTGGCCAGATAGGCATAGCCGATGATGGAGGCCGATGCGGCGATGAAGAGCACGTAGCGCAGCATGGTGACCATGCCGGCATAGGACGTCTGAGCATCGGGGCTCCACATGGACAGCGCGACAAGCGCATAGATCGCGACGACCGCGAATGTCGATGACTTCATGTGAATCGATCGTCCAGATGCATGGAGCGGTTCCTGCCCGCAGGAACGGACGCACGCGCGAAAAGGTGCGCCCATCCCTCAATCGTTACCGAAAATGGTAAACAATTCGCTACCCGAAGCCATTCCGAGCCTTTGCTATGCAGCCTTCCCACACTAGGCGGCTCGGCCCGAATTGCAGGCTTTTCAATGGTTTCGCGCGCTTTCGAAACCAATCGTTAATCATGCGCCGCTAATGGATGCTGTGATGACGTATCCCAGCGCGCTGGAAAGAAAGCTTAACGAGGTCTGCTAGCATGCAAGGAGTGGAAGCCCCCGACGCGCGCGGCCGCGCAACTGCGCCGCACGTAGCGGTGAGCCTGGAACGCTATCTGCAGATCGACCTGCCGCAGATGATGTCCTGGCTTCGCCGGGGTCTGAAGTGGATCATCGCCGCGAGCCTGATCGGCCTCGTGCTCGGCGCCGGCTACGCGATGCTGGCGAAGCCGCGCTTCGAGGTGACCACCGACATATTGATGGACCCCGCCGGCCTGCAGATCGTGTCGGACGACCTGTTCCGCCAGAATGAACAGCAGCGCGATGCGCAGATCCTGAACGTCGAAAGTAAGCGCCAGACCCTGCTTTCCAGCAGCGTCCTCTTGCGCGCCATTGCCGCGCAGAAGCTCGACCAGGATCCCGAATTCGTGCCGCCGCCTTCGTGGGCCTCGATTTTCAGCATCGGCAAGCTTCTCGGAAGCACTCGTGCCGAGCAGCCACCAGATATCATTGCCCTCAGCAACCTTCGCAAGCGTGTCAGCGCGCGGCGCGACGAGGTTTCCTTCGTCATTTCCATGTCGCTGTGGACCGACGACGCCGAGAAGTCGGTCCGGATCTCGAATGCGATCGTCACGGCCTTCCGAGAAGAGCTGGTCGCAGCCGACTCGGACGGTGCGCGCCGCACGGCGGATTCGCTGGCTGCACGCATCGGCGAACTGAAGAGCGAGGTGAACACCGCGGAGCAGGCCGTCGAGGAATTCAGGCGTAAGTTCGGACTGCGCTCGACGCAGGGCGAGCTGATCAGTTCGCGCTCGATGTCGCAGATCAACCAGCAGCTTGTGGAGGCCCGCGAGCGCCTAATCGCCACCGAGTCTCGCTATCGGGAACTTACCTCCGCCAACTCCACGGACAACTACGCGATGCGTTCGCCGACGATATCGGCCTTGCGAACGCAATATGCGTCGCTGAAGTCGCGGGCCGATGCCGAAGCGCGGATCTACGGACCGCGGCACCCTACCCTACTGCAGACGCAGAGCGAACTAAGCGGGCTGCAGAACGAAATCCAGGCCGAGAGGGAACGTATGGTGCAGGCGGCGAGGAACGATCTCGATCAGGCCAAGGCAGTGGTTGCCGCTCTCGGGTCGGACGCCTCGACCGTCAGTTCCGGTGTGTTCTCCGACAACGACGCGGAGGTGCAACTGCGCGATTTGATCCGCGACGCAGCAGCGAAGACCGCGATCTACGAGGCATTCCTGGCGCGTGTCGGCGAGGTCACGGAACGTCAGCAGCTCGACACGACAAACATCCGGGTGATCTCACCACCGGTGCCGCCGAGAAACCGGAGCTGGCCGCCGCGCACGATCCAGATGGCAGGTTTCGGTGCTATAGTGGGCATGGTGGCAGGTATCCTCGGCGTGCTCGGCACGGCAATCGTCAGGGAGGTCGGGGGCTCGGATGTCCGCCGACCTGTCGCCGACACCGCGGTTGCCCAAATCGAGATCGCACCGGCGGAACCCGAGACAAGAGCAGAGGCAAGGCTTGCGCCGCGCTCCGGATCGCTGCTCAGTCTGGCCGGCAGTCCAGCCCGTGCCAGCTCGCCGCTTCCGAGATGGGCTTCCGAACAGCGCCACTGAGATCCGCCCCACCGAAGCCGGCGGGGCTAAGCGCCACCTCCAAACTGGATAAAATGCGGAGCAAAACATTAGGCCTCGGTAAACCAGGGCGCGATCTTGCATGGCTGTGTTTACCCGCACGACACCGGCCGGATGTAGTGAAAGCGTGTCTGCTGTCTAGCCGCGGTGAGGCCGGATCGGAACGCGTGCGCGCGTTCCCGGCGCGGGTAGGTGCCCGACGAAACTGATGTGGGTTCCTTTGATGAATGTACCAAATCCCCAGGAACAGCGTGTAGCGATGCCGCAAACTTTTTCGGCGCGGGTGCTCGAAGGTCTGGACGACGCGTTCTTCACGCGAACCGCGAGCAGCACCGACAACATCTTTCAAAGCAGGTTGCTGCTCCGGGAAATCCAGAACCATGTGTTGACTGGCTCGCAACGGTTGGTGATGGTCAGCGTGACCGACAGCCGGGGGAATCCGATTGCCTTGTTCCCCTTCGTGCGTCGACGCAAGCTCGGACTTGCCATTCTCGAGGCCGTCGACTTCGATCTCGTCGACTATTTCGCACCGACCTATTTCCGCGACACGCCGTTGTCAGCACAAGAAACGCGAGAGCTCTGGAAGGCTGTGCTCAAGGCCGCGCCCGCAGCCCATGCCGTGACTTTCAAGAAGCTGCCGCGGCTCCTTCACAATGGACCGCATGCGCTCAGCGGCGCGGATTTCCTGAAGGAGATGGGGGCAAATGCCACGACCCTTTACATGGCGGACCGGTCGCTTGTCCCGACGACGATGTCGCTTGCCAAGGAAATCCGCCGCAAGTCCAAGAAGCTGGAGAAATTCGGCCCCCTGTCCTTCGTGGAGGCCGCCACCAATGAAGATGTCGACGCTGCAATGGCGACGCTGGTCGAATTCCGGACGGCGCGCTTCGCAGAACTCGGCCGGCGCGACGCGATGCTCGATCCGCGTGTCGTCTCTTTCTACCGGGCACTGGCGAACCGCGAATCCGGCGAGCCGGCAGGACGGCTGTTCACGCTGCGGGCCGGGGAGTATTCGGTGGCTGTGATTTACGCCTTCGTCCAGGGCGACGTCTTCACCCTCATCGCGCCTGCCATCACCACATGCAAGGAGACACAGGCCGGGTCGCCCGGGCTGGTGGCGCTGTTCAAGTCGCTTGAGTGGTGCAGCGAAAAGGGCTTTGGCGTCTTCGATCTCAGCGTCGGCTCGCTGTCCTACAAGAGCCGCTTCGAGGCAGAGACGACGGACCTGTTCGAGTACCAGCAGGCGCTTACCCCGCTCGGCCTGATCGTCGTTGCCGAGGCAGCGCTGCGCCGGCTCGTGCGCCACCTGTCGCTGAAGCATCCGCAGCTCAGGCCGACACTGGAAAAGTTCGGCCAGATGCGCTGGCGGCGGGAGCAGAATGCCAATGCATGATCCGGTAAGCCTGAGGCAGGTGCCAAGCGGGGCATGGCAACAATCGGAGCGGCTCCAGACCGCTGTCGGAAAGACGCGCACCGGCACGTGCCGGGCGACAGGCCTGCATCTGTCGATCCGGCCGCTGCAGGACGCACACAGCATCGCAGACGAATGGGCGGCCCTGGCAAAACGCGCGCTGACGGCCAACATCTTCTACGAGCCCGAATTCGCACTCCCAGCGCGCCTGCCCTTCGGGGATGGCGTGCAGGTCCTGGCGATACACGCCGACGCTTCACGTGGCGCGCCGCTGCTCGGCGTGTGGCCGTTCGAACAGCCGCGGTTCCGCTGGGGCGTACCGCTCGGGGTGCTGGCGGGATGGCGGCATCCGTTTGCCGCATCCGGCGTGCCGCTGATCGACCGCGACCGCGCACGCGAAGCCGTTTCGGCGCTTCTCAACGTCTCACTGACCTTTCCCGACCTGCCGGCGCGGGCGCTATTGCCGCTGATTCCGGACGAAGGGCCGTTTGCCGACGTCTTGGCAAAATTGCAGGGCGACCTGCGGCTGCGGGAAGCGCGCGGCGAACGCCATGACCGCGCCTTCCTGACGCCGGGCAACGCTGGCGAACCGCTCGGTCACCTGTCCTCGGGCTCGCGATCGAAACTGCGTCAGGAACACAGGCGGCTGGAAAAGGAAGGGCCGATCACGCTGCACAGCGTCGAAAACTCCGAAGGGCTGGCAGCGGCGCTGAAGACCTATCTCGACCTCGAAGCGAAGGGCTGGAAGGGACGCGCCGGGACTGCGATCCCCTCCTCGCCGGCCGAGACCGAGTTCATGCGCGGTGTGACCCGCAATCTCGGGGCCCAGGGCCGTGTGAGGATCGACGAATTGAAGCTCGGCGAGCGCGTCATCGCCTCGTCGATCACCTATCGAAACGGTTCGAGCGCCTGGTATGCCAAAATCTCGTTCGACGAGGAGTTCGCCAAGAATTCGCCCGGGTCGCAGCTGGTCATCAAGGTCACCGAGGCCATGAACGCCGACCCGTCGCTGACTTTCGTCGATTCCTGCGCACCGCCGCTGCACCCGCTGATGCGTCGCTTCTGGCCGGAGCGGATCAAAATATCGGACCGGATGATCGAACTCGCGAAGGGCGATGCGATGTTCCCGCTCGCTGCAAGGCTCGAGCAGGAACGGTCGAAGCTGCGGGACCGCGTCTACGCCGCCAGAAAGTGGATCAAGGCACGTCGCGGCGAGGCCTAGACGGTCAGGAGGCCCGCAGCCCGGTCCAACCGAAGATCGTCGGGTTTACGCCGAGCGAACGGATCGCAATGCGGACCGGTACTAGGTTTGCCGCTGCCATTGTGAGGGCGATGGCCGATGCTGCGCCGATGGGACCGAAGTGCCAGGCTGCGAGCGCAACCAGCGGGATGCCGGCCAAGCTGGCGATGGTGAATGTCTTCAACAGCACATTCTGATGACCGGTGAGTTGCAGGACCAGCGCCGTCGGTCCGCATGCGGCCGCGAGCGTCGATGACAGGCCGAAGATCAGAAGCACCGTCCACATGGTGGTGGTAACGTAGGCCTTGTCGAACAGGCCGAGCAGCTGCATGCCGCCGATGGCGAATATGGCCATGACGACGAGCGCGATGAGGAAGCTTACCATCGCCGCGACACTGACCGAGTGCTGCAAGGAGGCGGGGCCGCGGGTGTAGAAATTTCGCGATATATAGGGCGCAAGAACCTGGTTGATGCCGTTGAGCGGCAGGTCGATGAGACGAGCGGTGCGCTCGGCGACGAAAATGGCGCCGGCGATCTCGGCGCCGAGAATGCCGGCAACCAGCAGCGTGTTGATCTGACCGAGCGCCGGCGGAACGGCGTTGACGCCCCACAGGCCGAAGGTGACATGCGTGAACTCGGCCTTCTGCTCGGCCGTCAGCGTTGCCCGCCTTGCTCTGAACACCTCGACCAGCAGGCCGATCGTCTGGCCGAGCAGGCAGAAGCTCAACAGGCCGGCGCAGAGCAGCGTCACGGCCAGTGCCGACAGCGGGCCGTATAGCCACCATGCTCCCGCGAGCGACAGGATGACGGCAAGTCGCCAGACCACGTCACGCGGCATCAGGGCCGCCATCAGCCTGTCCTTGGCCCGGAACACGCTGGACAGAAATTCCGACCAGCCAAGTGCTACTGCCATGAAGGCCGCGGAGAGACACAGCTGTCTCCATTCGGGAATCCCCCGATCGACCCACGGGAGGACGGATGCAAGGACGAAGAGAACGGTTCCGATCGACAGTCCGAGAAGCACGACGGCCATCGAGCGCAACAGGATGGCGTAGGCCGTGGCAGTGTCGCCGGCGCCGGCGTGCTGCGGCCAGAAGCGCAGGATGATGCTCTGCTGGCCGACCACGTTGACAAAGGACACGAGGCTGGCTGCCGCGAAGGCCGTGCTGAACAGGCCGAAGCTGCGCACATCGGTGACCATGGCGGCGACCATGAACATCAGGAAGCTCAGGCCGGCGCCGGAAAGCTTGATGACGACCGCGAACATGCCGGCGCCGGCAAGGCCGTTCAATGGCGGCAGCCGGAAGCCGGCCGTACCCTCTGTCCTGACCCTGCCCTGATTCATCCCAGCCGGTACCCGGTCGTTTCACCGATCTTGGAAGACAGACGCACGACAACGATCGCGGCGTCTCCGCCCAAGCTTCAAGCTAGCTCGTATGGGTCAACACTGTCTGAATGGAAAGGATCGACTGCCGCCATGGTTAGCGGCGAAGGGATATGCGGAATGCCAGAAGAAAGGCCCCGTCACTCAGTCCGCCTGCCCTCGCGGTCGAACCAGTGGAGCTTTTCGGGGCGGGCGATGACGCGCAGGCGGTCGCCGGGCCTGGCCTTGGCACGGCCGGCGACGCGCACGACGATCTGCGAGCCGGCCGCGGCGCAATAGAG
>CAMYMG010000062.1 GCA_947259295.1 uncultured Rhizobiaceae bacterium
CGGAGCCGGTGCCGCATCGCCGGAAGGCGGCGTCGCGCTCGACTCGCTTCCCGATGGCGGCGCCGCGGGCGGTGTGTCTCCGCCAAGCTGGTCGAGGACACCGCCGCTTCCGTCGCTGCCGCCATCCTGCTCGCCCTGCGTGGCGGGAACGCGATCGAGAATATCGATCGGCTGTGCGCCATAGCGGGCGATGATCGACAGCGTCAGCGATGTCGCAAAGAACGCAGCCGCCAGGATCGCCGTTGCCCGCGTCAGCGCGTTGGCTGCGCCGCGCGCGGTCATGAAGCCGGAGCCGCCGCCGATGCCGAGGCCGCCGCCTTCCGAGCGCTGCAGCAGCACGACGCCGACCAGCGCAAGCACGACCATCAGATGTATGACGATAACAACGGTTTCCATGAATTCACCCGGCGGATCAATTGGGCGCGCAGATCGCGACCCTTGAATTGGAGCGGCTCAATACAACGCTTTCACGCCGTTTCCAACCCCGAGCCGGAATATGGGGGACACCTGCCCCGTTGCAATGCCTGCCGGGGAGCATCGGAGGTCGGATGCGTCGCTCCGGCTGCCCGTGTACCGCCGCAGGGGCAGGTCTGCCCGCCCGGCCGCAACAGGCTCAGAGCGAGCGGTAGGCTTCGGCGATGCCGAGGAAATCGGCGGCCTTGAGGCTGGCGCCGCCGACCAGCGCCCCGTTCACATTCTTCACGCCAAGCAGTTCCACGGCGTTCGACGGCTTCACCGATCCGCCGTAGAGAATGCGCATCTTGGCCGACTCGGCACTCAGAAGTTCCTTCAGTTCTGCGCGGATATGGGCATGCGCTTCGGCGACGTCCGCAGCCGACGGTGTCAGGCCCGTGCCGATCGCCCAGACTGGCTCGTAGGCGATCACCGTATTGGCGGCCGTCGCGGTCGGCGGCACGGATCCGGCGATCTGGCGCGTCAACGTATCGAGCGTCGCGCCAAGCTCGCGTTCCGCCTTGGTCTCGCCGATGCAGATGATGGCAACGATGCCGGCGCGCCACGCCGCCTCGGCCTTGGCGCGCACCATTGCATCTGTCTCGTGGTGGTCGGTGCGACGCTCCGAATGGCCGACGATCACGTAGGAGGCCCCCGCATCCTTCAGCATCTCGGCCGAGACGTCGCCGGTATGCGCCCCGCTGTCGTCCGCGTGGCAATCCTGTCCGCCCGACCTCACCGGTGTGGTGGAGAGTATCTCCGATACATGCGCAAGCAACGTGGCGGGCGGGCAGATCAGGGCCGCCGTTTCGGCGTCGAGCCCGCTCATGAACCCGTGCGCTATGGCGCGCAACTCGTTGAGGGATGCTGAGGTGCCGTTCATCTTCCAGTTCCCGGCGATGAGCGGACGAATGGCTGAAGTCATTGGGCAGGGTTCCTGTGAGAGGCGGACTTTCCTACCAAAATCGTGCGACAAAGCAATCGGTTCGCCGCCTTTGTCGCCGTTCGGACCCACCCGGCCGGATGGCTCGGTTCCCATGCCAAAGCGCCGCTTGGCGTCAAACGATTGCCCTGCGCGCGGAAGGGCGCTATTGCCGTGCAAGTCAAATCGCGTGCAAATCGGGCGCGCAACCAACCGGAATCTCATATGCTTGCATCGCTGCGAAATGCTGCCGGAACCTGGGTAGCCAAAATTCTTCTCCTGCTGCTCGTCCTGAGCTTCGCCGTCTGGGGCATCTCCGGACAGCTCGTGAACGGGTTCGGCGGCACCGCCGTCGTGACGGCCGGAAAGACCGAGGTTTCGCCCATCGAGTACCGGCTTGCCTATGATCGCCAGCTGGCCGTCATGTCGCAGCAGTTCGGCACCCGCCTCACCCGCGAGCAGGCAAAGGCGCTGGGCATCGAGGATCAGGTGTTGGCGCAACTCGTTGCCGGCGCCGTGCTGGACGAACAGGCGAGCCAGCTCGGACTGGGGCTGTCGCAGGACAAGCTTGCCACGCTCACCATGGACGATCCGGCCTTCCGCGGCCCCGACGGCCGCTTCAGCCGCCAGCAATTCGAGTATGCACTGCGCCAGATCGGCATGCGGCCGGAGGACTATCTCAAGAATCGCGGCCAGGTCGCCATCCGCCAGCAGATCGTCGAAGCGGTGTCCGACGGTCTCGACGCACCGGATACCTTCCTCAAGGCTGTCGCCCTCTACAGGGGCGAAGACCGGACCGCCGACTTCCTCGCCGTCCCCAAGTCGCTCGTCGAACCGGTCGAAGATCCGTCCGACGCTGTACTTTCCACATGGTTCGACGAAAACAAGGCCAATTACGCAGCGCCCGAATACCGCAAGCTCTCCTATGTGACGCTGTTGCCCGAGACAATCGCCGACGAGGCAGCGATTTCGGACGAACAGGTCAAGGAAGACTACGAAGCCAACCTCGCGCGCTTCACCACGCCGGAGACACGCACGATCGAACAGCTTGTCTTCGCCAACAAGGAAGCCGCACAGGCCGCTTTCGATTCCATCAAGGCCGGCGCGACGTTCGATTCGATCGTGACAGCCCAGGGCAAGACTGCGTCCGACACGCTGCTCGGTACTTTCGAGAAGGACAAGGTAGCCGACGACGCGGTCGCCGAGGCCGCCTTCGCGCTGCAGACTGACGAGGTCAGCCCGGTCGTCGACGGAGCATTCGGTCCCGTGCTTCTCCGCGTCACCGAGATCACGCCGGAAATCGTCAGGCCGCTGTCGGAAGTTTCTGGCGAAATCCGCAAGGAGCTGGCACTGGCCGAGGCCAATCAGGTCCTGCTCGACGTACACGACAAGTATGAGGACAGCCGCGCCGCAGGCGATACGCTGCGCGAGGCCGCCGCCAAGCTTGGCCTGACCGTGCACACCGTAGATGCCATCGACCGCACGGCGCAGCGCCCGGACGGCACCGTCGTGAACGACCTGCCGCAGTCGCGCGATCTGCTCAGCCAGGCTTTCGAGAGCGAGGTCGGCATCGAAAACCCGCCCGTCAACATCGGCGGCACCGGTTTCGTCTTCTTCGAGGTCGAGCAGATCACGCCGAAGCGCGACCGGACGCTCGACGAGGTCAGGGCCAAGGTCGTGGCCGACTGGAAGGCCGAGGAAGCCGAGAAACGCCTCTCTGCCCGGACAGCCGAGCTCGAGAAGCGGTTGAAGGATGGCGCCACCATGGATGCCATCGCCACCGAACTATCGCTTGAGAAGCAGACCAAGCGCGGCCTGAAGCGGGAATCGGACGATACCGATTTCGGCAAGGCAGGTGTCGCCGTCATCTTCAGCGTCCCCCAGGACGGCGTCGGCGTGGTACCGTCACCGACCGGCGACGCCCGGCTGGTGTTCAAGGTGACCGAGGTTTTCGAGCCCGCGGGCGCGGATGCGAATTCGCTCCCCGAGGATGCTCGGAAATCCTTCGCCTCAGGCTATGCGGACGACCTGCTCGACGAGTTGGTGGCCAAGCTGCAGACGCAGTACGCCGTTTCGGTCAACCGCAACCTGGCGGAACAGGCCTTGGCATTCTAGCCATGGCGACGCTCAAAACCCATATCGCCAAGGTCGCCGGAGGATCGTCCCTCACCTTCGACGAGGCTCGTGACGCTTTCGACATCATCATGTCGGGCGAGGCGACGCCTGGCCAGATCGGCGGCTTCCTGATGGCCCTCAGGGTGCGCGGCGAGACGGTCGACGAGATTTCCGGCGCCGTCGCGACGATGCGCGACAAGATGCTCCGCGTCACTGCTCCGGCAGGCGCCGTGGACATTGTCGGCACCGGCGGCGACGGCTCGCACAGCCTGAACATCTCCACCGCCTCGGCCTTCGTCATCGCCGGCGCCGGCGTGCCCGTCGCCAAGCACGGCAACCGCGGCCTGTCCTCGCAGACCGGCGCCGCCGATGTGCTGACCGGTCTCGGCATCAAGCTCGACATCGAGCCGGATCTGATCGGGCGTTGCATGGCCGAAGCCGGCATCGGCTTCATGTTCGCGCCGGCCCATCATCCTGCCATGCGCCATGTCGGGCCGACCCGCGTGGAGCTCGGCACGCGCACGATCTTCAATCTCCTCGGCCCGCTCTCCAATCCCGCCGGCGTGACCCGGCAGATGGTCGGCGTCTTTTCGCCCGAATGGATCGAGCCTGTCGCCGGCGCGCTGAAGGCGCTGGGCGCCGAACACGTTTGGGTGGCCCATGGCGACGGCTACGACGAGATAACGGCAACCGGCGAAACGCAGGTCGCGGAATTGAAGGACGGCCAGATAACGACCTTCACCCTGACGCCCGAGCAGTTCGGGCTAGGCCGCCATCGCAAGGAAGACTTGCGCGGCGGCGACGCGGCCTTCAACGCCCGCGCACTCAAGGCGGTCCTCGGCGGTGTCCCCGGTGCCTATCGCGACACCGTGCTGATGAACGCCGGCGCCGGACTCGTCATCGCCGGCAAGGCCGACGACCTTGCACGCGGCATCGCCCTGGCGGCGGAAGCCGTCGACACGGGCGCCGCGGCGAAAGTTCTCGACCGCCTCGTTAAAATTTCGAACGGATAGTTGCGTGGCCGATATCCTGAAGAAGATCGAGGCATACAAGCGTGAGGAAATCGCCGCCGCGAAAGCGCGCGTGCCGCTCGCCGACATCAAGGCGCAGGCACGCGATGCCGACCAGCCGCGCGGGTTTCTGGCGGCCCTCGAGACCAGGCGGAAAGCCGGAGACTTCGCGCTGATTGCGGAAATCAAGAAGGCCAGCCCCTCCAAGGGCTTGATCCGTGAGGATTTCGATCCTCCGGCGCTGGCGCAATCCTACTCGGAGGGCGGCGCCGCCTGTCTTTCGGTGCTGACCGACAGGCCTTCCTTCCAGGGCGCACCGGAGTTCCTGACGGCGGCGCGCGCCGCGACGAGCCTGCCGGCGCTGCGCAAGGATTTTCTGTTCGATCCCTACCAGGTCTACGAAGCCAGGGCCTGGGGCGCCGATGCCATCCTGATCATCATGGCGAGCGTGACCGACGATGCGGCCCGAACGCTCGACGAGACGGCCCGCGAACTCGGCATGGACGCCCTTGTCGAAGTGCATGACGAGGCCGAGACCGAGCGCGCCATGCGGCTCGAGTCGCGCCTGATCGGCATCAACAATCGCAACCTGCGCACCTTCGAGACCAGCCTCGACACGTCGGAACGCCTCGCAAGGCTCGTCCCTGCGGACCGCTTCCTGGTCAGCGAGAGCGGCATTTTCGGTCATGACGACTGCTTGCGCCTTGAGCGCAGCGGCATTGGCACCTTCCTCGTCGGCGAGAGCCTGATGCGCCAGGCCGATGTCGCCGAAGCGACCCGCCTCCTTCTGCGTGGCGAGCAGGCCAGGGAACGCGCCTGACAATGGCCGGCCCGCTTACCCATATCGGTGCCGACGGCCAGGCCAACATGGTCGATGTCGGCGACAAGGCCGAGACCACCCGCACCGCCGTCGCGACGGGCAGCGTGACCATGCAGATGGCGACTTTACGCATGATCCTGCAGGGAGATGCCAAGAAGGGCGATGTTCTCGGTACCGCACGCATCGCCGGCATCATGGCGGCCAAGCGCACGCACGAACTCATCCCGCTCTGCCACCCCTTGCTGCTCACCAAGGTCTCGGTCGACATCGAGGCCGACGAAGGCCTGCCCGGCCTTCGCGTCACAGCCCTTGCCCGCGTGACCGGCAAGACCGGCGTCGAGATGGAAGCTCTGACAGCCGCCTCCGTCGCCTGCCTGACCATCTACGACATGGCCAAGGCCGCGGATCGCGGCATGGTGATTTCCGCCATCAGGCTGCTCGAAAAATCCGGCGGCAAGTCGGGCGACTACCGGTCCGAGGCCTGACAATGGCGCTCCTGCCGGTTGCCGAGGCACTGGAGCGCATGCTGTCCGATGCCGCGCCGGGCGGCCATGAAGACGTTCTGATCGCCGAGGCTGCCGGCCGCGTGCTTGCCAGGCCGCTGCTGGCCTTGCGCACACAGCCGCCCTTCCCCGCCTCGGCCATGGACGGCTATGCCGTGCGTGCCGCCGACGTCGAGACGACGCCGGCCCGCCTGCGCCTGACCGGCATGGCGGCGGCCGGACGGCAATTCACCGGCGCCGTCGGGCCCGGCGAAGCGGTCCGCATCTTCACCGGCGCCCCCGTTCCCACCGGCGCCGACACCATCGCCATCCAGGAAAACGTCCGCGTCCTCGACGACACGACCATCGAAGTGTTCGAGACGGTCGCCGCCGGCCGCCACATCCGTCCCGTCGGCCTCGATTTCGCCGAAGGCGACCATCTCCTCGCAGCCGGCCGCGTCCTCGATCCCGCAGCCCTTTCCCTGGCCGCGGCAGCGAACCACGCCCGCGTGCCCGTCGTGCGCCGCCCTCTCGTCGCGATCCTGGCGACCGGCGACGAACTCCTGGCGCCGGGCAGCAGCACCGGACCGGACCAGATCATCGCCTCCAACGGCTATGGCGTCGCGGCAATCGCACGGCTGGCCGGAGCCGATGTGCTCGATCTCGGCATTGCACCCGACCGCCTGGACGCGATCGAGCGTTCGATCGGCAAGGCGATCGACGCGGGGGCCGATATCATTGTCACGCTCGGCGGCGCATCTGTCGGCGACCACGACCTCGTCCACGCCGTCTTCCAGCGCCTCGGCATGCAGCTCGACTTCTGGAAGATCGCCATGCGGCCGGGCAAACCCTTCATGTATGGCCGCCTCGGCAACATCCGCTGTCTCGGCTTCCCCGGCAATCCGGTGGCCAGCATCGTCTGCTCGCACCTGTTTCTGAAGCCGCTGCTCGCCCGGCTGGGAAGCCTTCCCGCCCCCGAGCAGACGATATCGGCCCGGCTCGGCGCCGAGATGCCGGCCAACGACATTCGCGAGGACTATGTGCGGGCGCGGCTTGAAAACACGCCGGAAGGTTGGGTCGCGACACCCTTCGCCGTCCAGGACTCCTCCATGCTCAAGACCCTCGCCGACGCCGGCGGGCTGATCATCCGCGAGCCGTTTGCGCCCCCCGCAAGCGCCGGAGCGACATGCCGCGTCCTGCGGTTACGCTGAACAAATCGTCAACAAATTCATTAAAATTTAAACTGTTGCGGAACACAACTGGAACAGATAGTGTTTGTTCTGGTTTTGTTTGGGTTTTGATTCCCCGGGGGAAATAGCGATGCTGACACGCAAGCAACACGACCTTCTGCTCTTCATTCACGAGCGACTGAAGGAGTCCGGTATTCCCCCGTCCTTCGACGAGATGAAGGAAGCACTCGACCTAGCCTCGAAGTCGGGCATCCATCGCCTGATCACGGCGCTCGAGGAGCGCGGCTTCATCCGCCGCCTGCCCAACCGGGCCCGGGCGCTTGAAGTGCTTCGTCTGCCTGACTCCATTGCCCCCGGGCTCAATGCAGCGCGCAAGTTTTCTCCGAGCGTCATCCAGGGCAGTCTCGGCCGGCCCAAGCCCGAACCGCGCGAGCGTTCGGCGAGCAACGACGACGACGCCGCCGCCGGCATCTCCGTGCCGGTGATGGGCCGCATCGCCGCCGGTGTGCCGATCGACGCCATCCAGCACCAGACCCACGCCATCATGGTGCCACCGGACATGATTTCCGGTGGCGAACATTATGCGCTTGAAGTGCGCGGCGATTCGATGATCGAGGCCGGCATCTTCGACGGCGACACGGTCATCATCCGCAATGCCAGCACCGCCAATCCCGGCGAGATCATCGTGGCCCTCGTCGATGAAGAGGAAGCGACCCTCAAACGCTTCCGACGCAAGGGTGCGTCCATCGCGCTGGAGGCGGCCAACCCGGCCTACGAGACGCGCATTTTCGGCCCTGACCGCGTCAAGGTGCAGGGCAAGCTCGTCGGCCTGATCCGCCGCTACTGAGCTGGCGGCGCAGGCCTGCCCGCGGCAGGGCGGGCATCGTCGGGAGCAGAGGCGTCCGCAGGCGCGGCCTTCGGTGGCCGTGCATTTCGGTACGGCGCCATGCCGCGCGCCTCGCGTGAGAAACGCCGCTGCCCATGCCAAGGCCGGTAGGGCTGCCGGATGGCGTAGTCTACCGTCGCGACGATCGGAGGCCCTTTTGGCGACGCCGCTCCCGACCCCGCGAACCTGATCTCGGCCGACCCGCGGCGCGCCAGGTCACGGCTGGTGATCACCGTCACCCGCCTGTCCCGGCACGGATCCCTGGCCGTGGCATCGGCGATGACAATGACGTTCCCCCAGCCGCAGGCCCGGGCCGCACTCGCCGCGTCGGCCGCATGAATGATCACGGCACCCGATCTATGCCGAGCAACGCACAGCCCCTCGCCGCAGGCGAATCCCATGGACTCATTGCCGTCTCCGGGCCGCAGGAACTCCCCGGCGTGAGAGTCGGCGGTTGCATCCGTGGCCACCGGCTTGATGACGCCCGATTCCTTCATCGCGCGTTGCCAGTTCTCGACGGTGAACTGGCTGGGGCGCGCTCGATTGACCGCCATGCCCTCGCCTGTTGCCAGGCCGAGCAGCCTGGAATCTTCCGACACGAAGAGGTCGGGCGTCGACCCGCCCGCAAGCATCAGCAGCCCGGCCAGGCCGAGCGGCAGCGAGGCGGCGCGCAGTCTCGTGGTGCAGACGGTGGCGACCACCAGCGCCGCTGTCAGCAGCGCGACCGCCATCGGCGGCACCAGCCCGGTCACGTCGAACGGAGATCGCTCCGAGAACCAGCGCGCAATGGCGACGGTTGCGCCTATGCCAGCCCCCATGACGTCGAAGAAGGGTCCGTCCAGCCCGAAGGGCATCGCCAGGGCGCCGAGAACCGCGAAGGGCATCACCAGCGTCGAAACGATCGGCATGGCGGCGAGGTTCGTGAACAGCCCGAGCGATGGCATCTGCTGGAAATGATAGGCTGCATAGATCGACGTCGCCCCGCCCGCGACCAGCGAGGTCATGGCGAGCCCGCCGGTAGCGATGGCGGCTTTGCGCAAGAGCCAGGCGGCCGGGTGGCGATTTGGGCGGTTTCGGGCAGGACGGCGCAGGCGGTAGTCCGCCCAGGCGGCATAGGCGCCAACCAGGGCTGCCGTTGCGGCGAACGACATCTGAAAGCTCGGGCCGGCCACCTCGTGCGGTGAGACGGCGATGACCAGGATAGCCGAGATGGCAAGGTTGCGCAGGGTGAGCGCGGCGCGGTCGAAGAGCACAGCGGTCAGCATCACCGCCAGCATGATGAAGCTGCGCTCGGCCGCCACCTCCGCGCCTGAAATGAACAGATATCCGGCAATGCCCAGTATCGCCAGCGCCGCGGCATACTTCTTCACCGGGTGGCGGGACGAGAATCCCGGAAACAGCGCAAAGCCGATCCGCATCATCCCCATGATCGTGCCCGCTACCAGCGCCATGTGGAGGCCCGAAATCGAGATGATGTGATAGATCCCTGCGCGCCGCAGCGCCTCGGTCACATCCTCCGGAATGCCGGCACGAACACCCACCACGAGTGCAGCCGCAATCTCGCCTTCCGCGCCGCCGACGCTGGCGCGGATACGGTTGGCGATCGAGTGCCGCCAGCGTTCGACCATGGCCTGAAAGCGATCGACGATCCCCGCCTTGGCCTCGGACGCGGCCGGCACCGGTCCTTTAAGGAAGAACCCGCTGGCCCCGATGCCGTCGAAATAGCTCTGGAACGAGAAGTCGTAGCTGTTCGGCCGCACCGGCCCGGAGGGCGGCAGAAGCCGCACCAGCCCCGTGATGCTCGATCCGACCTCCATGTCGGCGGGAATCTGCCGCGCGGTTATCCGCACGCGGTCAGGCGCATAGCGCAGCACCGGTCGTTCGGTCCCCGTGACGTCGATCGTCATCCTCACGCGGCCCGTGGGCATCTGCTCGATCGCCACGAGCCGTCCGGTCAGCTGCGTTGCGATCTCGGCTCCGAGCATCCTGGTGCTCGCGCGCATCGTCTCGGCCTTGCCGCAAAGGGCGCCAAGGACGACCAGCAGCGCGGCCGCCAGCGCGAGATTGATCGCCGGACGGGCGCGGCTTGCCGCCACCAGCCCCGCAAGACACAGAGCGCATGCCAAAAGCGGCGCCATGCCGGGCTCGTTCTCGGCCGAAAAATACCAGAGCGCGCCGACCGCCAGGAACACCGGAATCAGCACGAATGCGGTGCCGCGCTCGATTTCGGTAGACGCGGCAACCGAGAACCCGCGCAGCAGCCGAACCAACTGCCGCGTGCGCTCCGGCCGCTGGAAAGATGGTGCCCGCAGCGCGTCCGGACGGAGCGCGGGCTGCGGCGTCCGCCCGTCCGCAACCGTAGGAACGGCGCGAATCTGGCCTTCCGGCGCCGCCAGCGGCCCGGTTTCGGTGGCGAACATCGTCCGTTCGCTGACGTCCTGAGGCGAAGTCTTGTCCGCCATCTCGCGCCCCGCAGGCATGCCTGCCCCTTGCACGCAAGGCGACCTATGCTACATGAACGCCAGCCCTGCGCACCTTCGGTGCCTAACCTACCCTGTTCGCGCCCGCGGACAACTCCCCAGGAGACCAATGTCAGACGCTGTCGTTACCCGCTTTGCCCCATCGCCCACGGGCTACCTGCACATTGGCGGGGCGCGCACCGCGCTTTTCAACTGGCTCTATTCGCGCCACACCGGCGGCAAGATGCTGCTTCGCATCGAGGACACGGATCGCCAGCGTTCCACCGATGCGGCCACTGCTGCGATCCTCGACGGCCTGACCTGGCTGGGTCTCGGCTGGGAAGACAAGCCGATTTCCCAGTACGCACGCGCCGAGCGCCACCGTGAAGTCGCCGAGGAACTCGTCCGCCTGGGCAAGGCCTATCCCTGCTATGCCTCCGCCGAGGAACTCGCCGAGATGCGCGAAAAGGCCCGCGCCGAGGGCCGCCCGCCTCGCTATGACGGCCGCTGGCGCGACCGTGATGCCGCCGATGCACCGGCCGGCGTCACGCCCGCCATTCGCATCAAGGCGCCGACCGACGGCGAGACGATCGTCCGCGACCGCGTGCAGGGCGACGTGAAATTCCCGAACAAGGATCTCGATGATTTCATCATCCTGAGATCCGACGGCGTGCCGACCTACATGCATGCTGTCGTGGTCGACGACCATGACATGGGGGTCACCCACATCATCCGCGGCGACGACCACCTGACCAATGCCGCGCGCCAGCAGATCATCTACGATGCCATGGGCTGGGACATTCCTGTCATGGCGCATATCCCGCTCATCCACGGCGCTGACGGCGCGAAGCTCTCCAAACGTCATGGCGCGCTTGGCGTCGATGCCTACCGCGCCATGGGCTACCTGCCGTCGGCGCTGCTTAACTACCTCGCGCGTCTTGGCTGGAGCCACGGCGACGACGAGGTCATGAGCATCGACGACATGATTGGCTGGTTCGAGATCGAGGACGTCAACAAAGGCGCGGCGCGCTTCGACTTCGCCAAGCTCGAGGCCCTCAACGGCCTGCACATGCGCCGCATGGACGATGCCGAACTCCTCGATATCTTCGAGCGCACCCTGCCCTATCTGGAAAACGGCGCCGTCATCGCCGAGCGCATGGACAGCCAGCGCCGCGCGCAGCTTCTCGCCGCCATGGCAGGACTCAAGGAGCGCGCCAAGACGCTGGTCGAACTGGCCGATGGCGCGGCGTTTCTGTTTGCTGAAAGGCCCCTGCCGCTCGATGAAAAGGCCGCCGCCCTGCTTGCCGGGCCGGCCCGGCAGGTCCTCGCCGGCGCGCTCGCCGCCCTGCAGGGGGTCGAGGGCGAATGGACATCGGCCTCCACAGAGGCGAAAATACGCGAATTCGCCGAAAGGGAAGGCCATAAGCTGGGAGCTGTCGCACAGCCTTTGCGTGCATCCCTTACTGGCAAGGCGACGTCGCCGGGCGTCTTCGACGTGCTGGCGGTGCTTGGACGAAACGAAAGTCTGGCACGGATTTCCGATCAAATCGATTAGGACAATCTTGCTGCCCTACTGTACCTTGAAACACCGCTTTCGCGGTGCAACATTAGTACAATTCGAAACGAAATGCCTCGTGCGCGCGGCGGTGCCGGCAAGGATTTGGATAACGAATTTGCGCCCGACAGAAATTGGTTGTGACCAGAGGAGTTTGCGATGACGACTGCGAAACTGGAATATGCGGGCAAGGCCCTTGATCTGAAGGTTCGCAGCGGCACCGTCGGCCCGGATGTCATCGACATCGGCGCGCTCTACGCCAACACCGGCGCCTTCACCTACGACCCCGGCTTCACCTCCACCGCCAGCTGCGAATCGGCCATCACCTTCATCGACGGCGATGCCGGCATCCTGCTGCATCGCGGCTATCCCATCGACCAGCTGGCCGAGCACGGCGACTTCCTCGAAGTCTGCTATCTGCTGCTCTACGGCGAACTGCCGACCAAGGCCCAGAAGGACGATTTCGACTACCGCGTGACGCGCCACACCATGGTGCACGAGCAGATGTCGCGCTTCTTCACCGGCTTCCGCCGCGACGCCCACCCGATGGCCGTCATGTGCGGCGTGGTTGGCGCCCTGTCGGCCTTCTACCACGACTCGACCGACATCTCCGATCCCTACCAGCGCATGGTCGCCTCGATGCGCCTGATCGCCAAGATGCCGACGATCGCTGCCATGGCCTACAAATACCATATCGGCCAGCCCTTCATTTACCCGAAGAACGAGCTCGGCTTCGCCGCCAACTTCCTGCACATGTGCTTTGCCGTGCCCTGCGAGGAGTACAAGGTCAATCCGGTGCTGGCGCGCGCCATGGAGCGCATCTTCATCCTGCACGCCGACCACGAGCAGAACGCCTCGACCTCGACGGTACGTCTCGCCGGCTCGTCGGGCGCCAATCCGTTCGCCTGCATCGCCGCCGGCATCGCCTGCCTGTGGGGCCCGGCGCATGGCGGCGCTAACGAGGCGGCGCTCAACATGCTGAGCGAGATCGGCCATGTCGACCACATCCCCGAATTCATCGCCCGCGCCAAGGACAAGAACGATCCGTTCCGCCTGATGGGCTTCGGCCACCGCGTCTACAAGAACTACGATCCGCGCGCCAAGATCATGCAGAAGACCGCGCACGAGGTGCTGGGCGAGCTCGGCATCAAGGACGATCCGATGCTCGACATCGCCATGGAGCTCGAGAAGATCGCCCTGACCGACGAATACTTCATCGAGAAGAAGCTCTACCCGAATGTCGACTTCTACTCCGGCATCACGCTGAAGGCGCTCGGCTTCCCGACCACCATGTTCACCGTGCTCTTCGCCGTGGCGCGCACCGTCGGCTGGATCGCGCAGTGGAAGGAAATGATCGAGGATCCGCACCAGAAAATCGGCCGCCCGCGCCAGCTCTACACGGGCTCCGACGAGCGCGACTACGTTCCGATCGCCAAGCGATAGCCGATCCCGCCGGACGGCAGCGTGCCGTTCGGCGACTTTGTCCTCAGAGCTTGCGCCTGATGTGGCCGAGCACGGCCTCCGCGGCGATCTCGCCGGATGGCCGCTCGGTCGCCATGCGACGCACCACTTCATGAAATCCCTGCTTCTGCCAGGCGCGCAGCGGTGTGTCGCCCATCAGCGATTCGAGCCACCGCGCGAGCATTTTCGGCCGTACCAGTTCATCGAAGAACTCAGGTGCGACCGGCCGGTCGGCGATCAGGTTTGGCAGCAAGGCCGACCACGTCGTTATGAAGCGCGCAATCGGCCGGAACAGCGGGTCGATCTTGTAGCAGGAAATGAGCGGCACGCCGGATAGTGCCAGTTCCAGCGAAACGGTGCCCGACGCGATCAGCGCCGCGTCCGCCTCGCCAAAGGCCCGGCACTTCGCCTCCGCCCCGGAGACGATCGTGGGCTTCTGCTCCCATCCTGAAACGGATTCTGCGACGATGTCGGCGACATGCGGCACCGTTGGCAGGACAAGGCGCAAGGCATGCCCGCGCTGCCTGAGCACGGAAACCGTCTCACCGAAGGGCGCGAGCAGCCTTTTGACCTCGCTGCGTCTCGAACCGGGCAGCAGGAGGAGTGTCTTTTCGCGCCCCTCCGAGAGGTCTCGCGGCCTCGCCTGCGCCGCGGCGGCGGCGCGGATGCCTGGATCGCTCGCTAGCCGGTGCCCGACATAGGTTCCCGGCGGCCCGTCCAGGCGCTCCAGTTCGGCCACCTCGAACGGCAGCACGCAGAGAATCCGGTCTATATAGGGCTTCATCGCCGGCGCCCGGCCCGGCCGCCAGGCCCACACGCTCGGGCAGATGTAATGGATGATCGGGATATAGGGATTGGCCGCCCGGACCTTCCTGGCGACCCGCAGCGTGAAATCCGGGCTGTCGATGGTGATCAGGCAGTCCGGCGACGCTTCAGCAATCATGCGGGCCGTCTCGCCGATGCGCCGGATCAGGCGCGGCAGGTCGCGCAGCACCGCCGAAAAGCCCATCAGCGCGATGTCGCCGGCATTGAACAGCGATTTCAGCCCCTGCTCCTGCAGGTGGCGGCCGCCGACGCCGACGAGCTCTATCTCGCGGCCGGTCGCGGCGCGTAGCGCGGCCACGATGTCGGCACCGAGCAGGTCGCCGGACTCCTCCCCCGCGACGACCGCGACCTTCAGCGGCCCGCTCATGGGGGGCCTCCGGCCTCGATGCCGAAAACGAACATGCCGTGCCGGTCCGCCTCGCCGATCACGCCGCTGTAGTCGAGCACCAGCGAGCGCCCGGCCTCGACGGCAACGCCCGCGAGACCGGCTTCATGCGCGGCCGTCACCGTCTGCGGACCAATCGCCGGCAGGTCGAGCCGTTCTTCCTGGCCGGGCTTGGCGCACTTGACCAGCACGCCGCGCTTCTTGCCGGCAATGCGCCCGTGCGACCGCAGATCCTTGATCCGCGCCAGCAGCCCTTCGGTGCCCTCTACCCCCTCGAGCGCGATGGCGCGCCCGCCGATTGCCACCGCGGCCTGGCCGATGTCCAGCGCGCCGATGGCGCGTGCCGCCGCCTCTGCGGCCCGGATGTCGGCCATGTCGCCCTTGGTCGGCCGCGCTCTTGTCATCGCGCCTGCCGAGGCAAGCAGGTCCGGCATGATCTGGTGCGCGCCGAGGATCCTGATCCCCTTCGATTCCACGAGATTGGCGATCGCCCGCAGCAGGCCGTCGTCGCCCCTCGCCAGTGCCGTCAGCGCCCGCGGAATGAAAGCGAGGAAAGGCAGCGTCAGTTTCAGGTCGCGCACCCTTGGCCGCCGCGCGATGCCCCCGGCAAAAACCGCATGGGTCACCTTTTCGCGCTGCAACAGCGGCACGAAATTGGGGAAATCCTCGAGCGTGATGGTTCGATGATCGAATGCGGCGAGCGCGTCGCTCGCCTCGCCCTCGACCATTACCACCAGGGGAGAAAAATCCTGGGTCTTGAGGTGTTTTGCCAGGTCGATCGGCAACTGGCCGCTCCCGGCAACGATCGCGATTTTGTCGCCGGGTTGCAGAATCGCGTGGGCTCTGGCCTCAATCCTCGCCATCGGCGTCGTCGTCGCCCGCCCCGTCATGGTGCGGCAGGGTGAAATGCCGCTTGTCGCGGCTGCTGAGAAACCCGATGATCTCCGCCGCGGCCGGGGAATTCCCGTATTCTAACGAGGCGCGTTTGAGATTATCGCTCATCGTCTGGCTGCGGTCGAAGATCATGCGGTAGGCGGCGCGTGCCGCGTAGATTTCGGCCCGCGGCAGGCCGGACCTCTTCATGCCGATGATATTCAGGCCTCGCAGGAAGCCCGGCGCGCCCTGGGTCATCCCGTAGGGGATGACGTCGCCGAACACTGTCGTGGCCCCGCCGATGAAGGCGTGGTGCCCGATCCTGGAGAACTGGTGGACGGCGCTCAGCCCGCCGAAGATCACGAAATCGCCGATCGTCACGTGCCCACCCAGCGTCGCCATGTTGGCCATGGTGATGTTGTCGCCGAGCACGCAGTCATGCGCGATATGCACATAGGCGAGGAAATTGCCGTTGTCGCCGACCGTGGTGGCGCCCCGGCTCGTGTCGGTGCCGCGATGCATCGTGACGCCTTCGCGGATCGTGTTGTTGGAGCCGATCGTCAGCGTGGTGCGGCCGCCCTTATGCTTGGTGTTCTGCGGCGCAGCACCCAGCACCGCCATTGGATAGACGATGCTGCCGCGACCGAGCGTCGTCGCGCCGAGGATCGAGACATGGCTGATCAGTTCGACGCCGTCACCGATGACGGCATCTGCCTCGACAAGGCAGAAGGGGCCGATCTTGACGCCGGTGCCGAGCTGCGCCCCGGGCTCGACGACGGCCATCGGATGGATAGACGTTTCCGGCATCTCTTATGCGGCTTCGTCGGCCGGCACCAGCATCGCCGAGATCTGCGCCTCGGCGACCTTGCCGCCGTCGACGATGGCCTCGCAGGCAAAGCGCCAGATATTGCCGCGGTTCTTCACCTTCTTGACGTGGATTTCCAGCCGGTCGCCCGGCACCACCGGCTTGCGGAACTTGGCACCGTCGATGGTCATGAAATAGACCAGCGAGGGCTTGTCGTTCTTGTTGTGAATGCAGATCGCACCGGCCGTCTGCGCCATCGCCTCGATGATCAGCACGCCCGGCATCACCGGCTGCTCCGGGAAATGCCCCTGGAAATGCGGCTCGTTGATCGTCACGTTCTTGATGCCGATTGCCGAATCGTCGCCATCGATATCAATGATCTTGTCGACCAGCAGGAACGGATAGCGGTGCGGAAGCAGCTTCAGCAGCGTCATGATGTCGATCGACTGCAGGGTCGATGCGGCAGTGTCAGCCATGAGGGTCTCCCTTTCGCACTTTGGACAATGTCTTTATCGCAGACACCTGGCGAAAGAAATCGCGCATCGGCATCGCCGGAGCACCGGCCCAGCGTTCGCCGTCCGGAATATCGTTCATCACGCCCGACGCCGCGGCGATCTGCACCCGCGAGCCGATCGTGACATGGTCGGCGATACCGACCCGGCCGCCCAGCATCACGCCGTCGCCGAGCGTCACCGAGCCCGACAGGCCGCAATGACCGGCCACCACGCAGCCGCGGCCGATGCGGACATTGTGCGCCACCTGCACCAGATTATCGATCTTGGTGCCCTCGCCGATCACCGTGTCTGCCATCGCACCGCGGTCCACGGTCGTGTTGGCGCCGATCTCGACATTGTCCTGCAGCACGACGCGGCCGATCTGCGGCATGCGCTCCGGACCGCCGGCGCCGGCGACGAAGCCGAATCCGTCCTGGCCGATCATTGCGCCGCCATGCACGATTACCCGGTCGCCGAGCAGGGCATACTGCACTGAGGCCGATGGCCCGACATAGCAGTCGCGGCCGATCTGGCAGGAGCGTCCGACGATGGCATTGGGTGCGATGATGGTTCCCGCACCGATAGCTGCGCTGGCGCCGACGACGGCACCCGCCTCGACGATGACGCCGGGCTCCAGCCTAGCCGTCGGATCGACATGCGCGCCGGCCGACACGCCGGTCTCGCCGGTGATCGCCTGCGGCGAGGAGGCCGCCGGGAACAGCAGCCGGCCGATCGCTGCGAAGGCCGATTGCGGCCGCGCCACAGTGAGGACCGCAACGCCTGCGGGAACGCTGTCGGCGATGTCGGCGGTGCAGAGCACGGCAGCGGCGTTTAGCGAAGCGGCCAACCCTGCATTGCGCCGGCCTTCGACGAAGACCAGTTTTCCGGCACCGCCATCGGTAGCCGAGGCAATGCCCGATATCTCAACGTCGCCATGGTCGGGATTGACGAGCAAAGCCCCGGTCAGACTCGCGACCTCAAGCGCCGAATACCGGCGTGACGCCTCGAAGAAGACCGGGTCTGTCATTCAGGATCAGTATCCAGGTAAGCGAGTCGCTCGCGACCGACGCTCCGAGGCCACCGGCCCGCTTCAAATCAGAAGCGGGTCGACATGCCGAAGTTGAACTCTTGGACGTCGTCGGTGTCTTCCTTGAGAACCGGAATCGCGTAGTCGATGCGCAGCGGACCGAACGGCGACGCCCAGATTATACCCGCGCCCACCGATGCGCGCCACTCCATCCCGTCGCCCGCTACGGTTACGGTTGGGGTGGTGATATCGCTGCCAAACAAGGTGGCCGCATCGGCAAACACAGCCGCTCTCAGTCCAAAGCTCTCCGGGAAGACCGGCATTGGAAACTGTGCCTCTGCGGACGCGTTCAGATAAGCTGTCCCACCCAGTTGATCGTTCTCTGACGTAGATGAATCGACCGGACCAATGCCGCCATAGGCAAAACCGCGGATCATGCGGTCATTGCTCTGAAACTGATCGAACACACGCAACCCGTCGCCGCCGTAACTTGCGACATAGCCCCCACCAGCGCTGAGCAGCCCGACCAGATCGAACTCCTCGGAGAGAGTGTGGAAATATGTACCGCGGGTCGTGAACTTCACGAACTGAGCATCGCCGCCCAGACCGGCAAACTCCGTCGTGATGTTCGCAAAGATACCCTCGTGAGGATTCTTCATATCGTCGATCGAACTGTAGTTGAGTCCGGTTGACACAGACGATTTGATCCACGGGCTGCTGGCGACGCCGTCCAGGATCGCGGGAGACAGGTCGCAAGGATTCGCATCCCCACCGTCTGGCTCGCAATCGCCGTCGAGATCGTAATCTTCCTTGGACAGGTTGTATGCGACGAAGGTGGACAGGTTCTCCGTAAGAGGCAGGCCGAAACGGATCGTACCACCGACGGTATCGCTCTCGTAGTCGTCCCGGGTGCGGATACGCTTGTAGATATCAAAGCCAGCCGAGATGCGCCGCCCCAGGAAATAGGGTTCGGTGAAGGAGAGTTGATAATCCCTCGAATCCTTGCCGCCGCCCGCCGAGAACTTGATGAACTGGCCGCGGCCAAGGAAATTCCGTTCGGTAATCGCACCTTCCACGGAAGGTCCCGCGTTGTCGCCACCGGTGGAATAGCCCGCGCCGACCGAAAACTCGCCGGTTGATTTCTCGATCACGTCGACGACCAGCACTACCTGGTCAGCCTCTGTACCCGGCGCTGTCGCGACCTCGACCGTTTCGAAGAAACCCAGGCCTTCGAGCCGTCGCTTGGCACGCTGGATCAACACCTGGTTGAAGGCATCGCCCTCACTGACGTCGAATTCACGCCGAATCACGTAGTCGCGCGTCCGCACGTTGCCACGGATTTCGATGCGCTCGACATAAGCCTTCGCGCCCTGGTCGATCGTGTAGACGACCGAAATGGTACGGTTTTCGAAGTCGCGATCGCCGCGCGGTGTCACTTGCGCAAACGCGTAGCCAAGCCCGGCCAGCCGCTCGGTCAATGCGATGATTGTGTCTTCCACATCCTTCGCGCTGTAGACGTCGCCCGACTTGGTTTCGACCAGCGGCATCAGCGATTCGCCGCTGACGTCGGCCAGCGTGCTGTCCACGCTGATATCGCTGAAGCGGTAGCGTTCGCCCTCTTCCACCGTGATCGTCACGGTGTACTCGTTGGTGTTCTCGTCGAGTTCGCCGGATGCCGACAGCACCTGGAAATCGGCATAACCGCGGTTGAAGTAGTACCGCCTCAGCGTCTCCTCATCGGCACGCAGGCGATCCTCATCGTAGATATCGTCGCGCAAGACGAAAGACAGCAGAGTCGAACGCTTGGTCGCGATCACGTCCGCAAGTCGCCGGTCGCTGAATGCGTTGTTGCCGATGAAATTGATCTTGGCGATCTTCGTGCGGTCGCCCTCGTTGATCTTGAAGACGACATTGACGCGGTTCTCGCCGAGATCAACGACCTGCGGCGTGACGGTCGCATCGTCGCGCCCGATTCGGCCATAGGCGTCACGGATAGCCTGCGCATCGGCCTCCATCTGGTCGGGCGAATAGGTGCCGCGCGACTTCAGCTGGACCGTCGCGTTGAGCTGGACGTCTTTGATCTTCTTGTTGCCCTGGAAGAGCACATTATTGACGACCTGGTACTCGCTGACCTGGACGACCAGCGTACTGCCGGACTGGTTGATGCTGACATCGGAGAACAGTCCGGTGCCGAAAAGCCGCTTCACCGACTCGTCGACATCGGCATTCGAGAAGCTCACGCCGGGCTTGACGGTAAGGTAGTCGCGGATGGTCGATGCGTCGACGCGCTGGTTGCCGCGGACCTCCACCGACGAAATGACAGCGGCCTGGGCCACCGATACAGACGCGACTTGTAACGCAACCGCACTCGGAACGACCAAGGCAGCAGACAACGCCACCGCCGAAGCGGCGCTAAGAAACCCAGATGCTGCCTTCATAAAGCTATTCAACCCCTTCTCGAAGTCCCCACGGCGAGAATCCGGACGTCGTGGCAAATTCCCTTGACCGTATTAACCGGATTTTCCCTACACGCAAGGGTTCCGGTTAATTTGTGTTTACTTAACCATCGCGCGTGACATTCGCGTCACGGATATCCCCGTACATGGTAAACGCCACCTCAATCATGGCAGCTATGAGGCGGGTTTTATTCACTTTTCAGCATCCGAACAGATCGTTCCAGAAGACGAACGCCATGAACGCCAGCACCATGAAAAGCCCTACCCGATAGACCGCTTCCATGGCCCGTTCCGACACCGGACGTCCCTTGACGGCCTCGACCGCATAGAACACCAGATGCCCTCCGTCGAGGGGTGGAATCGGCAGCAGATTGAGTATCCCGATGCCGACCGAAAGCAGCGCGACGAGTTGCACCAGCCACTCGAACCCGAGCTGCGCGGCCTTGCCGGCCATGTCGGCGATCTTGACCGGTCCGCCGAGCTGGCACTTGTCCTCGCGCCCGACGACGAAGCGCTGCAGGAACTGGCCGGTACGCGCGATGATATGGCCGGTCTCCCCGACCGCCTCGACCACCGCGCCGACCGGCCCGTACTGGATCTGGCGCGGCTTGCCCATCTCCTCGTTGTTGACGACGCCGATCAGCCCGATCCTGACGACATTGCCGAGCGCATCCTTCTGCTCGGAAATCTCCGGAGTCGCGGTCACCGTCACGTCCTTGCCGTCGCGCAGCATCACGAAGACGATCGGGTCGCCGGCCCGACCGGAGACGAGGCGCTGGACGTCGGCGAATGAATCGACGGCCTGACCGTCGACGCTGACGAATCGGTCGCCTTCTTGGATCCCCGCAATGGCAGCCGGGCTGTCGGGCCGCACTTCGGCAACGGTCGGCTCCGAAACGTAGCGCCCATATGCGAAGAACATCACCGAGAACACGACGATGGTAAGCAGGAAATTGAACAGCGGCCCGGCGACCACGGTCGCCGCGCGCTTCCAGACCGGCTGCGTGTGGAACGCCACCTTGCGCTCCTCCTCGCTCAGCGTCTCCATCGAGTCGGCATCCGGTGTGCTCGTCGCATTCATGTCGCCGACGAACTTGACGTAGCCGCCAAGCGGAATCGCCGAGAGCTTCCAGCGCGTGCCGTGTCGGTCGTTGAAGCCAATCAGTTCCGGCCCGAAGCCGATCGAGAACTGCTGAACGCCGATGCCGCACCAGCGCCCGACGAGGTAATGGCCCATCTCGTGCACGAACACCACGACGGTGAGCACGAACAGGAACGGCACGAGCGTGCCGATCAGAACGCCGTCAGTGCTGAAGATCGTCGACAGTTCGGTCAAGGTGTCCCCTCTTGTCGGTCACGGCCGCAGCCATGATCGTGCCGCATGTGTGCGCCCAATGCCGGCGAATCCGTGGCAATCTGGTGCATTCGGTCCTAGATCGCAAACAGACCTTGCGCGGGGTTGTCCGCCCCGCCGAGCATCCAGCCGATCAGGTAAAGGGCAAAGGCCGCGGCCACAAGCCCGTCGACGCGATCCATCACCCCGCCATGTCCGGGGATCAGGCTGCCGGAATCCTTGACGCCGTGGCGGCGCTTCACCCAGGATTCGAACAGGTCGCCGGCCTGAGAGACGACCGACAGCAACAGTGCCGCGACAGCCACCAGCGGCGGCATGCCGTAGCCGGCGGCGGCTGCCAGCAGCA
>CAMYMG010000063.1 GCA_947259295.1 uncultured Rhizobiaceae bacterium
AGACCACCGGCGACCGCCGCCGTGCCGGACGAGACGCAGATCGCGCTGGCGCGCCAGCGCGCCGCCGAGGCGCGGACGCTCGACGAACTGCGCCAGCACCTGGCCGACTTCGACGGCTGCAATCTCAAGATGACGGCCAAGAGCCTGGTTTTTGGCGACGGCAGTCCGGAGGCCGACCTCATGCTGGTCGGCGAAGCGCCGGGTCGGGACGAGGACCTCGAAGGCCTGCCTTTTGTCGGCCGCTCGGGCCAGCTACTCGACCGCATCCTCGAAGCGATAGGTCTCGACCGGCAGTCGGCCTATATCGCCAATGTCATTCCCTGGCGGCCGCCCGGCAACCGCACGCCGACGCCGCAGGAGACCGAAATCTGCCGGCCCTTCATCGAGCGGCAGATCGAACTCGCCAATCCGAAGGTGCTGGTGACGCTCGGCGGCCCGTCGGCCAAGCTGCTGCTGAACACGTCGGAGGGCATTTTGCGGCTGCGCGGCAAGTGGAACGTCCACACCACCGCCTCGAACGTCGCGATCCCGACGATGCCGACGCTGCATCCGGCCTATCTGCTGCGCAACCCCGCCCACAAGAAGCTCGCATGGCGCGATTTTCTAGAGGTCAAGGCGAAGCTTAGGTCGCTTTCCTGAGATCGTGATTCAGGCACCTATTCCGGCGGCGTGATCTTGATCGCAGCCTTGCGCTCGATGCCGAGCTTCTGTTCGCGCCAGACGATGAAGATGCCGGCGGCGATGACGATGGAACCGCCGACTAGCGTGTAGATCGTCGGGATGTTGCCGAAGGCGAGATAGCCGATGGCGATGGCGAGCAGCATCGATGTGTATTCGAAGGGCGCCACCGTCGAGGCTTCGGCATGACGGTAGGCCGTGGTCATCAGGATCTGGCCGAGCCCGCCGAAGATGCCCGACAGGATCAGGAGCAGGACTTGCGGCGTGTTCATCGCCTGCCATCCGAAGGGGATGGAGAACAGCGCCATGCAGCTTGCCGTCAGCGAGAACCAAAGAACGATGGTCGCCGCCTTCTCGGTGCGTACGAGGTCGCGCACCAGGAGCACAGCGACCGCCGATATGGACGCCGAGACCAGCACCGCGATGACGCCGATGAACTCCTGGTCGCCGACGGCACCGCCCGAGCGGAAGAGCGTCAGCGTCGGCCAGGAGATGATGGCGATGCCGAGAAGGCCGACACAGACAGCGGTCCAGCGGAAGACGCGGATCACCTCGCCCAGAAAGACGGCGCTGAAGACGACGACCAGCAGCGGCTGCGCGTAGCCGAGCGTCACGGCCTCCGGCAGCGGCAGGCGGGTCAGGGCAAAGAACCCCAGCGCCATCGAGGAGACGCCGACCAGGCCGCGCATGATCTGGCCGAGCGGCCGCGCGGTGTGCAGCGCGGTCCGCAGTTCCCGCCGATAGGCCAGATACGCGACGATCGGGATGATCGCGAAGAACGAGCGGAAGAAGACGATTTGCCCGGCTGGCAGTTGCCCCGACGCCTTGATGCAGGACTGCATGCCGACGAAGAACGCCACCGAGGCGATCTTCAGGCCAATGCCGACAAGCGGGTTGGAAACGTGGGGCTTGCCCGGTGTCACCTCTGGCCGGCGGCCTGGATCGCCGACCAGATGCGCGACGGACTTGCCGGCATCTCGATGTGGCCGATGCCGTAGGCGCGATAGAGCGCGTCCGTCACCGCGTTGAGTGCCGCCGGTCCGGCGCCGATCGTGCCGGCCTCACCGGCGCCCTTGATGCCGAGCGCGTTGGTGGTGGAGGGCACGTTGCGTGTCTCGAAGCTGAAGAACGGCACGTCGTCGGCGCGCGGCATGGCATAGTCCATGAAGCTTGCGGTCAGAAGCTGGCCGTCCTCGCCATAGACCGTATCCTCGACCAGCGCCTGGCCGATGCCCTGCACGACACCGCCATGCATCTGGCCGGCGAGCAGGATCGGGTTCACCGTGACGCCGAAATCGTCGACGATGGTGTAGCCGACCACGGTCGTGGTGCCGGTTTCGGGGTCGATCTCGACCTCGCAGATGTGGGTCCCGTTCGGGTAGGTCGCCTCGTCCTGCACGAACTCGCCAAAGCCCTTCAGCTCGTCGGGCTCTTTGGCTGCCTTGGCGATGTCCGAGAAGGTCATGATCCGGTCGGTGCCGACGATGCGGGCCGATCCGTCCTCGAGTTCGATGTCGGCAGGCGAGGCTTCCAGTTCGTCGGCGGCGATCTTGCGGATCTTCTCGGCCAGCGCCTCACCGGCGCGAGATGCCGAGACGCCGCCGAGCGGGATGGAGCGGGAGCCGCCGGTGCCGCCGCCCGACGCCAGGTCGTCGGTGTCGCCCTGCAGCATCCTGATCTTGTCGAGCCCGATGTTGAGCTTGTCGGAGATCAGCTGCGCATAGGCCGTGGCGTGGCCCTGGCCGTTGGTCTGCGTGCCGATCTTGAGGGTGATGGTGCCGTCGCCGTTCAGCTCCACATGGGCGGGTTCCGATCCGGCAAAGGCGCAGGCCTCGATATAGGTTGCCATGCCGATGCCGCGGATATTGCCGGCGGCCTTCGAGGCGGCAAGGCGCTGGTCGAACCCCTTCCAGTCGGCGCGCTCCATTGCCTGCGTCATGTGGCCGTCGAACTCGCCGACGTCATAGAGCCGTCCGGTCTGGGTGCGGTACGGGAACTGCTCGGGCCTGATGAAGTTGCGGCGGCGGATTTCGTCGGGACCGATGCCGATGTCGCGGGCGCAGGCATCGACAAGCTTTTCGAGCAGCAGGGCCGCCTCGGGGCGCCCCGCGCCGCGATAGGCGTCCACCGGTGCGGTGTTGGTGTAGACGCCGGCAATTTCGACGTCGAGCGCCTGAATGTCGTAGACACCCGTGGACATGGTGGCGCCGATATAGGGAATGAAGGGACCGTATTGCGAGATATAGGCGCCGAGATTGGCCTTGATGTCGACCTTGAGCGACAGGAAGCGGCCATCCTTGTCCATCGCCATTTGGGCGCTGACGATGTTGTCGCGGCCCTGCGCGTCGGTCAGGAAATGCTCGGTGCGGTCGCCTGCCCATTTGACCGGCTTCTTCAGCCGCCGTGCAGCCTCGAGCACCAGCGCATATTCGCGGTAGACGAAGGTCTTCGGGCCGAAGCCGCCGCCGACGTCAGGCGTGACGATACGCAGCTTCTCCTTGTCGATCTTGAACAGCGCCGACAGGATCGTCTGCATCGAATGCACGCCCTGCGAACCTGTCGTCAGAACGAGGCGGTCCGCCCCGGCATCCCACTCGCCGATGGCCGAGCGCGGTTCCATGTAGTTGCAGACCAGGCGGTTGTTGTAGAAGTCGATGCGCGTGACCCTGTCGGCCCTGGCGAAGGCCGCGTCGGACCTGGCGCGGTCGCCGAGCTGGTAGGTGAAGGCGCGGTTGGAGCCGAGTTCCGGCCACACCAACGGCGTCTCCGGGTCGAGCGCGGCGGCCGTGCCTGCCGCCGCATCCTCGCTGTCATAGTCGACTTCGATCAGCTCGGAGGCGTCCTGCGCCAGCGCACGGGAATCGGCGACGATGAAGGCGACGGCGTCGCCGACATAGCTGACCCGGTCGCGGCAGAGGATCGGGATGTCGCGGGTCGGCGCCTTGGTGCCGTCGGGCTGGCGCTGCATGGCTTTCGATTTCAGCGCGCCGAGGTCGGCGACATCCTCGCCGGTGAGGACGAGGTGCACGCCGGGCGCGGCCCTCGCGGCTTCGAGGGAGCCGATGGTGAAGGCCGCCTTGGCGACCGGCGAGCGCAGCACGTAGCCATGCAGCAGGCCTTCGGGCGCGACGTCGTCGGTGTAGCGGCCCTTGCCGGTGATGAAGGCCTGATCCTCGAGACGCAGGACAGACGCGCCCATGCCGAATTTTGGTGTTGCGATCGTCATGCCTGCCTCATGCCTGGTAATTCGAAATGCCCGCCTGAAATAAGCCCTCGACCGGTTTTGTCGAGGGCCTGTTTCGTGTAAACAGCACCACCTTTCACATATCGTGCGCGCCAGTGACAACGCACGGCCCCCGATATCCGGAATTTCGACAGGAAGTCATTGCATGCGTACCGACACAGGCCAGGTGTTCCGTCTCGAGGACTATCGGCCGAGCGACTATCTCATCCCGCGCACCCGCCTGGCCTTCAACCTGTCGCCAGAACGCACGGTCGTCGTCTCCGACCTGGAAATCGCCCGGCGCAAGGGCGTCGACAAGAGCGCACCGCTCATCCTCGACGGCGACGGGCTCGTGCTGCGCCGCGTGGCGATCGACGGCGCGCCGCTTGCCGAGGCGCAATACCAGGCGACGCCTGACCAGTTGGTCATCCTAGCGCCGCCGGCATCAGGCACCTTCCAGCTGTCGATCGAAACCGAGATCAACCCCTCGGCCAATTTGGCGCTGATGGGCTTGTTCCGGTCAAGCGGCGTCTACTGCACGCAGTGCGAGGCCGAAGGTTTCCGTCGCATCACCTATTTCCTCGACCGGCCCGACATCCTCTCGGTCTATACGGTGCGCATCGAGGCGTCGCTCGCCGAAGCGCCGCTGCTTTTGTCCAACGGCAACCTCGACGAGTCGGGCAAGCTAGACGACGGACGGCATTTCGCGGTGTGGAGCGACCCGTTCCCGAAACCGTCCTACCTTTTCGCGCTGGTCGCCGGCGACCTCGGCTCGATCCATGACGAATTCGTCACCGCGTCCGGCCGCAAGGTGCGTCTCGGTATCTATGTCGAACACGGCAAGGAGGGCCTCGCCGGCTACGCCATGGACGCGCTGAAACGCTCGATGCGCTGGGACGAGGAGGTCTTCGGCCGCGAATACGACCTCGACATCTTCAACATCGTCGCCGTGTCCGACTTCAACATGGGCGCGATGGAGAACAAGGGGCTGAATGTCTTCAACGACAAATATGTGCTTGCCAATGACGAGACGGCGACGGACGCCGACTTCGCCAGCATCGAAGCGATCATCGCGCATGAATATTTCCATAATTGGACTGGCAACAGAATCACTTGTCGCGACTGGTTCCAGCTCTGCCTGAAGGAAGGCCTGACGGTCTTCCGCGACCATGAGTTCTCGGCCGACCAGCGCTCGCGCCCGGTCAAGCGCATCGTCGAGGTGCGTACGCTGCGCGCCCACCAGTTCCCCGAGGACCAGGGTCCGCTGGCGCATCCGGTGCGGCCGCGCCGCTACCGCGAGATCAACAATTTCTACACGACGACGGTCTACGAGAAGGGCTCGGAAGTCGTGCGCATGATCCGCACGATCCTCGGGGCCGAGGATTTCCGCAAAGGCATGGATCTCTACTTCGAACGCCATGACGGCGAGGCCGCCACGGTGGAGGATTTCCTGCAGGTGTTCGAGGATGCGTCGGGCCGCGACCTGTCGCAGTTCGCGCTCTGGTACCACCAGGCCGGCACGCCGAACCTTGCCATCACCACGAGCCACGATGCGGCGGCCGGAGAGTTCACCGTCGAGATCGAGCAGTCGGTGCCGCCGACACCTTCGGAGAGTCGCAAGCGGCTGATGCACATCCCGCTGGGCTTCGGTCTGGTCGGTCCCGACGGCAAGGATTTCGAGGCGGAATCCGTCGAAGGTGCGCTGGTCGAAGACGGCATCATCCATGTCCGCAAGCGTCGCCATGTGGTGAAGTTCTCAGGTGTCGCCGAGCGACCTGTGCTTTCGCTCAACCGCGGATTCTCCGCGCCCATCACGCTTTCGGTCGAGCAGCGCCGCGAGGACCAGATGTTCCTCGCCCGCCATGACAGCGACCCGTTCTCCCGCTGGCAGGCCTACAACACGCTGCTGACGGATGCGCTGATCGCGGCCTACCGCAAGATACTCGGCGGCAAGCAGCCGACATTCACCAAGGCGCTGATCGAACTCGCCGGCAGCATTGCCTCCGACGAGATGCTTGAGCACGCCTACCGTGCGCTGACGCTGACGCTGCCCGGCGAAGCCGACATCGCGCGTGACATCGGCAAGAACATCGATCCCGACGCGATCCTGGCCAGCCGCAACGCGCTGGTCGGGGCGATCGCCGAGGCCAACGCCGCGACGTTTGCCACCGTCTATGCCGGGCTCGACTGGAATGGCGAATTCAGCCCGGACGCGGCGAGCGCCGGACGCCGGGCGCTGAGAAACACGCTGCTCGACTATCTCGCCGTGCTCCCGGATGGCGTCGAGACGGCCGATCGCCATTTCAATGCCGCCAGCAACATGACCGACCGCGTCGCGGCGCTGTCGGTGCTGGCGCACCGGCATGCCGGCTCACCGCAGGCCGTCAAGGCGCTGGCCGCCTTCGAGGCGAAGTATCGCGGCGACCCGCTGGTCCTCGACAAATGGTTCCAGATCCAGGCGACGGCCCCCGGCGCCGAAACGCTCGACGCGGTGCGCTCGCTCGCCGCGCATCCCGGCTTCTCGATGCACAACCCCAATAGGGTGCGCGCGCTCATCGGCACCTTTGCCAGCGCCAACCAGACCGGCTTCAATCGCCCCGACGGCGCCGGCTATGCCTATTTCGCCGAGATCGTGCTGATGATCGAGCGCAACAATCCGCAACTGGCCGCCCGCCTTGCAACTGCGCTGAGGTCGTGGCGGTCGCTGGAGCCCGGCCGTCAGGCAAAGGCGCGCGAGGCGCTGCTGCGGATCGCCGGCGCACCTGACCTGTCGGCCGACGTGCGCGATATCGTCGAGCGCACGCTGAACTGACATTCGCGCGTCCGATCGTTCGAATTTTCGGCAATTCTTAATCTTTTTGCCGGCCGCCACTGGACAAGGCGAATCACCTTTGATTCTTTATGGATGATTCGGATGTGCGGTGTCGCCGGATCAGCAAGTGGGATTTTCAGAGGGGACGGCGAATGGCCGGAGCGGACGCGTCCATCGCGCCCGAAGGCTCGACATTTGCCCGGCAGGGGGACAGCCGGGAAAGTGTCGTTACAGGCAACGCGCGCATCATTGCCGCGCCGGCCTATCTGCGGCTGCTCGCCGCCGAACCCTGGCTCAAGCGCTCGATCCCGATCCTGATCCTGATCTTCCTGGTGGTCGTCGGCTCCGTGCGACTGCTGTCGTTGATGTCGCTCCGCGACGATGTCGATCGCGACGCGCGGGCGATCCTCAATCTCGCGGCCGGCGAAATATCGAATGCGCTGATGCTTCCCGGCGCGGCGGACGGCCCGCCCGAACTCCATGCACGCAACCTGCTGCGCGGCACCCGTCTGCTCGGCTCGCTCGGCAGGGACCACGTCCTGGTCATCACCGACGGCGACTTCAAGGTCGTGGCCGCAACCGCCCAGGCGCGCTCGTGGGAAGGCACCAATCTCGACCGTATCGTTGCCGGCGGCCAGCCGCTGTTCCTGTTCGGCGACCGTGCCGGCGCAATGGAAGTCAGCATCAACGGCAAGAAGTGGTTCGCCGCTGCCGGCCTGACCGACCAACGCAACGCCGCCGCCATGGTGATGATTCCGAAAACGGCGGTGTTTGCCGAATGGCGGCGGACCGTGTCGATGAACGTCACGCTGTTCGTGCTCACCGCCGGCGTCCTGCTGATCATCCTCTATGCCTATTTCGGCCAGGCGGCGCGCGCGCAGGCGGCCGACCGCATCTATCTGGAAGCGCATCAGCGCATCGACCTGGCACTGGTGCGCGGCCGCTGCGGCCTGTGGGACTGGGACATGGTGCGCGGCAAGATGTACTGGTCGCGCTCCATGTACGACATGCTCGGCTACCGGCCCTGCGATTCGATGCTCTCCTTCGGCGAGGTCTCGGAAATCATCCACGAGGATGACGCCGACCTGTTCAAGCTGGCAAACCGCATCGTGTCGCGCGAGATCGACCATATCGATCAGGTCTTCCGGATGCGCCATGCCAACGGACAATGGGTGTGGATGCGGGCGAGAGCGCAGGTCATCGATTCCGAGGCGCCGGAAATCCAGCTCATCGGCATTGCCGTCGACATCACCGAGCAGCGCCACCTGGCCATGCGCTCCGAGACCGCCGACCTCAGGCTGCGCACGGCGATCGAGAACATCAACGAATCCTTCGTGCTCTGGGATTCGCAGCAGCGGCTGGTGATGTGCAACACCAAGTACCAGCAGTATAACGGGCTGTCCGACCCCGACGTGGTGCCGGGCGTTCTGCGCGAGACCCTTGAAGAGAAGATTCCGGCCTTCGCGGCGGAACGGCGGCTGGCCAATTCCAACGGGCCGAACGCGGCGACCTTCGAGCGCCAGCTCGGCGACGGCCGCTGGCTGCAGGTCAACGAACTGAAGACGCGCGATGGCGGCACGGTGTCGGTCGGCTCCGACATCACCCAGATCAAGCAGCATCAGGAAAAGCTGGTCGACAGCGAGCGGCGCCTGATGGCGACGATCCACGATCTCAGCCTGGCGCGACGTGCCGAGCAGGAGCGCGCCGCCGAACTCGTCGAACTCAACCGCAAATACATGCGCGAGACCGAGCGGGCGGAAGCGGCAAACCGCGCCAAGTCGGAGTTCCTCGCCAACATGTCGCACGAGCTGCGCACGCCGCTCAACGCGATCATCGGCTTTTCCGAGGTCATGGAGTCGGCGCTGTTCGGGCCGCTCGGCTCGGACCGCTACGAGGAATATGTCCACGACATCCAGTCGAGCGGAAACTATCTCCTCGGCGTCATCAACGACATACTGGACATGTCGAAGATCGAAGCGGGCCAGTTCTCGATGGAGCGCGAGGAAATCGACCTTTGCCCGCTGATCCACGAGACGGTGCGGGTGATTTCACTGCAGGCGGCCGAGAAGAAGATTTCGGTGGAGACTAAGATCGCCGAGTCGATGCGGCTCTTCGCCGACCGGCGCGCCATCAAGCAGATCGCCATCAACCTTCTCTCCAATGCCATCAAGTTCACCGGCGAAGGCGGCCACATCACCGTACGCGCTCGCAAGGTGGCCGGCGCCATGGTGCTCAGCATCGAAGACAATGGCTGCGGCATTCCGAAGGGCGCGCTCGGCAAGCTCGGCCGGCCGTTCGAGCAGGTGCAGAACCAGTTCTCCAAGAACCATACCGGATCGGGCCTTGGGCTCGCCATCTCCCGCTCGCTGGCCGAACTGCATGGCGGTGCCCTGAAGATCCGTTCGACCGAAGGGTCCGGGACCATTGTCTCGGTGCGCATCCCGGTCGGCAGCGCCGCGGCCCCGGCAAAGGCCGCCTGAGCCCTCAGCGGGGCTTGGTACCCTTGCCGCCGAGCAGCCTGTCGAAATGGCTCCTGACGCGCTTTGCAGTATCGGTGAGATGCGCCTCGAGGACGCCGATATCCGGCAGGTCGGTGGCCACGAGGATGAGGTCGGAGAGGCCCGGCGGCACGTCGTCGGGCTCGAACGCACCGTTCAGGCAGAGCCGGATGATCTGGGTGAGCGCCAGGTAGAGCGCGAAGGCATCGCAGAGCTCCTGCCTCATCTGCGGGTCGGCAAAGTCCGGCGAAAGCCGAGCCAGAACGCTTGCCGTCCCAACCGGCTTTCCGTCGCCTTCGTGCTGACCGGTCAGGACCGCGACCTGGGCGATGAACTCGAGGTCGATCAGCCCGCCGGGCACCAGCTTGATGTCCCACAGGTCGCGCGGCGGCTTCTCCTCCTCGATCAGGGTGCGCATCTTGGCGGCCTCGGCCAGCGTCTTCGCGCGGTCGCGCGGCAACGACAGGATGGCCTCGACCTCGGCTTCGGTTTCCTCGGCGAGTTCCGGGTGGCCGGCGACGACGCGGGCGCGCGTCAGCGCCATATGCTCCCAGACCCAGGCATCGCCGCGCTGATACTTCTTGAAGGCGTCGATATGAGTGGCAACCGGGCCCTTGTTGCCCGACGGACGAAGCCGCAGATCGAGCTCGTAGAGCACTCCCTCGGCGGTCGGGGCCGACACGGCGGCGATCAGGCGCTGCGTCATGCGCGCGAAGTAATGGGAAGCGGCGAGCGGCTTGTCGCCGTCGGACTCTTCGGCGTCCGCATCGTGGTCGTAGAGCAGGATGAGGTCGACGTCCGAGCCTGCGGTCAGTTCGCGGCTGCCGAGCTTGCCCATGCCGAGGATGACGACACGCCCGCCGGCGACCTCGCCATGGCGCTCGGCAAACTCGGCCTGCACGGCCTCGAGAGCCGCGCCGATCGTCAGATCGGCGAGGTCCGAAAATGCCTTGCTGGCGCGCGCCGCATCGATCGAGCCGGCAAGCAGCCGCACGCCGATCAGGAATTTCTGCTCCGAGGCGAAAATGCGCAGGCGGTCGAGAATGTCCTCGTAGAGGACCGAGTTCTCCAGGAACGACGTCAGCCGCTCGGAGAGATAGGCGCGGTTCGGCAGTTCGGCGAGCAGCGCCGGGTCGAGCAGCCCGTCGAAGACATGCGGGCGGCGCGTGATGATGCCGGCAAGCCTTGGCGCCGCACCCATGATCGTGGCGACCAGTTTCAGCAGCGCCGGATTGTTCTGCAGCAGCGAGAACAACTGGATGCCGGCGGGCAGGCCGGCGAGAAACTCGTCGAAGCGTATCAGCGCCTTGTCGGCCTTCCTGGTCTTGCCGAATGCCTCAAGCAGCGCCGGCGTCAGTTCGGTCAGCCGCTCGCGCGCTTCGCCCGACTGCGTGGCGCGGTAGCGCCCGAAATGCCAGGTCCTGATGATGCGGCTGATATCGCTCGGCCGCTTGAAGCCAAGCTGGCTGAGAGTTTTCAGCGTATCGGGGTCGTCGACGTCGCCGGTGAAGACCAGGTTGCCGATGCCCGACGACAGTTCGGGAGCGCTCTCGAACAGCGCCGCATAGTGCCGCTCGACCTCGTGCAACGCGGCGCGAAACGCCGTCGAGAAATCGTCGGTGCCGGCAAAGCCCAGCATCAGCGCGATCCTCAGAAGCTCGCCGTCGGTATCGGGAAGGAGATGCGTCTGCTCGTCGGCCACCATCTGTACGGCATGTTCGACACGCCGCAGGAACCAGTATTGCGCGGTCATGGAATCACGAACGTCTTCAGTGATCCAGCCGCGCTCGGCGAGCTGGCCGAGCATGGGCACGGTTTCGCGCAGCCGCAGTTCAGGAAAGCGGCCGCCGGCGATCAGTTGCTGCGTCTGGACGAAGAACTCGATCTCGCGAATGCCGCCGCGGCCAAGCTTGATGTTGTGGCCGAGCACGGCGATTTCGCCATGGCCCTTGTGGGCGTGGATCTGGCGCTTGATCGAGTGGACATCGGCGATGGCCGCAAAGTCGAGATATTTGCGCCAGACATAGGGTTGGAGTTCCTTGAGGAAGGCGGCGCCGGCCTCGATGTCGCCGGCGATCGGCCGCGCCTTGATCATGGCGGCGCGTTCCCAGTTCTGGCCGCGGCTCTCATAGTAGTGCCGTGCCGCATCTACTGGAATGGCGAGCGGTGTCGAGCCGGGGTCGGGACGCAGGCGCAGGTCGGTGCGGAAGACATAGCCGTGCTCGGTGCGATCGTGCAGGATCCGCATCAGCCGGCGCGTCAGCCGTGCAAACAGGTCGGTCGCTTCCATCGGGTCGCCGACGGCCGGCGCCTCCGGGTCGAAGAACACGACAAGGTCGATGTCGGAGGAGAAATTCAACTCGTGGGCGCCGAGCTTGCCCATGCCGAGCACGATCCAGCCGGAGCCCCTGCCCGGCCGCTCTGGGTCGACGAGCGTGAGCTTGCCCTGACGGCCGGCGTCGGCGAGCAGGAAGTCGATCGCCGCGCGAACGCAGGCGTCGGCCAGGTCGCTGAGGCGCCGGACGGTAGTCTCGGTATCGGTCTCGCCGGCGAGCTCGGACAGCGCGATCAGGAAATGCGCCTCGAGCTTCAGCCGGCGCAACGCCTTCATCAGGCCGTTCTCCGACACGTCCTCGGCCCGCGCCGCGGCGTCGATATCGGCAAGGATGGCTTCAAGCCGCTCGGCGACCGTCTGGTCGAAAAGCGCCTCCAGCATCTCGGGCCGGCGGCGGACGCAGTCGCGCAGGAAGGGCGACAGGTCGAACACCGCGGCAAGGAAGTCGCGGGCATCGCCGGGCCGTTTGAGCAGGGCGGCGAGCCGCGGCAGTTCCGCCTCGCTGGCCGCTGCGGCGATCTCGGCAATCTCCTCCGCCGCCGCGTCGGCGTCGAGCGGCGACAGGGTCAGGCGCGGCTGCAACCTGAGCCCCCTGTCCGCGGATGTGGGTGCCGGCCCAGCCATTCTATCCGCCTTTGGCTTGCGGGAAGGCCATCACGACCGCCAGGCCGGGGCTTCCGGGCACCAGATCGAGCCGTCCGCCATGGAATTTCATGATCGCCTTGGCGAGACTGAGTCCCAGGCCCGACCCCGGCTGCGAGCGGCTTTTCTCGAGCCGGACGAACCTTTCCGTGGCGCGCTGCCGGTCTTCCTCGTCTGGAATTCCGGGCCCATTGTCGGACACGCTGACGCGGACCTCGCCGTCTGCCTTCTCGATGGAGACGCGCACCGTCGGCTTGCCGCTCGCGTCTTCGGAATATTTGATCGCGTTGTCGACGATGTTGGACAGCGCCTGGCCGATCAATTCGCGGTTGCCGTCGATCACCGCCGCCGCGGTCTCGTCCGCCTCCAGCACGACGTCGCGTTCCTCGGCTACCGGCTCGTAGAGCTCGACGACGTCGCGGATGGTGGCCGCCAGGTCGACCTTGACCAGCGGCTCCGTCGAATAGCCGGCCTCGAGCCTGGAGATCATCAGGATGGCGTTGAACGTCTTGATCAGCCGGTCGGATTCGGCAATCGTCGCCTCGAGCGCCTCGCGGTATCCGGCTTCCGCAGGATCGCCGGCCAGCGCAGCTTCCGCCCGGTTACGCAACCTCGTCAGCGGCGTCTTCAAGTCGTGGGCGATGTTGTCGGAGACCTGCTTCAGCCCGTCGTTCAGGCCGGCGATGCGGGTCAGCATGGTGTTGAGGTTTTCCGACAGCCGGTCGAACTCGTCGCCGGCGCCGGTAATCGGCAGGCGCCCCGACAGGTCGCCGCCCATGATGCGGCGGCTCGCCTCCGACACGCTGTCGATGCGCTTCAGCGCGCGGCGTCCCACGAAATACCAGATCAGCAGCCCGCCGATGGCCATCATGCCGAGCGCGAACATCAACGCCCGCCTGACGACGGCGCGGAAGCGCTCCGGCTCGCCAAGGTCGCGACCGACCAGCACGATCATCTGGTTGGGGAGGCGCGACACCAGCGCGATCGCCGCATGCCTTGTCTCGCTGACTGCCGGGGCCTGCTCCGAGCCGCTATCTCCGCGATTGCGGCGCTCCGCGCTCTCGCCGTAGCGCTGGTAGGAAAACGGCGTCTCGGTCCAGCCAATGGTCTCGAGCACCCCCGGTTGCAGGCTCTCGACATTGCCGGTCAGGATGCGGCCATTGGGATCGGCGATCAGGTAGAGGTTAGCGCCGGGCTGGCGGGAGCGGTTCTCCATCATCCGCACCAGCACCGGTAGCCCGCCCTGGCGATAGGCGCGGTCGAGACCCTGCACCTCCTCGTCGATCGTCTCCTGCGACTGCGCCGTCAGCATGCGCGCCGAAAGCGACGTCATGTAGAAGACCAGCAGGGTCGCGCAGAGCGCGAACAGGATGAAGTAGAGGGCCGAGAGCCGCGCCGCGGTGGTCCGCATTATCGCGGGCAGGCGTAGGGCATTTCTCACATCCGTCATCCGGCCTTCAGCATATAGCCGGCACCGCGGATGGTGTGAAGGATCGGGCTGTCGAAGCTCTTTTCGATCTTGCCCCTGAGGCGCGAGACATGCACGTCGATGACATTGGTCTGCGGGTCGAAATGATAGTCCCAGACATTTTCGAGCAGCATGGTGCGGGTCACCACCTGCCCGGCATGGCGCATCAGATATTCGAGCAGGCGGAATTCGCGTGGCTGCAGCGTGATGTCGCGTCCGGCGCGGCGCACCGTATGCGACAGGCGATCGAGCTCCAAATCGCCGGCGCGGTAGACCGTCTCGGCCTCGCGCGAACTGGCGCGGCGGCTCAGCACCTCGACGCGGGCGAGCAATTCCGAGAAGGCATAGGGCTTGGTCAGGTAGTCGTCGCCACCGGCGCGCAGTCCGGTGACGCGGTCATCGACCTCGCCGAGCGCCGACAGGATCAGCACCGGCGTGGAATTGCCGCGCGAGCGCAGTGCCGCGATCAGCGAAAGCCCGTCGCGGCGCGGCAGCATGCGGTCGACGATCATGACGTCGTATTCGCCTGAATCGGCGAGCGCGAAACCGGTCTCTCCGTCGCCTGCCACATGGACATTGTGGCCGGCCTCGGCGAAGGCCCGCTCGAGATACTCCGCGGCCTCGCGGTCGTCTTCGATAACCAGAATCTTCATGGGACCACCTATACGTCAAAATGCCCGCGGCGCGGTATAGTTGCGCAGGACCAGACGCCACTCGGCGGCAGCAGGCGATGGAAACCTGCCGCCGCCGGACCCGCCCACGGATGACTGAGTAACGCGTAACCGCTGCGGGTCTCCGGGGCGCCGGCCAAGCAAGACAGCCAGACGCGCTCCGGGAACCCGAAGGGCTATCAGCCCTTGTCGACGGGCAGCGTCACGAAGCGGCTTGCCGTTTCGCGCGTGATCTGCACGAGGACGGCCTTGCGGCCGGCCTTGGCAGCCTCGTCTATCGCCTTCGCAACGTCGCTGGCGCCGGACACCTCGTTGGTGTTGACGCTGGTGATCACGTCGCCGGCCTGCAGGCCGCGTTCGGCAGCGTCGCTGCCGGGCTCGACGTCGGTAACGACAAGGCCCTTGCCGTCGTCAGCCGGCGTGACCGTCAGGCCGAGATCGGCAAGCGTCTCGGAGTCGGACTGCTCGGGGGTAGCCTCATCCTGGTCGCTGCCGGCCGAGGCCAGCTTGTCGTTGCCCGGAAGCTCGCCGAGCTTGACGGTGAAGTCCTTCGAGTTGCCGTCGCGCAGGACCGTGACCTCGACCGACTTGCCCGGCGCGATGTTGCCGATCATGCGGGCGAGTTCCTTCGGCGAGGAGACATCCTTGCCGTCGACCCCGGTGATGACGTCGCCTGCGGTCAGGCCGGCTGCCTTGGCCGGGCTGTCATCCTGCGCATTGGAGACCAGCACGCCGGTGTCCTTCTTGATGCCAAGCGAATCGGCAACTTCTGGCGTGACCGGCTGGATCTCGACGCCGAGCCAGCCGCGCTGGACCGAACCGTCCTTGATCAGATCCTGCACGATCTCCTTGGCCGTCGAGGCGGGGATCGCGAAGGCGATGCCGACATTGCCGCCGGAAGGCGAGAAGATGGCGGTGTTGATGCCAACCACTTCGCCGTTCAGGTTGAAGGCGGGACCGCCAGAGTTGCCGCGGTTGACCGCAGCGTCGATCTGAAGGAAGTCGTCATAGGGACCGGCGCCGATGTCGCGGCCGCGAGCCGAGACGATACCGGCAGTAACCGTGCCGCCGAGACCGAAGGGGTTGCCGACGGCAACGACCCAGTCGCCGACGCGGACCTTGGAATCGTCAGCGAAGTCGACATAGGTGAACTTGCTGGTGCTGTCGGCATCGACCTTCAGAACCGCGAGATCGGTGCGCGGATCGGTTCCGACCAGCTTGGCGTCGAGTTCGCGTCCATCATCCATGACAACGGTGAATTCCGAGCCATCGTTGACGACGTGGTTGTTGGTGACGAGGTAGCCGTCCTCGGAGATGAAAAAGCCGGAGCCCTGGGCAACCGGACGGGGCCCGCTGTTGCGGCGGTTGTGGCGCTTGCGATCCTGGCCCTGGTCGCCGAAGCCGCGGAACTCCTTGAAGAAGCGCTTCATCGGGTGATCGTCGGGGAGGTCGTCAAAGCCGGGCATCTGCATCGAGCCGCCGGTGTCCGAGGCAGGCTCGATCTTGGCCTTGACGCGGACGCTGATGACAGCGGGCGAGACCTTCTCGACCACATCGGCAAAACCGGGTGCCTGCGGGGCGGTCACGCGGACGGCATCCGCCATCACCGGACCGGTGCCGGACGTCACGGCGCCGAGGCCGATTGCGCCAGCGATTGCAATGGAGGCCGCGGCGGCCAGGAGCCGGGTGCGGCCACGATTAAGGGGGCTTGGGGAGGTCGTCATTGGTATTTATCCTCTTGCTTGGATGCGCTTGGTCGTCATCCTGGGCAAGGAGATAGAGACCGGCACATTACCGTGCCATTTCCACCAGATGAATTCTTTGTAATCTTGCGCGATGGCCTAGCTGTCGCGGCGCAGTATGTCGTCGAGCGCGGCAGTCTCGCTGGCGTCCAACGCCTTGATTTCCGGGCGTTTTGCCGATCGTCCTGCGCGCGCGATGAGGACCCCGCCAATCAGTAGCAGAAGCAGCGGCGCGCCCCACAAGAGTGCGTTCCGGACATTCAGCCGAGGTTTCAACAGGACGAACTCGCCATAGCGGGAAACGATGTAGTCGAGCACTTCCTCGTCGCTGTCGCCGGCGGTCAGGCGTTCGCGCACCAGGACGCGCAGGTCACGCGCCAGGTCGGCATCGGACATGTCGATCGACTGGTTCTGGCAGACCATGCAGCGCAGTTCGTTGGAGAGCGCGCGGGCTCTCTGCTCCAACCGCGGATTCGGGAGCGCTTCGCCAGGCTGGATCGCCAGTGCAGCGCCGTGCTGCCACAGCGCAAACAGCGCCGCGCAAAGGGCAATGAGGACCGGCCGCGTCACGCCG
>CAMYMG010000064.1 GCA_947259295.1 uncultured Rhizobiaceae bacterium
CCGGCCTCGGCAAAGCCGCCGATCGCCCGCTCGGCGATGTCGCGCGCGCTGCGTGCGCCGCCCGTCGGCGCCGGGGCGGCAAGCAGGATGGCTGCCTCGCCGTCGGGCAGGACGAGCGAACTGGCGAGGAACGATACCATGCGGCTCGACAGGCCGGTTGTCATGCGCACCTGCACCGGCCGGTCGCGGCCGATCGCGGGAAACCCTCGAGTTGCCGAGATCTGCCGTTTCGTCGTCATGCCGAAGCGCGCCGATGCGCCAATCGTTGCCTCGATGTCGGAGTAGCCGAACAATTCGGCGCCCGGCCCGTTGGTCCAGATCAGCTCGTCGAGGTCGCTCGACAGGATTGCCAGCGCATCGCCCGAAGCGAAGCGCTCGCGTACACTGTCCAGGGCAGCGACGTCGAGAAAGGAATACGAGGCTGACGGCATACGCGGAACTGGACCCCTCTAGTGCGCGCGGTGTTTAACCGTTTGTTAATAAAACCAGCGGCTTCCGGCGTCCACCGAGCAGACCCGCGAAATCCGGCTATTTCGCGGCTTGGTTAACCGCCATTAGGATTTTATGGTGCAGTGCAATAAAAATGTTGCAACGCACAATCGGATACTCTATATACGGGCCATCACCAATCAGACGGCTTATATGCAAGCCGCTTCTACCAAAGGACAGGAAAATGGCCAAGACAGCAGAGAAGACCAACGAATTCATGGAAAACGTCGAGTTCCCGACCTTCGACGCTTCCAAGGCAACCGACCAGATCCGCGCTTTCGCTGAAAAGGGCGTCGAGCAGTCGAAGGAGGCCTATGCCAAGATGAAGTCGGGCGCCGAAGAGACCCAGAAGACCGTCGAGTCGACCATGGAAACCGCCAAGGCCGTATCCACCGACATGTCGCTGAAGACCATTTCGGCGATGCGTTCCAACGCCGATGCCGGCTTCTCGCACCTTGAGGCCCTGGTTGGCGCCAAGACGCTTTCCGAAGTCATCGAGCTGCAGACCTCTTTCCTGCGCAAGCAGGTCGAAAAGGGCGTCGAGCAGGCCAAGGAATTCCAGGCCAGCGCCACCAAGGCCGCCGAGGAAGTTTCCAAGCCCGCCAAGACCGCCTTCGAGAAGGCGATGAAGGAACTCAAGGTCGTCTGATCAGTTAAGGCGATGAGAAATACCTGGAAGGCGGCACCTCCTCCCGCCTCCTTCCGGGGTGACCAGCCGGCACCTCCTCCCGCCGGCTCGTAAAAGGAAAAGGCCGGCACCTCCTCCCGCCGGCCTTTTTCTTTGCCCACAGCTAGGCGCTCGCCGGCCCGCGCTCGCCGGGCAGCCGGCTTCCAGCTCAACCATTCGCCGTACGACGGGGGATCTGGTCTGCCCGCCGCCGACACGATTTGCCGCTGCTTTGCGCTCAAAACCGGCTTGAATTAAACTCCGATAGCCCGTATGCACCGCTACGCCACAGGCAGCGCGTGCGGTTGTAGCTCAGTTGGTTAGAGCGCCGGATTGTGGATCCGGAGGTCGGTGGTTCGAGCCCACCCAACCGTACCAAATATTTTCCTAGTAAAATCATACACATATTCAGTCGTTCCCGCTGGCCTGCGCTGCCGTATGTTGCGTTGAGCCGCGCAGGCTCCTCGTGATCCTGAACCAAGTGGTTCCCCCTTGCGGCCTGCAATCGGGCTGTTGCGCAATCCTCAGTGTCAGGTGCCCGGTATCCTTGAGCGCAAGGCGTCATGCCGGATGCAAGAGACGGTCGTCATGCCACCAAGGTCCGGGGACGAGGCGCGGGCCTCCCACGTCGTTCGGATGTCCTCCGAAGTCTCCGCGCGCGCTGTATTGCCGATGCTTGGCCTCACCGCGCTTGCCGGCCTGGTCGACGCCATCGGCTATACGCAACTGTCCGGCCTCTATCTGTCCTTCATGAGCGGCAACAGCACGCGCCTGGGCGTCTTGATTGGCCACGGCGAGCTGCCGGGCATTGGCGCCTGCCTTGCCGTGATTGGGTGCTTCGTGGCGGGCGCTTGCGTCGGAACCCTGCTGGCGGATGGCATGGGCAGGCAAAGGGCGGCTGGCGTGCTGGCCGCGGAAGCAGCCCTGATGGGAAGCGCGGCAATTCTGACCTGCTACCGTATCGGTCTGCCCGCTTTGCTGCCGGCCGTCATGGCGATGGGGATGCAGAATGTCCTGCATGGGGAATTCCGTGGCGTCGACGCCGGCAAGACATTTGTTACCGGCGTTCTCTTTTCGCTCGGCCAGAGCCTGGCCAATGTCGTTCGGGGCAGGGTCGGTGTTGCGGCTCTTGCCGTGCCGGCTGCGCTCTGGGCGGCATTCGTCGCTGGCGTTGTCGCTGGGGCTGCGGGTCTCAGCCTCTATCCGCTGCCGCTGACCTTGTCGGCAACCGCGCTCGTGCTCGCCGCCGCTGCGCTGCTATCCTGCGCGTCAGTGCGCAGTAGCGCCTGATGCGGAGCCCGACGCCGGCCTGCGAGATTCGCCGAGGGTGAGCGCTGACGTCCTGCCAGGAAATGTGCGGCCGCGGGCCTGCTGCCCGGCCGCCCGTTCGGCCTTTTCAGGTTGCTCGAGGCGCCACATCAGTGCCAGGATGTCCGAGGACGTGGAGACCCTGGCGAGGTGCTTCAGATCGGCGCGGATCAGTTCGGAATCGAGCATCGACTCGGCCTCGGGATAGCCTTCCTCGACCAAGCTTGCGACTATCTCGCTGGGGCAGCGGCCGAATACGGCCAGTTCATGCGCACGCTGATAGATGTGGTCGCTGTTCTTTTGATCGGCCATGATGCTCGGCCCTCTCGCTGAATCGGAATGGTCACCTACAACCGTTTCGAGGTCACTAGGTTCCGCAGCGGAAGGCTTTACTTGGACCGATATTGCCTCTGGCGCGCAATATAGTAGAGGCGCTAAATTCGGGTTTGGGCGATTCACGCACTTGCCAGGGAGACCAGCATGAAGTTCTTGTCCGTTGCCTTGTCGATGTTTCTGGCGACTTCCGGTTCTGCTTTCGCCATTGAGCCCGGCCTGATTGCCGATACCGAGAGCGGGCGCGTCTATACCGATGCCAGCGGCATGACGCTCTACACATTCGGCAAGGTCAAGCCCGGCCAATCAAGCTGTTACGACAAATGTGCGGTCAACTGGCCGCCCTTCATCGCCGAGGATGGCGCCATCGAGGAGGGCGCCTGGACGCTGGTCGATCGCAAGGATGGCAGCCGGATGTGGGCCTACGACGGCCAGCCGCTCTATACCTTCGCCAAGGACGAAAACCCCGGCGATGTCAAAGGCGAGGGCGTCGGCGGCCAGTGGCACACGGTCAAGGCCGAATAGGTCAGCCTAATTCGGTCGGCCCGGCCGCAATCGCTGGCTGAGCCAGGCCTTCGGCAGCGCCGGCACGAAATTGCCGTCGCGCCCGGTCATGTCGTCATTGGCCGTCATGGAGTTGAGGATTGCCTCCTCCGTCGCCTGCACCACCGCGTCGAAGAACGGGTTGATGTCGGGGTCGGGAATGTATTCTGCCCGCGCGAGACTTCCGGACACGCCCGCGGCTGCCGCCGCATTTGCCGTCGTGAAGGCGAGAAAGATGTCGCCGGACGTCGTGTAGCCGTAGCCGCCGGTCAGCGCGATGCCGAGCGGCACCCGCTTGGCCAGCCGCTTCATCTGGTGCGGCATGAAGGGCGCGTCGGTCGCCACGATAGCGATGATCGAGCTCTTTTCGGCGCGCGGCGTGCCTTCGCGCATTGCCGGAACTGCCAGTTCCGGCCCGGCGCGCACGCCGCGCACTGTCAGGTTGCGCCTGTCGCCGAAATTCGCCTGCGCGAAGACGCCGACCGTGTAGCGCCCACCGTGCCACTCGACCATGCGCGAGGCGGTGCCCGATCCGGCCTTGAAGCCAAAGGCGATCATGCCGGTGCCGCCGCCGACGCTGCCTTCCTCGACCGGCCCGCCGGCCGCCTGGTCGAGCGCCGAATAGACATGCTCGAAGGTGACGTGGTGGCCGTTGATGTCGTTCAGAAACCCGTCATAGGTCTCGCCTGCGACCGGCAGTGCCCAGGCGCTGTTGAGCGCTTCCGGCAGCGCCTTCTGCATCCAGCGCAGCGTGCCGTCGCGCGTCACCCCGCAGGAATGGGTGTTGGTGATGGTGATCGGGAAATTGAACGCGCCGAGTTCCTCGATCAGGTGCGAGCCTGTCAGTTCGCCATTGCCGTTCTGGCTGAACATGCCGGCAAACACCGGCTCGGCCAGTCTCTCGCGCGGTCTGGGCAGGATCGCCGTCACGCCGGTCCTCACCGGCCCCTTGCCGACGACCAGCGGCCCTTCGCCGGAGATCAGCGTCGTGTAGCCGATGGACACGCCGGGCACGTCCGTGATGGCATTGCCTGGCCCCGGCTCGCCGTCGAACGCGATGCCGAAGCTGCGCGCGCGTGGCTTGCCGGATAGGGTGGTTGTGTAGGGATTGCTCACATCGGTCTCAAAACAGCGATCCCTGCGTGCCCGGCACTTTCGCCTTGCCCGCCGGCTTCTGCGGTGGCTTCGGCCTCGCAGCGTCGCCCGTCGCGATGGCTCCGGCCGTGCCGTCGGCAAAGCGCAGTGACAGCTCTGTTCCGGGCGAGACCTCCGCGGCGCGCCGCAGCACGGAACCGTCCGCATCCATGACCAGCGCGTAGCCCCGCTCGAGGATCGCCTCATCCGACAGCTTCAGCGTTGACATCAGCCTCTCGGCCTGGGTCAGCCTGGCGCGCAATCTTTCCAACCGGAAGCCGATCGCCTGGTCGCCGCGCTTGAACAGGGCCGCCAGCGTCTCGGCCGCCCGCCGGTTCCGCCGCGCCACCGGTTCGGGCGACAACCTCGCCTCGATGCGGGCAAACCGCGTGCGCCGCTCCCGCACCACGCCGGCCAGTGCATTCTGTGTGCGCGAAAAGTCGCGCTCGGTGTTACGCCGCGCCTCGCCGATCCGCCGCGAAAGCGTTGCCGGCGTCAGACGAATGGCGCCGAGACGCGCGCGCTTGCGTTCGGTCGAGACGGTCAGACCCCGGCCAAGCCGGCTCGTGGCCTCGTCGAAGCGGCGGCGCGGCAGCGCCAGCAACTGGTCGGGCGAG
>CAMYMG010000065.1 GCA_947259295.1 uncultured Rhizobiaceae bacterium
AGGCTTGGCGTGATGCGCAGCGCGCAGTCGGCGAGGCGCGCGACGCGCTGGCACGGGCGGAGAAGGCAGCAGGCGAGCTGGCAGGGCGACGCACTGCACTCGGCGAGAGCCGCACCCGCATCGGCGACGATCTGCGCGAGGCGAATGTCGCCTTCGCCGAAGCCGAGACGCTGCTCAAGACGGGACCGGATCTCGGCGACCTGCGCACGCGGCTCGAAACATTGTCGACGAAGGTCGCCGCAGAGCGCAGCGTTCTTGCCGACGCGCGGGCCGTGCACGAGGGGCTGAAGCGCGAAACCGAGGCACGTACCCGGCGTCTTGCCGCAATCGCCACCGACCGCCAGGCATGGACTGAGCGCGCGGAGAATGCCGCCACCCATATCGCGTCCCTCGGCGCGCGCCGTGTCGAAGCGGTGGCCGAGGTTGAGAAGCTGGCCGAGGCGCCCGACGAGATCGACGCCAAGCGCCGCGCGCTGCTGACGCAGCTGTCGCAGGCCGAGGGGCTGCGCAAGGACGCGGCGGACCGCCTGCAGGTGGCCGAGAACAGACAGGCCGAACTGGACAAGGCCGCGACGGCGGCGATCCAGGCGCTGTCGGAATCCCGCGAGCAGCGGGCGCGGGCCGAAGAGCGGCTGAGTGCCGCCGACGAGCGCCGGCGCGAGGCGGAGGCGCGTATCCAGGAAACGCTGAACACGCCGCCGCACCTGGCGATCCGCCAGGCCGGTCTGGAGCCCGAAGCGCCTTTGCCCGACATGGGCGAGGTGGAGAGGCGGCTTGACCGGCTGAAGGTTGAGCGCGAGCGGCTCGGCGCCGTCAATCTGCGCGCCGAGGACGAACAGCGCGAACTGTCGGAGCGGCTGGAGACGATCGTCACCGAACGCGAGGACATCATCGAGGCGATCCGCAAGCTGCGCCAGGGCATCCAGAGCCTGAATCGCGAGGGCCGCGAGCGACTGCTGGCCGCCTTCGAGGTGGTCAACGGGCATTTCCAGAAGCTGTTCTCGCATCTGTTCGGCGGCGGCACGGCGGAACTGCAGTTGATCGAATCCGACGATCCCCTCGAGGCGGGCCTTGAGATCCTCGCGCGTCCGCCCGGCAAGAAGCCGCAGACGATGACGCTGCTGTCGGGCGGCGAGCAGGCGCTGACGGCGATGGCGCTGATCTTTGCGGTGTTCCTGACCAACCCGGCGCCGATCTGCGTGCTCGACGAGGTCGACGCGCCGCTCGACGATCACAATGTCGAGCGCTTCTGCAATCTGATGGACGAGATGGCGCAATCGACCGAGACGCGCTTCGTCATCATCACCCACAACCCGATCACCATGGCGCGCATGAATCGGCTGTTCGGCGTGACGATGGCCGAGCAGGGCGTCAGCCAGCTCGTGTCGGTCGATCTCGGCACCGCCGAGCAGCTGCGCGAGGCGAGCTAGAATTCAGGAAACTTGCCGGCGCCTGCTAGGCACTGGCTGGGGCGCCTGGATTCGAACCAGGGATGGCGATACCAAAAACCGCTGCCTTACCGCTTGGCTACGCCCCATGAATCGACTTGGCGTCGATTTCAGCGGCCTTATATTCAGTGTGATCGGAAAGCACAATCACAGGAAGCGACGGCGCCGCGGATATCGTGCGGTTTCGGAGCGGCCTGCTTCCCGCATTATTCTCCCCAGACCGCCAGTTCGTTGCCGGCCGGGTCGGTGAAATGAAAGCGCCGGCCGCCGGGAAACGGGAAGATCGGTTTCACGATATTGCCGCCAGCGGCTTCGACCGCGGCAAGCGTCTCGTCGAGGTTTTCGGAATAGAGCACCGGCAGTGGCTTGGTCGGGGCGTCCGACGCATCGGCCTGGAAGCCGCCCTCCAGCCCCTCGTCGAAGGCCGAATAGGTCGGGCCGTAATCGGTGAAGGACCACGAAAAGGCCGTGCTGTAGAAGGCCTTGACGGTATCGAGTGTGCCACCCGCCGCGGGCAGTTCGAGATAATCGAGCTTGCCGGTCTGTTTCATCGCGATCTCCTGTTCCTGTTATGTTCTAGAGCCTGGAAGCCCGTCGATCAAGCCCTCCGGCAAGCGTCCGACAAAGCGAGCCGGCTTAATCGATTGTAGAGAGTGGCAGCCCCGCCTTCGGGTTGCCTTTCGCACCGCAGCATTCTATCGCTCGCCCATCGGGCGCCGCTGCGTCATGCCGCCGCCCCGACAGCGAGCGAGAAGGGGCCGGCATGACCAAGTGGGTCTACAGCTTTGGAGACGGCGCGGCCGAAGGGCAGGCGGGCGACCGCAACCTGCTTGGGGGCAAGGGCGCCAACCTCGCCGAAATGTGCCGTCTGGGCCTGCCGGTGCCGCCCGGCTTCACCATAACTTCCGAGCTTTGCAACTGGTACTACGCCAACGGCCAGACCTATCCAGAGCAGCTGAAGGACGAAGTCGCCAGGGGGCTCGACCATGTCGGCAAGCTCACCGGCCGCCGCTTCGGCGACCCCGAAAGACTGCTGCTGGTGTCGGTGCGCTCGGGCGCGCGCGCATCGATGCCCGGCATGATGGACACGGTGCTGAATCTCGGCCTGAACGACGAGACGGTGAAGGCGCTGGCGCAGGATTCCGGCGATCCGCGCTTTGCCTATGACAGCTACCGCCGTTTCATCCAGATGTATTCCGACGTGGTCATGGGGCTCGAGCACGAGGTCTTCGAGGAGATTCTTGAGGAGGAGAAGGCGCGTCTTGGCCACGATCTCGACACCGCGCTGACGGCCGAGGAGTGGCAGGCGGTCATCGGTCTCTACAAGGACAAGGTCGAGGAGGAGCTGGAGAAGCCCTTTCCGCAGGATCCGCAGGAGCAGCTGTGGGGCGCCATCGGCGCGGTCTTCTCGAGCTGGATGAACCCGAGGGCGATTACCTACCGGCGGCTGCACGACATTCCCGAAGACTGGGGTACCGCCGTCAACGTACAGGCCATGGTGTTCGGCAACATGGGCGAAACCTCGGCGACGGGCGTCGCCTTTACCCGCAATCCGTCGACCGGCGAGAAGATGCTCTACGGCGAGTTCCTGGTGAACGCGCAGGGCGAGGATGTGGTGGCCGGCATCCGCACGCCGCAGAACATCACCGAGGCGGCGCGCATCGCCGCCGGCTCCGACAAGCCGTCGCTGCAAAAGATCATGCCCGAGGCATTCGACTCCTTTGTTGCCATCTCCGACCGGCTGGAGCGCCACTACCGCGACATGCAGGACCTCGAATTCACCATCGAGCGCGGCAAGCTGTGGATGCTGCAGACGCGCTCGGGCAAGCGCACCGCCAAGGCGGCACTGAAGGTGGCGGTGGAGATGGCGGCCGAAGGGCTGATCACCAAGGAGGAGGCGGTGGCGCGCATCGACCCGGGTTCGCTTGACCAGCTGCTGCACCCGACGATCGATCCCGCCGCGGCGCGCGACGTCATCGCCATTGGCCTGCCGGCCTCGCCAGGCGCGGCTACCGGCGAGATCGTGTTCTCTTCGCAGGAGGCTGAGGAGATGAAGGCGGTCGGCCGCAAGGTCATCCTGGTGCGCGTCGAGACCAGCCCCGAGGACATTCACGGCATGCATGCCGCCGAGGGCATCTTGACGACGCGCGGCGGCATGACAAGCCACGCCGCTGTCGTGGCGCGCGGCATGGGCAAGCCCTGCGTCTCTGGCGCCGGCACGCTGCGCGTCGATTACCGCAGCGGCACGCTGATGGTGATGGGCCAGACGCTGAAGAAGGGCGACATCATCACCATCGACGGCGGCAATGGCCAGGTGCTGAGGGGCGCGGTCGCCATGCTGCAGCCGGAACTGTCGGGCGATTTCGCTCTGATCATGGAGTGGGCCGACCAGATTCGCCGCATGAAGGTACGCACCAATGCCGAGACGCCGGCCGACGCGCGCATGGCGCGCTCGTTCGGCGCCGAGGGCATCGGGCTCTGCCGTACCGAGCACATGTTCTTCGAGGGCGTCAGGATTGGCGCCATGCGGGAAATGATCGTTTCCGACACGGAGGAACAGCGGCGCAAGGCGCTGGCCAAGCTCCTGCCGATGCAGCGCTCCGATTTCCTCGATCTGTTCGAGATCATGGCCGGCCTGCCGGTGACGATCCGCCTGCTTGACCCGCCGCTGCACGAATTCCTGCCGAAGTCCGAAGAGGAGATCGCCGAGGTCGCCGCCGCTATGGGCGTACCGGCCGAGAAGCTGCGCCAGCGCACCGAGGCGCTGCACGAGTTCAACCCGATGCTCGGCCATCGCGGCTGCCGGCTGGCGGTGTCCTATCCGGAGATCGCCGAAATGCAGGCGCGCGCCATCTTCGAGGCGGCCGTCGAGGCCGGCAGGAAGACCGGCAATCCGGTGGTGCCCGAGATCATGGTTCCGCTGGTCGGGCTGAAGACGGAACTCGACTTCGTCAAGGCGCGCATCGATGCGGTGGCCAAGGCGGTGATGGAAGAGACGGGCGTGACCATCGACTACCTGACCGGAACGATGATCGAACTGCCGCGCGCCGCGCTGCGCGCCCATGCGATCGCCGAGACGGCGGAATTCTTCTCCTTCGGCACCAACGACCTGACGCAGACCACGTTCGGCATCTCGCGCGACGACGCCGCCGCCTTCCTGGAAACCTACCGGATGAAGGGCATCATCGAACGCGACCCCTTCGTGTCGATCGACATCGACGGCGTCGGCGAACTGGTCCGCATCGCCGCCGAGAAGGGCCGCGCGACAAGGCCCGACATCAAGCTCGGCATCTGTGGCGAGCATGGCGGCGACCCGGCCTCGATCCGCTTCTGCGAGGAGGTCGGGCTCGACTACGTGTCGTGCTCGCCCTACCGCGTGCCGATCGCCAAGCTGGCGGCCGCCCAGGCCGCGGTGAAGAAGGGCGACTGACCCCGACCGGGCCTGAAACCTGCCTCAGGCCGGTGCTGCGTCGATCGACACCTTGTCGGGATAAAAGGCGCCGTGGTCCTTGATCCGCGCCATCTCGTCATACGGGTTCTCGTAGGCCCACATGACGTTGACCGCACCTTCGCCGCCGGCACTGGCGCTCCAGTAGGAGGCGTCGCCCTTGTAGGGGCAATGCGTCGAGGCATCGGTGCGCTTCATGAACTCGAAATAGATGTCCTCGAAGGGTATGTAGAAGACCGCCGGATAATTCTCCTCGCGCAGCACCAGCGCCTTGTCGGTCGAGGCTAGGATCGAGTCGGCTAGCCTGACGGTGACGACGCCGGCAAATGGCTCGACGGTGATACTGCGGCCCGGATTGCGCTGGAATCCGGGCGAGGGATTGGCTGCGATGTTCATGACCATACTCCTTGTTCGGGCAGGAACGCGCGTTGCGCGCCAGCCGTTCCAGGAGAGATCTAGGTATCGCGCAGCCGCTGCGCCACCACCCAGGCCTCGGCCTGGTCGAGGCTTTTTTCCAGCCGGTCGAAGAGCTCGTCGAGTTCGGCCTGCGAAATGATCATCGGCGGACAGATGGCGATCGTGTCGCCGAGCGCCCGCAGGATGGCGCCGTTTTCCTCGATCAGCCGCGAGGTTTCGGGCCCGACGCCCATCTTCGGGTCGAAGGCGCGTTTCGTCCGCTTGTCGGCGACGAACTCGACGCCGCCCATCAGCCCGCAGGAGCGCGCCTCGCCGACCAGCGGATGTTCGCCGATCCTGGCCATGCGCCGCTCGAAGCCCGGGATGAGCTTGCGCACATGGCCAACGATGTCGCGCTTCTGGTAGATCTCGATCGCCTTGACGCCGAGCGCGCAGGACAGCGGATGGCCGCCATAGGTGAAGCCGTGCGAAAAGCTGCCGAGTTTCGCCGAATGGTCGACATAGGCCTGGTAGACGTCCTCCGGCACCATGACGGCGCCGAGCGGCGCGTAGGCCGAGGTCAGCTGCTTCGCGGCCGAGATGGTTTTCGGCCGCATGCCCAGTGTCTGGCTGCCCCAGAAATTGCCGGTCCGCCCGAAGCCGGTGATCACCTCGTCGGCGATCAACATGATATCATGCTCGTCGAGGATCGGCTGGATCGCCTCGAAGTAGCCTTTCGGCGGCACGATGACGCCGCCGGCCCCCATCACCGGCTCGGCAATCATCGCCGCGATCGTTCCCGGCCCCTCGCGCTCGATCATGTCCTTCAGCGACTGCGCCAGCCGCGCCACGAATTCTGCCTCACTTTCACCCTCGACACCGGACCGATAGAAATGCGGGCAGTCGGTGTGCAGCACGCGGTCGACCGGCAGGTCGAAGCCATTATGGTTGCCGGCGAGCCCGGTCAGCGAGGCGGCCATTACGGTGACGCCGTGATACCCCTTCATGCGCGAAATAATCTTCTTCTTGTCCGGTCGGCCGAGCGCATTGTTCATGTACCAGGCGAGCTTGACCTGCGTGTCGTTGGCCTCCGAGCCTGACGAGGTGAAGAACACCCGCGAGATCGGCACCGGGGCGATTTCCTTGAGCTTCTCGGCAAGCTCGATCGCCGGCTCGGTGCTCTTGGCGCCGAACAGGTGATAGGAGGGCAGGGCGCGCATCTGCTCGATGGCCGCCTCGACCATCTCCTCGTCGCCGAAGCCGAGTCCGGCGCACCACAGGCCCGACATGCCCTCGATATAGGAGCGGCCCTGCGTATCGAAGACGTGGACGCCCTGGCCGCGCTGCATGATGACCGTGCCGGTCTCGGCCAGCCTGTGGATCGGCGTGTAGGGATGGACGAGCGAGTTTATGTCGCGCGTCTGGAGGTTTGAGAGCGGCGGGTGATCGAGCACGGTAGACTCCGGTGAGGTGGATGGATCGATCTAAGCGGATTCCGGCTGGGACGGGAAGGGGAGGGAGGTCCGCGTCGGCCGGTGCCTAGACTGTGCCGTTTGTTGCGTCGGCGGCCATGCGTCCACACGGCGCCTACGACCGTTGCCCGCAAAGTCCTGCAGCCTGCGTGGAGCAGCCTGAGCGGAGCCAGGCTCAGTCGCCGAAACTGGCACGTTGCGTTCATGCGAAACCGCTGTAGCTTGCAAGGTGCGTCTTCGCCGAAAGGTACCGTCATGCGAAGTTTGTTGATATCGCAATATTTGGCGATCGCGGCTGCCACAGCCGCACTGCCGGCAAGCGCTTGCGGTTTCGAAGATCCCAACAGCGTGTCGATACAAAGGGTGGTGCTGAATTTTGCCTATCCCAACTCGAGCCATGTCCTGGGCGCGTCCGACGCAGCCCTGCGCACCGGTCTCCTTCGAGCGGACCACTTCAAGAAGCAAGCAGGCCCGTTCGCCTTTCACCGTACAGTCGGGGACTTGCGACAGTTCGCGAGCGGTCTGGCTGCGGTCGCGACCTCCGACCTTCCCGAATTCTCGTCAGTCCTGGTCGGGCCGGTTCTCTGGACACGTTTCCACCCGAGTTCTGACGGGACGATTGCCGAGGGCCATGCAACCGGGCCAATAGAAGGCAAGGTCGTCATGGTCACGGACGTGCCCGCCTTGGCGGCGCTGCTGTCCGGCGACGTTTCGGGCCAGGCCATTGAGGCAGCCGGGCTGATCCGATTTTACGGAAACCGGGCCGACATCGCCCGGCTTCGAGAGGCGCTCTGGCTCGGCTTTCCAGGCGGCAAGAAGAGCAATGGCACGGCTCAGACCCGATAGCCTTCGGCTTTCCGAACATTACCGGCTCGCATGTCCTGTGGCGTTTGGACAGAAGGTCTGTAGCATTGGTTGGGGCGGAGATGACGACGAAAGTAATGCCCAGCGGCACCGCGTATCGTGCATTCCATCATCTACCGGCACGCACATATAACGATGATGTCCTGGTCAGATTTAGTTGATGAACTTCTCTTACGGTTGCGGCCGATCGGCTAAAAATCGTCAGGCGTAGGATTTCGGCCGTGATGGACCGCAGGCCTAGGCTTCAGCCTTGCTCGCGAGCATCGGCAGTCCGAACAGCGGCCGCAATAGGGTCACCCTGCGTATAATTTCATAGCCGAGGGCGCAGCCAAGGACCGTCGCCAGAATGATCGCCGCCACTTCAACCGAGACCGGCGTTTCGTTCACTGTGAACCAGTAGCTGACGACCAGGGTGATCGTCTGATGCAGGATGTAGTACGGGAAGATTGCAGCGGTGAGATAGGTCAGCATCCGGCTCGGGCGGTTCGCGAACTTGCCTGCCAATCCAAAGAGCGTGACGATGATCGACCATGCGTAAAGCACCTTTAACACCCGGAACGCGTCGAACAGTAGAGGATCCGCCGTCACAACGAATTCGTTGAGCAAGGCCGCCAACAACAAGCCTCCCAGCACCAAGGTGACAACAATCGACGTCGGCAGTGCGCAGTCGACGGTCCGCCAGAAGTCTTCGCTTTTCGCGGCCAGAAAGCCGAGAAAGAAAAACGTCAACGTGTGCGCTACATAGGCCCAATCGCCCCACAACATGACAGTCGTCGGGAAATATGGATCAAGCAAAAGGGTGTAAGCGACAGATGGGATCGCTGGCACAATCAGCAGCCGCCACGCGCGGCCCTTCGCCATCCACGCAAAGACCGGCTCGCCAATGGCGGTCGTCGCGACTCGCAGCACCGGCAAGCAGGCCACCGTTAATAGCGTGTAGGCGAGCAAGTAGGCGACGTACCACAGATGATTCCAGGGCGGCCTTCCCAGCCAAAAGTCGCCAAAGCCGAGATAGTCTCGGTAAAACTGCAAATAGCCCGGCTCGATTTCGCCACGATAGCGAAGCTCAACGTATGTCTGCGGTGCACAGATCACCGCCATGCCAAAAGCCAGCGGGACAACAAGCCTCGTGACACGCTCTGGCAGGAACTTGCCCGGCGACTTGCTATCGATAGCAAATCGAACCGCGGCACCCGAGATGACGAACAGAAGCGCCAGTCGTCCGGTAGTCAATCCCATCAGGGGTTCCAGAAATTCGGCGCTGTATCGGCTTTTGAGATACCAGTCCCACGACACATAGAACATGCCAATGTGATAGAAAATGAGGACCGCAAATGCAAAAACTCTCAGCCAGTCGAGATCATATCGCCTGGTTTGCAGCATTGTCATTGGGCCTGATTGCTGGTCGGCAACTTACGCTGCTTGATGGCGTTGTTCTTCGTGTCAGTCAGATCATCGTAGTGCGACAGCCTATAGGCCTTTCTGGTCTTGGCCTCCCGGTCCGGGACGCTCGGGCCGGGCTGCACCGCCTGGCTCAGTCCGTTGCAGGCCCGACCGCGCCCCGGATAGGCCACAGCTGCCGCTGGCGAAGCCGTAGAAACCACGCGTCAGGCGCTGTCGGCCGGACAGGAACGGAAATGCGCGGTCCGTGCCGACCGACTGGAAGATGCTGCGGTCGACCTTGGCGGCGTCACTAATCCCTCCGCCGGGAGTGGCTACGACCACATCACAGCGGCGCCGAAGTTCCTCGCATCGATCTGCATCGCAAAATTGCGCTGCCCCCTCAAGCAAAACAACGGACGTCAGCCCACCGGGACCGACGAAGATGTCGAGACGCGTGCCACGAACGCCGATGGTGCCGGCCGGCGTCACGATCTGATAGGCCTCGGACTTCGACTTGCCGCTGATCCAGCGGAACGACCCGCGCGCCGCATTCAGGGTCAGCTGGTTGAAGGTCTTGGCATCGTCGAAGACGAAACGGTCGATGACGACGGAGGAATTCCCGCCCACTGCGAACTTCGTGCCGTCGCGGAAGGTGAACTCGCCCAGCCCACTTTGCGAGGTGGTGATGCGTTCGTCGCGATGAACGGGCGACTTGATGACGAGCGGGCCTGTTCCCCCCGTCACGGCCGTCTTGATAAGGGTTGCCCGTCCCACCTCTTCCTGTGCAAACGCCACCGACGCCGACAGAAGTACGGCGGCCGCTGCAATCGCGCTCTTGTTCGCCAATCCGCTCATGAAACGCTCCGTTATCCGCCGAAATTCGCTTGGGCGCGGACAAAAAACCCCCAGTTCTCTGTCGGGACCTCCTGACCGTTCCGGTCCTCATTCCAGCTTTGGAACTCACCATTGAAATTGTCAGTATACGCTATCTCCGGCGTGACTACGAAGTTCGGAACGATCTCGTACGCGACATTGGCCACGAGGGCGAAATCCTCCATCTGATCGTAGGACGCCTGCACGTTGAGCGTGGCCTTGTCGGTCAGCATGAACGAGCCGCCGGCCCAGACCGCCCAGTTGCCGCCCCAGGGGGCGTAGTAGTTCGGGCTGTCTTTCTCGTTCAAGTACTTGTAGGTCCCCGAACCCGGATCCAGGTACCCCCAGTACCACTGGTTGTCGAAATAGTCCGGATCGTAGGACGACCACCCTGCCATTGCGAACAATGCCAGCCTGTCGGTAGGATAGAAGTCGACACGTGCCTTGATGGCGCCTTCCTCCCACACAGCATCGTAAGCCGCGACAAGCGACGCGCCGCCCCAGGCACCCTGCCAGCCTATGCCTGCAACGACATGCGGGGCGTAGCTATCCAATGTGTAGAGGTTGAGTTGGTCGAAATCTGGCGGCAGGAACGGGGCAACGATGTCGCCATCACCGGTCTCCAAGGCGATGGCTGCGGCAAAACCGCTGTCGCTGCTCCATCCATATGCGATCTGGTGGGTGCCGTAGGGACCGTAACCGACGATGTCATCGTTGATAACGCCGCCTGCGTATCCGGTGAATGTGGAGAACAGCGAGTCCGTCTTGCCGACGCGGAAACCAGCGAGTTCGATATAGGCATGTTCGATTGACAGAGAGTCCGTCGCGCCCGTCATGTTGAAGCTGTCGAAGTCTTCCTGTTCCGCAAAAGTCTCGTACTGGAAATTGACGGCCGCGTACGTCCGCAGGATGCCGAGTTCGGTCTCGGCGCGGGAATCCAGTCTCAGCTGGAACCGCGCGCGCGCATCGTAGGTGTCGTTGACGTTGGGGTCCCACCATAAGCCAGGATCACGCTTGTCGGCGACGTCCGTCAACCCGAATGCTCCGGCGCCAATGTCCATGCGGACATAGCCGCTGACCTTGAGACAGGTCTCGGTGCCCGGGATGTAGTAGAAGCCTACGCCGTAGGCCTCGCAGATGCGGACATATTCCATCGGCTCGGGCTCGGCGATGGCAACTGCATCGGCGGCGTGAGCCGCTGAGCCCACTAGTGCCGTTCCGAAAGCGAACAGGAACCTGTTCATAGAAGACTCCCACTGTGTGACCCCCAGCTATCAGAGTCAGCCCCAGCGATCTATGTCATTTTTGCAACAGACCAGGCTTGGTTCCTCAACGTAAGATTGCAGTCCAGATGAACGCATCATGGCAGGCCTGCCAAGGCAAGGGATTCGCGTCGCTCGAGTTGCTCGGTGCCGCCCGCGTCACCCGCTCGCGTCTCCCAGCGTGTCGGCGACGACGGCGCCGCGTTCGCCCATCGGCTGCGGCTCTCCCGTTGTCGAGTCGACTGCCGTCTGGTGCTCCATCTCGGCGTTCAGCTCAGCGCCTATGATCAGGATGAGCACAGAGATCCAGATCCAGAACATTAGGCCGATCACCGCGCCGAGCGAACCGTAGGTGGCGTTGTAGTCGGCGAAATTCTGCAGGTAGTAGGAAAACCCGGCAGAGGCGGCGATCCAGACGAGCGTCGCCAGGATACCGCCCCAGGTGATCCAGCGCCACTTCGCCGGCTCGCGGCTCGGCCCGTAGCGGTAGAGGATCGAGATGCCGCCGGCCACCAGCGCGAGCAGCACCGGCCAGCGCATGAGGTCGATCAGCGTCTCGGAGAGGCCACCGAGGTTGAGGACGGCCAGCACCGCCGGCACCACGCCGACCGCCGTGATCATCAGGAAGGCGGTCGCCATTGCCGCAACGGTAAAAACCGTGGCGATCAGGTTGACGCGGATGAAGGAGCGCTTCTCGCGTTCCTCATAGGCGATGTTGAGCGCCTCGAACAGCGTCTTGACGCCGTTGTTGGCGCTCCAGAATGCGGCCAGGAAGGCCATCACGAAGCCCAGGCTGAGCGCATCGCGATCCTGCTTGGCGAGGCTCTCGAGCTGGCCCCGTATCAGGTCGAGCCCGCCGCCCGGCATCAGTCCGCCGAGATAGGCGACATGCTCGGCCACCGTCGTTGGATCGGCCACGAAGCCATAGACCGAAACAAAGGCCGCCAGTGCCGGAAAAAGCGCGAGCAGCAGGTAGAAGGCTGCACCCGCAGCGACCAGCATGATCCTGTCCTCGCCGGACTGCTGCCACACCCGCCACAGGATGTCCTTCCAGCCGGCCCAGGCAAAATGCGACGGGTGCGTGGCGTCGCGGCCGCGCTTGTTCGCCTCGGCATCATGCGGAAGGTTGTCGCCTTTCACCATTTGAAGAACTCTTCGTGCCTTTTGTTGAATGCCAATCGATCGCCGCGCGATATTGTTCCGCGACAGGATGCAATGACGCCTTGTGGATCGCCTCCCGTTGCCGGAATTCCGGCCTAGCCATCACCTGTCGGACACATCCTGACGCTTGGCATCTCACCACCACTTTACCTTAGGTCATTTACGCCGCTGGCGTAATCGGCTAACATTCATGGTCTGTTAGGCATGTTTGCCTGTGACGGCCCTCGCCGGGCAGCTACATTCGACAAGATTTGACCTGCAGCGGCGAGTGCCGAGCTTGGGTGGTCGATCATGGTTTCGAGTGTTTCGCGCCTCTACCTCGCATGCGTGGCCCTACTTGTGCATGTCCCGGCATTCGCTGCCGAGCCTGTCGGCAAGGCCATTCTCATCAACACCGCGGTGACCGGCAGCGCAGGGTCGCTCGCCGTGAGTTCCCCGGTCCATCGCGACGAGAGGATAAGAACCTCGGCCACCGGACTTGGAGAGTTCGTCTTCCGGGACGGCACCAAGCTTGCGGTGGGCGCCGGGTCGGCCGTCGTCGTCGACAAGTTCGTCTTCAATGATGACGACACGGCGAGGGCGCTGAGCATCAGGGCCACGAAGGGCAGCTTCCGCTGGATCAGCGGCGGTTCCAGATCGTCCGCCTACACGATCAGGACGCCGGTCGGCACGATGGGCATTCGCGGCACGGCGTTTGACTTCTATGTCGGGCCGGACGGCACGACGGCAGTCGTGCTGCTGAGCGGCCGCGCCACTTTCTGCGGTCGCAATGGCTGCCAGGAGCTTCGCAGGCGTTGCGACGCCGTCGTCGCCACGCGCGCAGGCGTCTCTGCGCCGCGGCGCGCGGGGCCGGCCCTGCTAGACGAATTGCGCAACAGCCGGGCCCTGCCGTTCCAGACCGGCGAACAGCGGCTATCGAGGAGGCTCAGGACTGGCGGACGCGGATGTCTTTCCACGGCATCGCTCGACGCCCCTTCCAGGGACATCCGGGGCGTTTCGCCCTCCGGCCCAGCCCAGCAGGGCCCGGGAGCGCCGGGCTCGCCCGGCCCCGGCGGCGACAAGGGAGGCAAACGCGGCAACAACGGCAAGGGCAATGGCGCGAATGACGGCTCGCCGAACGGAAAAAGCGACGCCGATCGCTAATCTGACCGAAGCTCGCCCGTCACCCTTCCTCTGTTGCCCCGCGGGCTTTTCCTGCCGCTGACAGCGAGGTGCGACGGAGCCGCGGCGTGGCGAGCCTTTAGCTGTCAGTAGTCGGACGGCAGCCTGAAACTCGAGGTCGTCGACAGTATAGCGAACTTATGAGTTCGGTCGCGGACGCCTGTAGCCGACGTAGGGGCACATGCCATTGTCGACTGCGCGCGGCACGCAAGGGGCATACCCGGCCCCATAGTTGGTCGAAGTGGGTGGCATGGGCTGGCAACCGCTGACCATCAGCCCGAGAAATGCAAGAATCAAACCCGAACTGCGCATTTGAGGTTCCGTTGAAGCTTCAAAGACCCGAACATGCATTAAGCTCTTTGCGAGAGCAACTCTCGGGGGAGCGTGATCGATCCCCAGCCGCCGAGTACTGGCGACGGACACGGGTTGCCTCGACGACCTTGCAGGTCGAATCGACTCATTGCACATCACTACCTGATCGCAGAGCGCGTGCTACTCATCCCCGTCTTCGGAGCGATTTGAGCCGTCCCTGGGTTCGACGAGCTTGGGGTATCGTTTGGCGAACTCTCGCCGGGCGTGTTCCATTGCCTCGGCTTCGTCACGCGCCTGCCTGATGGCACGCCGCTTGAGCGTATTCTTTGACAACTTCGCCACGAGGCTCGTCCACCAGCCCATTAGAGAACCTCCCGCTGGCCAAACCCATGGAGTGCGTCCTAGTTCCGCACGGTTTGCCGGACGTCAAAGGTTCTGACAGGTCGCTGACGGCAATTCCGGGGGCAGCACGTCGGCGCTGTGCTCACGAGAATGGTTGCGAGGTCATCCTCTGTCGCTACAAGAGTCGTCGCTACCAAGGAAAGCACGCTGCACTAGGCACAACGTGAAAGATCACAGTCCGCCATTCGTCGGAGGTAAAGCGAATACACTTTGGAAAAAAAATGGTGCCCAGGGGCGGATTTGAACCACCGACACGCGGATTTTCAGTCCGCTGCTCTACCCCTGAGCTACCTGGGCTTGCCGTCCGTCATGCCGGGTCTTCTGCTGCATGGCGGTCTCTTCGGGCGCCGCGGCACCCCTCGAAAGCGGGTGGGTTATAGCACGGGAATTCCGGCTGTCCAGCGTTCACGGGACGATTTGGAAACAGAAAAGCACGAACGGTCCGAAGCGCCTGGCCGGGCGGTGTCAGCCCTCGTGCGGGCGCTGCGGAATGGCAGCGTTTTCGGCGGTTTCGTCGTCCTCGTCGTCGCGCACCGGAATGGCATAGCTGCCCGACAGCCAGCGGTTGAGATCGACGTCCTTGCAGCGCGCCGAGCAGAACGGGTAGGTGGCGCGTGCCGAAGGCTGGCCGCACTCGGGGCAGGGCCGCTTCGGCCTCAGCGGCGTGACCTTGGCGCTGCCCTCGCTCATGCGCGGGCTCCCGACAGCCAGTTGAAGTGCACCTGGTAGCCGTCGGCGTTGAGCAGCCCGACGGTCTCGTAGAGCGGCAGGCCGACGATATTGGTGTAAGAGCCGGTGAGCTTGACGACGAAGCTGCCGGCCAGCCCCTGCACGGCGTAGCCGCCGGCCTTGCCGCGCCATTCGCCGGACGCCAGGTAGCTCTCCAGTTCCTCGCGGCTGATGCGCTTGAAGCGCACGCGGCTTTCGACCAGCCGCTGTCTCACCTTGCCCGAGGGCGCGATCAGGCAGACGGCGGAATAGACCCGGTGCGTGCGCCCCGACAGCATCTGCAGGCAGTTCGAGGCCTCGTCGATCATCTCGGCCTTGGGCAGGATGCGCCGGCCGAGCGCCACCACCGTGTCGGCGGCAAGCACGAAGCAGGGCGCGTAGTCGGCCTCGCTCTTCAGCGATGCCAGCGCCTTCTGGGCCTTTTCCTTGGCTAGCCTCTTGGCCAGCGAGCGCGGATGCTCCGAGCGGATCGGCGTCTCGTCGATATCGGCCGGCAGCAGACGGTCCGGTTCGATGCCGGCCTGCTGCAGGAGTTCGATCCGGCGCGCCGAGCCCGAGGCAAGCACAAGCTTCTGAAAAACGCTCATCCGGACAAGCGGCCTGTGGCCGTCCTATTTGAAGCGATAGGTGATGCGGCCCTTGGTCAGGTCATAGGGCGTCATTTCGACGAGGACCTTGTCGCCGGTGAGAACGCGGATGCGGTTCTTGCGCATGCGTCCGGCGGTATGGGCGATGATTTCGTGTTCGTTTTCGAGTTTGACGCGGAACATCGCATTCGGCAAAAGCTCGGTCACGGTGCCCGGAAATTCGAGGACTTCTTCCTTCGGCATTATTTACCTTTGTTCTGAAACGGATTTCCGGTGGCCTGCCCCGGAATTGCGCGGAACCTATATGATTGTCGCCGCTTTGTGAACACGCTTAATCACGGCTGTTTCGGGCCGAAACGCTGCATGATCCGCGCCTGCAGCCGGTCACGCACATCGGCATAGGCGGCCTGGATATGGGCGCGCGACCCGCGTGCCGATGTCGGATCGGCCGTCGGCCAGTATTCCACCTCCACCGCCAAAGTCCGGGTCAGTTCGAGTGCGGCGTGGTGCGCCTCGGGAGCCAGCGTCACGATCAGGTCGAAATAGAGATCCTCGAGATCGCCGATGGTGCGCGCCTGCCGCTCGCCGAGCGTCATTCCGGCCTCGGCAAGCACGGCGTCGACGAACGGATCCGGCTCGCCGGCATGCAGGCCGGCCGAGGCGATGAAGGTCGAGGCCGGCAGCACGGCGCGGGCCAGGCACTCTGCCATTGGCGAGCGCACCGTGTTCATGCGGCACATGAACAGGACCGAACGGGGGAGCGGGCCGACGGACAGGTCTAGCCTCGCCAGTGCAGCACGCAGACCAGCGTGAAAAGCCGCCGCGCCGTGCCGAAATCGATCTCGATCTTGCCCGCCAGCCGGTCCATCAGCGTCTGCGAGCCCTCGTCGTGCAGGCCGCGGCGGCCCATGTCGATCGCCTCGATCTGGCTCGGCGTCGAGACGCGGATCGCCTCGTAGTAGCTCTCGCAGATCATGTAGTAGTCCTTGACGATGCGCCGGAACGGCGTCAGCGACAGGATATGGGTGACAACCGCCTCGCCATTCTCACGTTCGACCAGAAACACCAGCCGCGCCTCGACCAGCGACAGTTTCAGCCGGTAGGGACCGCCCGAGGGATCGTTGACCGGCGCGAAGCTGTTTTCCTCGATCAGGTCGAAGATAGCCACCGCGCGTTCATGTTCGACGTCCGGCGTGGCGCGACCGATCGATTCGTCGAGTTCGACATCGATCAGCCTGCAGGTCTCGCGGCCGGAATCGGGCATGTCAGAGGTTTAGCCTGATGGCGACGGAGCGCCCGTGGGCGTCGAGACCCTCGGCCTCGGCGAGCGCGATGGCCGCCGGCGCCAGCAGCCGCAGCTGTTCCGGCCCGAGCTTCAGAACCGAGGTGCGCTTCATGAAGTCGAGCACCGACAGGCCGGACGAGAAGCGAGCCGACCGCGCTGTCGGCAGAACATGGTTTGAGCCGCCGACATAGTCGCCGATCACTTCCGGCGTGTGCCGGCCGAGGAAAACCGCGCCGGCATTGCGCATGCGCCCGAAAAACCCTTCGGCATCCTCGATTGCGAGTTCCACATGTTCGGCGGCAATGCGGTCGACCAGGCCGACGCAGTCGTTCACGTCCTCGACAAGCACCACCGTGCCGAAGTCGCGCCAGCTCTGCGCTGCGATCTCGCCGCGCGGCAGCGACTGTAGCTGGCGTTCGACCGCCGCCTCGACTGCGGTCGCAAAGCCTTCGTCGTCGGTGATCAGGATCGACTGTGCGGCAACGTCGTGCTCGGCCTGTGCCAAAAGGTCGGCGGCGATCCATTCAGGGTCGTTGCTGCCGTCGGCCACCACAAGGACTTCCGACGGCCCGGCGATCATGTCGATGCCGACGACGCCGAACACCTGGCGCTTGGCGGCCGCGACATAGGCATTGCCGGGGCCGACGATCTTGCCCACCGGGCGGATGCTTTCGGTGCCGTAAGCCAGCGCGGCAATCGCCTGTGCGCCGCCGACCTTGTAGATCTCCGAGACGCCGGCAATGTCGGCTGCCACCAGCACCAGCGGGTTGATGACGCCATCGGGCGCCGGCACCACCATGACGATGCGTTCGCAGCCTGCGACGACCGCCGGCACCGCGTTCATCAGCACCGAGCTCGGATAGCTCGCCGTGCCGCCAGGAACATAGAGGCCGACGGCCTCGACCGCAGTCCAGCGCGAACCGAGTTCGACGCCTGCTTGGTCGGTGTATCGGTCGTCGACCGGCCTTTGTCGTGCATGGTGGGCGCGGATGCGGTCGCGGGCAAATTCAAGCGCGCCGACGGTCGCGCCATTGGCCGCGGAATAGGCCTGTTCGATTTCGGCAGGTGTTACCCGGAAGCCATTCGCCGCCAGGTCGACGCGGTCGAACTTCCGGGTGTAGTGGGCGAGCGCCGCGTCGCCCTCGGCGCGCACCCGGCCGATGATCTCGCGCACCACAGCATCGACATCGGCGGAGGCTTCGCGCTTGGCACCGAGAAAGCTGGTGAAGCGGGCCTCGAAATCGGCGTCGGACTGACGAAGCGTGCTGGCCATCTGTTCTTCCGTCAGTCTGCGTGCTGGGGGCGCGATTCCGCTTCCCAGGCGCCGCCGAGATCGGCGAGCCGCGCCTCGATGCATTCGACCTCGAGCCGGATCGCCGCGCCGCCCGAAAAGACCAGGTCGATCCTCCCCGCCGGCTCGTCCGTCACGGTATAAAGGATGGCCAGCAGCGACAGCACGTCTTCCTTTTTCTCCCGGGCGATGCCCGAGAGCTTCACCGACAGCACGCGGGAGAAATGCAGCACGCTGTTGCGCCGCTCCGGCTGCGCCTTGTTGGCGTTCGGCTCGGCCTCCCAGGCAAAGCGGTACATCGGCAGCACGAAAAGCTTCGATCCGGGCACGAACTCGATGTCGCCCACCTTCATCACCGCGTCCTGCACATGCGCGGAGACGATCTTCAGGTCCTCTTCGTCGAGGGCGACGAGTTTGAGCAGCTTCATGGCCGGTTTTGCCTGTCAGTTTGCCGATTTCGGTCTTGTTATGCGGTCTGGCGAGACCGTGCAACGCCCGACATCGGGTCAGGCGGGCGGCCTAGCTGGAAAGGCGCTCGATTACCGCGCCGCAATTGGAGAGCTTTTCCTCCAGCCGCTCAAAGCCGCGGTCGAGATGGTAGACGCGGTTGACCGTGGTTTCGCCTTCGGCGGCGAGACCGGCAATCACCAGCGACACCGAGGCGCGCAGGTCGGTCGCCATTACCGGCGCACCCTTCAGCCGTGCCACGCCCTCGACCATCGCCGTCTGTCCCGACAGCGTGATATGGGCGCCGAGGCGCGCCAGTTCCTGCACATGCATAAAGCGGTTCTCGAAGATCGTCTCGGTGATCTTCGACTTGCCGTTGGCCATCGTCATCAGGCCCATGAACTGCGCCTGCAGATCGGTCGGGAAGCCGGGGAAGGGCGCCGTCGACACGTCTACCGGCTGGATGCCGTTGCCGTTGCGATAGACGCGAATGCCGGTCGCCTCCTCGGTGATGGCCGCGCCGCTCTGGCCGATGGTCTCGAGCGCGCCACTCAGCAAGTCGGCGCGCGCGCCCTCCAGGAGCACGTTGCCGCCGGTCATCGCCACCGCCATGGCGTAGGTGCCGGTCTCGATGCGGTCGGGAATGACGCGGTGGCGGGCGCCCGACAGCGAATCGACGCCGTCGATCGTGATGGTCGAGGTGCCGGCGCCCGAAATCTTCGCGCCCATTGCGTTCAGGCATTCCGCCAGATTGACGATCTCGGGCTCGCGCGCGGCGTTTTCGAGCACCGTCTCGCCCTTGGCGAGCGACGCTGCCATCAGCATCACATGCGTCGCGCCGACCGAGACCTTCGGGAACATGAATCGGTTGCCGACCAGCCGGCCATTGCGCGTCTTGGCCAGTACATAGCCGCTTTCGACGTCGATATCGGCGCCGAGCGCCTGCAGCCCATCGAGGAACAGGTCGACCGGACGCGTGCCGATGGCGCAGCCGCCGGGCAGCGACACTTTCGCCTCGCCCATGCGGGCAAGCAGCGGGCCGACCACCCAGAAGGAAGCGCGCATCTTCGACACCAGCTCGTAGGGCGCCGTCGTGTCGACGATGTTGCGGGCGGAGAAATTGATGGTGCGCGAATAGCCCTCGTTCTGCTTTTCGCGCCGGCCGTTGACGGAATAGTCGACGCCGTGATTGCCGAGGATGCGGATCAACTGCTCGACATCGGCGAGATGCGGCACGTTTTCCAGTGTCAGCGTGTCGTCTGTAAGAAGCGACGCGATCATCAGCGGCAGCGCCGCGTTCTTGGCGCCCGAGATCGGGATCGTGCCGTTGAGTTCGTTGCCGCCGACTATCCTGATGCGATCCATGAATATCACTTTCCCGGCTCATCCGCCGGCTGTCATGCCAAGCCGACCGTCTAGACCATCGCAGAGGCCGGTTCAAGGAACAGCTTTGCGTATCGCCGCCGCCTCAGTCCCTGCGGCAGGCCTGTCGGGCGCCGCCCGTCACTTCTTGTTTTCGGCCTGGCCCCCGGCGGCCGGAAGCCCGTCCGGCCTGTCGTCAGCGGCCCCGGTACGCCGCGCCCGGGCCTGCGCCTTGCGGCGCTGCAGGTTGGCGCGCAGTTCCTCGGCAAGCCGGGCCTTGCGGTCCGGCTGCTTCGGTTTTTCCGGTGAAATGTCTCTTGAATTCATCGTGCTGTCCCGACCGCCGGCAAACCGGCGCCTGTGCGTAGGTGGATGCAGGATTGTGACCCTGTCGTGGCGGCGGGTCCAGCGGCGAGATATGCTGATTACACGCCTTGCGCTACCCCGATGCTTGTGGCAGAAGTCCGCCGCGTCGGCAGGCTGCGGTAGCTCAGTGGTAGAGCACTCCCTTGGTAAGGGAGAGGTCGAGAGTTCAATCCTCTCTCGCAGCACCATAAAATCAAAAACTTAGCTCTCCTCGATTTCGTCGGCGTACAGATACCGTACAGAAACGTCGTCGTTGGGGGTGGTGGTGAACTGGATCAACCCGCCCTCGAGCGCGCATCGAGCGGTGGCCTGCAGGGCCGCCTTGTAGGCTGGCGATGCCTCGATCTAGGTCATCAGTAGCTCTTGGGCTCGAGCAAGCTTCGGATCGATCGGGGCGGGCTTTGGCTGCAAGAGTTTGGCCGCATCGACGGCCGCGTTGAGCGCTGCCTTCGTGAAGGTGGGGGTTGGGATATCGCTCATCAGACCTCTGCCGCGTTCTTCTGGAAATCGGGGTGGTGGTGGCCATACACGTCCTCGAGCGTCTTGACGGACATGCCGAGCGAGCCGGAGGCCTCCCACATATCGATCGACTGCTGCATCATCCATGTCGCGCGGGTGTGGCGAAGCACATGCGGCGTCACGTCTCGATCCAGCCAGGCGAGCTCGACGGCCGCCTCCCATGACGTCCGGACAGAGCTGACGCCGCGGCCCTTCCACGTCACGATGTAGATCCAGCCGTTGACCGATTCGCCGGCCGCCGCTGCAGCGCGATCGCGCTCGGCCTCATCGATGCGCTTCCAGCGGGCGAGGTGTGCGAGGATCTTGCGGCCGAGCCGCGCCGGCGGCTTGCGCTTCTTCGTCTGCGCTTCCTCGATAGCGCTCCGGTGCAGGACGCCGCGCTCGAGGTCGACCCAGCCACCGGTGATGCTCGGCATCCACTGCAGATCGAGCATGGCGCCGCGCCTGGTGCCGGAATAGAGGCCTAGCAGAATGAAGCGCGCCAGATGCCGGTTGATGCCGCCGGCGTAGCGTTCCCAGCGGTGGCTGACGCGCCGCGTGGCGATGTCAGACGAGAATGCCCGGTAGAAGCCCAGCGCGCCGGCCAGCAGCAGCGCCGCCTCTTGCCGCGTCAGCCAGCGGATGCGGCCGCCTGACTTTTCCGGCAGCGTGACGATCGGCACAGACTCGAGCGGTCCGTGTTCTTCGTGCCAGTGATTGATTGCAGCGCCGAGAACGCCGAGCTCGCGCCGGATGGTTCCCGGCTTCACAGTCTTGCCTCGAGCGGCCGTGTAGGCCTTGCAGGTTTCCTTGCGCACATCGGCGAGCGTCCTGTCGCCCCACCACGGCACCAGGGCAGCGATGGCATAGCCGATCGTCGCCGGCGCGCGCACGGAAGGGGCATGCTCTCGGCCATAGGCGGTCAGCACTTCGGCGACCGGGATTTGAGTGAGATTACTTTGCCTGACGGCTGGCCTGAATTTTTCGGCGAGGTACGCCCCAAGCGCCCGGTCAGCTCCATCGCGATCGCCTTCGCCGCAGCCTGTGCGCTTAGCGTAGGCGCCGTCTCGGATGATGTAGGTGCCTTCGGATCTGTTGAAGTAGACGCGGGGCCCTTTGGCTGGTCGTGGCATTGCTGATACTCCCGGATCCAGCCGGGCAGGACCATTTGCCGTTTCCCGACCTTCTTCATCTTCAAAACACCGCGCCTATGCGCCGCGCGCAGCGTCTCGGGTTGTCCTGCTAGGTGCTAACTTATCGTTCGCTCGGGGCCGGAAACCGGCGGAGCCGGAACTATTGGAGCTCAGTTGCAGCCTTGACAGCCGATCGGTCGCGATTGCCGTGGCTTGATCTATGCGGCTTGCCACATTCACGCTCGACGTAGTGGTCTACGAGCAAATCGAGACCAATCTCCCACCTTCACGACGCGAGTATGACCACCGTGCTTTCTGGAGACCAGGAAAGAGTGACATCCTGGCCTTCCGAAAGGCTCTCGCCGTCGCGGTTCTGGACCAGAACTTTGAGTGTTTCGCCATTCCGGCCGACAAAATAGGTCCTGCTGTTCCCGGCGAAAATTCGTTTCAAGATGCGCCCCTTTAGAGTGTTGCGCCCGGGCGGCGTTATAGCAGCTGAAGCAGCAATAGTGATGCGCTCCGGGCGGACGGCACAGATCGCTTCGACTCCGGCCGAACCACTTGAAGCTTCTTTCGCCAGGATCTGCATTCCGTCAGACAATCGAATCCCGTTGTCAAAAGTCTGCCCGCGCAGGATGTTTGCGTCACCGAGAAAGCTGGCGGCGAACTCGCTGCGAGGTCGGTCATAGACCTCCTCGGGCGGCCCTTCCTGCACCACCCGACCATCACGAAGTATGCCGATCCGGTCGGCCATGGTCAGTGCTTCTTCCTGATCGTGTGTCACGAAGATCGTCGTGATGCCGATCTCGCGCTGGATGCGCTTGAGTTCGATCTGCATGTCGACCCGCAGCGCCTTGTCGAGCGCACTGAGCGGCTCATCGAGCAACAGGACACGCGGTTTGGTCACGATTGCCCGGGCCAGGGCGACACGCTGGCGCTGCCCGCCCGAGAGTTGATGGGGACGTCGTTCGCCCAGCTTGCCCAGTTGCACGAGATCGAGGGCACGGCGCACTTCGATCTCGATCGACGCTTTTGTATCGCCCCGCACCGAGAGCCCGAAGGCAACATTGTCGGCAACGCTCATGTTGGGAAACAGCGCATAGTTCTGGAACATCATGCCGATGCGACGCTTCTCGACAGGCACCCTTTCAACGTTTTCGCCGCCTATACTGATACCGCCGCTGCTGGGAAAGTCGAAGCCGGCAACCAGTCGAAGCAAGGTGGTCTTGCCGCTGCCAGACGGCCCCAGAAGCGCGTAGAAGCCGCCGTCCGGAAAATCGATGGAGACATCGTCGAGCGCCTTGTGCGCGCCGAACGACCGGGAGACGTTTCGTACCTTGACGTCGGCCATTACTTCTCACCCCCGAATTTGAAGAAGCGTGCGGCCACGAGCATGAGGCCCATCGAAACGGCGATAATGATGGTGGAAACGGCGTTGATCTCCGGGGTAAAACCCTTGCGGATCGCAGCGTAGATTTCGACCGGCAGCGTCCCCTGTCCCGGTGCCGACAGAAAGTAGGACACGACGAACTGGTCGAAGGAAACGGCAAAAGCAAACAGTGCACCGGCAATCACGCCGGGCATGATCCACGGCAGTGTCACCCGTCTTGTCACTTGCCATTGGCTGGCGCCAAGCGAACGGGCAGCTTCCTCGAGTTCGGGCGCGAATGTCTGGAGCCGGGCCGAAACGACGACGATGACATAGGGCAGTGCGAGGGCAACGTGACCGAGCAGGATCGCATGCAGGCCGCGTCCGATGCCTATCCCGAAGAAGAAGATCAGCATGGCAGTCCCGGTAATCAGCCACGGGATGGCGATGGGCGGAAACAGCAAGGCCTGCAGCAGCTTCTTGCCACGGAACTCATACCGGAACATGGCAAGGGAGGCAGATGTTCCAAGGGTCGTGGCAACGATTGTCGTCAGCACCGCGATCTCGATGCTGTTCCAGGTTGCAACTATGATCTGACTGTTGCGAAACAGGTCGGCGTACCAGCTGGCCGTCCAGGTGAAGGGCAACTGGTAGAATGGCGAGGCGTTGAATGACATCAGCGCCATGATGATGATGGGCAGATAGAGGAACGCCAGCAGCAGCACGATATAGAAGCGGCCGAGCCATTCGAGGAGGCGCGTCGTAGCCATCAGCTTGCCCTTTTCAGGACGGGTGAGGCGACAGCCAGGATCAAGAGGACGACGGCGAGCAGGATGAATGAAAGCGCCGCGCCCAGCGGCCAGTTGTAGACGGCGACAAACTGATCCTCGATCACCGTTCCGTAGAACGTGCCGGTGCGGCCACCGAGAATACGCGGCTCCATGAACGACCCGACGACTGGCACGAATGTCAGCACCGCGCCGGCGACGATGCCTGGCATCGCCAGCGGAATGATGATGCGTTTCAGGACGGTGAGGCGGGAGGCGCCGAGCGAGCGGGCTGCCTCGATCAGCGAGTCGTCGATCGCTTGCAGCGTCAGGTAGCAGGTCAGCACCATGTAGGGGACGTAGGAGTGCACCAGCCCGATGATGATGGCCGGGTAGGAGTAGATCAGATCAATGCTGATCCTGAACGGCGAGATCGTGTTGATGGCAGTGTCGAGGATGCCGCCATCGCGCAAGACCATAACCCACGAGAAGATGCGGACCAGGCCGTTGCTCCAGAAAGGCAGAATGACAAGCAGGAAGATTGCTTCCCGGCTGCGGCCCTTAAGAACCTTCGCCAGCACATAGGCGGCGGGAAAACCAAGGAGTACGCACCACAGAGTGACTTCGATACCGAGCCGCAGCGAGGCCAGAAGCAGCGTGCCGTACAGAGCCTCGGAGAAGAAGGCGCGGTAGTTCTCCAGCGTGCCCGACCAGCCCGACTGCGCAGTCGGGAGGTCGGTCATGAAGGAGAAGAAGACCATGGCTGACAATGGAAGAAAGATTGCGAGTGTCAGCCAAAGATAGGCAGGGAGAAGAAGCGGCCATGCGGCTCTCATCCCACGTCCGGCACCGGATGCGGATTGTGTTCCCATGGCCTCCTCCCGAGAGCACGCCTCGCCAAGTGAACTACTTCAGGTTGACCTTCAGTTCCTGCCACACGGCCAGATACTTTTCGCGCTGGGCATCGGTGATCGGGGCCTGGAACTGGATGCGCTTTGCAACTTCGGGATCACCCATGACTTTCCGGTTGAATGAACCTTCCGGCAAGGCTGCGACCGCCTTGGTGTTGGCCGATACAGGCGCGCCGACTTTCGTGACCCATTCCACATAGAAGCCAGGGTCAATCATGTAGTTGATGAAGGCTTCGGCACCGGCAACATTTTTCGACCCGGTCGGAATCGAGAATGCGTCGAGCCAGGCGACGGCGCCTTCTTCAGGAATCATGAGCGACACCGGAAGCTTGAACTGCGTCTTGGCGCGATCGGCCGACCCGCTCCAGTAGGTTCCGATGTCGATCTGGTTCGAGGCAACCATCTGATTCCAGTCATTCTCCGAACTCCAGAAGGTGCGAATCTGCGGCATCAGAGCGGTCAGCTTTGCCTTGACCGCATCCATGTCCTTGATGTCGTTGATATCCTGACCCGTGGCGATGGCCCCGAACTGCATGGCCTCCACCGCGTCGTCGCGGATCGTCACCTTGCCCTTGTGAGCCTCCTCCCACATGACGCTGATGCTGGTAGGCGGCGTGTCGAAAGCCTTTTCATTGTAAGCCAGGGCGGTGAGCCCCCAGACCCACGGCACGCCATAGACCTTGCCGTCATGGTTCAGCATCGGCGACGATGCCTTTTCACTGCTGATGTCGGCAGCATTTGCGATCTTCGATACCTCGATCGGCTGGATGAGCTTTTCGGCATACGCCTGATCGTTGAACGCCGCGTTGATCATCACGACATCGTAGAGACCCGGATTCGTCCGGAGCTTGGTCAGCATCTCCTGTTCGGAATTGAAGAAGTCGTTGACAACCTTGTGACCCGTCGCCTTTTCGAAGGCTTCGACAGCCCATGGCTCATCGGCGCCATAGCCTTTCCAGTTGAGTACATGAAGCTCGTCGGCGCCAGCCGAAAAGGCCGTCGATAGAAGGACGGTTGTCGCCGTCAGCAATCCAGTCAGTCTACGCATGGTATTCCTCCTTTGTTGTTTCGCGAGTTCGTCAAGCTGTCGTCAGTTTGGTGTCCTGATCCGTCCTGCTGGCCAGGAAGCGTTCAATCTCCAGATGAGTGGGGGCAGAAGCCCCGCCGTGACGGGTCACCGAAATGGCCGCCGCCGCATTGGCGTAGCGAGCCGCTTGCATCGGTTCGACGCCGCGCGCGAGCGCGCTGACGAAACTGCCAATGTGCGTATCACCTGCGCCGTTCGTGTCGACGGCTGCTACCCCGAACCCCTCAATTCCAGCGAAGCTGCCGTCGGCAAGGCGAAGGAAGCTGCCGGCCGCGCCAGCGCGCAGAACAATGCCTTGTGCGCTGGGGCAATGCTCTTGCATCAAACGCTTGCAGACGTTTTCGGGCGAACCATCTCCGGCAATGACACCTGCTTCGGCCTCATTGCAGCTTAGCCAGCTGGTGCGTGCCAGCACGCGCGACAGAATGTCCCCGGGAACCTGATCGACGACCGGTGTCGGATCGAACACCAGCGGGATGCCCTCGGGCAATGCCTCCAGCCAGTCTGCGAGCGCGACACGACTGCCGGGGTAACTCAGCGTATAGCCGGATGCGAACACCCAGTCCTGCGGGTGGAGCGTGATGGCAGCCATGTCTTCGTCGGTCGCCATGCCTTCCGCGCCCGGCCAGGACACGAATGTGCGCTCGGCGTCCGCCGTCACGAATACAACGCAGTTGCCGGAATCCAGATCCGGGTTGGGTGCCGCCGATCGTTCGATCTCCTCGGCTGCAAGTGCGGCACGCAGGAAGTCACCGTCCGGGCCGGTTCCATGCTGTCCCGCGAACATGACCGGAAGTCCGGTCCGGCTTGCCGCTACCATCATGTTGAAGCCGCCACCGACGGCGCGCGCATAGCTGGTCGCGACGCGCTCGCTTCCGGGTGCCGGCAAGGCTTCTATGCGATAGACGTAATCGACCACGGCACTGCCGACGTGAACAAGGCGCGCCGCGGTCATGCGGCAGCGTCCTTTCCAGCCGGGCGCGTGTTCAGACGCGTCCCAACGAGATTTTCGGCAAGCTGGCGCATGGCTTCAAGGTCAATTCCCTTGAGCCTTGCAACCTCGGCCGCGGGCAGGTTAGCGAAACCCGAGCAGGCGCCGGCGATGCCGGTGGCAATCGCGCCGATCGTATCCGTGTCGCCGCCCAGATTGGCGCTGATGACCGCTGCCTTCCAGGGGTCGCCGTCTGCCACTTCGAGCACGGCGAACGCTGCCGGGATGGATTGCTGCGAGGCAACGCCGGTCCCGACCAGATCGACGATAAGCCGGATGGCGTTGGCCTGGCTCTTTCCATGTACCAGCTCGCGCGCCCAGGCGATCCGTGCAGCAATGTCCGGCCCGGCAATCCAGTATCCTTGCTCAGTCCCCAGTCGTGCCGCTGCAATGGCCTGGTCGGTCGCGTCCTTCCAGGAGCCGCCAGAGACACCGTGACTGACCGCGGCAGCGACGGCTGTTGCCGAGGCTATGGCAATGTTGGTATTGTGGGTTGCGCGACATGTTTCGGCTACCCGCGATACGAGTGCATCAAGCGGAACTAGCGGCGTCGCTATGCCTACCGGTGCTATTCGCATGGCAGCACCATTGGTATCGCCAGCCCGGCCCGCTTCTTCAGGGGAGACACCGGCATTGATGGCGTCCAGTGCCCGCTTGGTAGAAGGGCCGAGCAGGTCGTAGCTGCCACGGGCCTTTACCTCGCGCTCCCAGTCGAGCAACGCGTCAACCCAAAGACGATGATTGAAGTGCTCGCCGGACCGAAGCAAAACCCGACCGAGCAGAACTGCCTGTTCGGTGTCATCGGTTATCGTTCCTGCTGCAAGCCCCCGCGAAACGGGGTGGTCAGCGGTTGCTGACACGAAACCATCGACAAAGCCATATGTCCGGGCGATCTCGGCTGGGGACAGAATTTGCGTCGGCATGCCCAGCGCATCCCCCAGCGCGCCACCGATCAAGGCGCCAAGCGCCCGATCCGTTTCATCGGAGAACTGCCTGGCGTCCGGCATCCGCTAAAACTCCAGATGCAGCGCGAAATGCGCCGGGTTGAGCAGGCTTGTGACGTACTCGATCACGCGTCCATCGGCGGCGCGGGTAATCCGGCGGGTTCTCAAAAAAGCGGCTCCCGGTTCGCAGCCGAGAATGCCCGCATCCTCGGCACTCAGCATTTCGATATCCGCCCATTCCTCGCCGTGGTCGAGAGTAAGCCCGACGCTTCGCAGCGTTTCGTTCAATGAACCTTCGCGCAGCCCGCGCAGAGGAACGTCCTCAAGCTCGGGCGACAGAGGCAGGCGGCTGCGCTCAATCGAGATGGGGTGACCGTCGGCGGCGTTCGAGCGCACACGATCCACGGCGATGAAGGCTGTGTTGTCGATTTTGAGGGTGCGAGCGAGTTCCGGGTCTTCGACGACTTCCAGCCTCAGGGTACGGGTCAATGCGTTTGCGCCAGCATTTGCCAGTGCACGCGACCAGCCTATGCCATCGTCAACCTTCTTTCCGTCGAATGTGACGAAGGAGCCCCGCCCTACCCGGGTGGTGATCAGTCCGCGGCTCGACAGTTCCTCTAACCCCTTGCGGACTGTGTTGCGGCTTACGGAGAAGCGCTGGACAAGTTCGTTCTCGCTTTGCAGGCGGTCACCGAAGCCGAGCCGTCCGGAACGGATCTCATGTTCGAGCGCCGTAGCGATCTGTTCCGGTTTGCCGGCGCCTGGAGCGAGAGCGATCGCAGAACGAACCATATTCCTGCCTGTTTATTGAACATGTATAGTCCTGTTCAATAGCAAGGCGTTGATGCGCGGTCAATTTCGGACTGACGACAATTGGCTGACCTCGACGTCGATAGTCTATACCAGTTAGCAAATGGGCTTCGCTGGCTTGGAGCATGTCGTGGATAAATGGGCGTGCCGTACGTGCCTGCAAGCTTGCAAACGTGAGATTGGCCGGACTGCCGAGGGCAATTTGTACTCGTGATCCTGTAGTGAAACGACAATCCTCAGACTAAGTTGGAGGTCTCATGCCTTCTCTGCAGTCGCGTTGCTAACCACCGTCGGACTGCCCGCCTCGATCCGATAAGTCGACCGCCAAGACAATCGTCAGCCGATCTGGGATCGCGAAAGCGGCGCCTCTCTTGCGCGGCAGGTCGAAATCCTCTTCGACCGCTCGTTGGAAGACCATGGCGTAGAAAACTGGTTCATGGCGGACACAGCGTTGGCTGCCCCAACCCTCGAAGGCGCCGTGGATAGTATCGCCCGCGCGTGTTGTCAGCGTGAAGGCAGTAGGCGGATTGACCCGTTCAACGATCGGTCACGGTGACGGCACGGAAACGTCACAGTGGCGAAAACCCCGGAGCGCTGCGGTTTTGAGGCCTGGTTTGGGGTGTCACGGTGACGTTGCCCTTTAAGCTTGTCGTGAACGAAGAACGGCTTCGGGCGGACGGGCACTGCAGCGTTGCAGATTATGGCCATACTTTCTTGCTGCAGATCGGATACTGAACGTTTAAGCGAGTCGCGCAAGACATGATCGGATGGACTTCGTGAGTCCAGCCACAGCAGCGTGTTCACCCGGGCTCCTTACCTTATCACTGTCGTGCTCACCAGCGACAGGCATCCGATGCCACCACAGGGATGGCGAGCATTTGGCCTTATCGGTTTGCGGGCATTAGCGGGAGCTGACCGGGACGGCGCACACAGTACTCGCTCCAGGCTGCCAATTGCTCATTTCGAACCATAAAGCAAATCAGAGAGGCTGGCGAAATGCGCGGCACCTGCGTAATTCGATGGAAGGTTTTAGCCTCTATTTAGCATATCCCGGTTCGCATCGCCCACAACAGCGCTTCATATCCCGTTTGTCGAAATAGGATGTTGATTTATCAGAATGTCGCTTCATTATCCTTGCTAAGCGAATCTCGGGGAGGCGAAAGACAATGTTTGGCGGCGCAGTGATCATCTCAAGTATAGGCATTCAAGGATGAGGCGGACTGCGCGCACCGCTTTACGCTGAATCCACGGGAAGTCCGGCGTCGAGAGACGCTCGGACGCCCTTTGGAAGTGGCGTTCGTTAGCGCGATCTCCAGCGACCAGATCGATACGAAAGCTTCCTACTGCAGCTAGGGGCCTCGCTAGCATACGGAATAAAGAGTCATGGATGAGTCTCCCTCCCGACATCGAGACCACCCCATACCTGCAAAGCGTCTAGGCAATATGCGGTTCACCAGCCTACTGCGTGGCGGCCGGATGACCAAGTGGAAGGGAGAGGTCGCGAGCTGATCCTGCCATTTGGGCTGCGTCTTTCGGAGGGCGTGCGGATAAAAGCGGATGGGGAAGAGCTTTTCCGTGGAGCATTCAACACTTGCTTGCCAGCTGGTTGCATATCCGAGATCGACCTTTCGACGATATAATCAAGCAGATGCAAGGCCCTGGAAAATTCACCGTTGTGATGACTGCCAATGACGGCCAGGTGGTTAGCACCGATTTGTCGCTGAACGGATTCCCTGCGGCGTACCACCGTCTGACCGCGCTTATGGCTACGTGAGACAAGTTGAGCGTCAGCCGGCGCTCTAGAGCGTTTCAAGTCTTGACGGAAGCGTACCCTGAGTTCGCGAAGTAGTTGTTGCATTCGTCTGGCTGGATGGTTGAGACGAGGTGGCCGACGCGGCGCCACGTTTCCTCTTTGGTACGCTTCTAGGCAGTGCGCATCCAATGCTGACCTTGGCGAAAGCCTGCTCGATCGTATCGAGATCGGGTGAATAGGGTGGCAGGAACCAGAGCCGCTCCCCCGCGCCTTGGATCATCTGCCGCAGGACGGCCGACTTGTGCGATCCGAGCGCGTCCATAACGACGATGTCGCCTGGCTTGAGCATCCGCACGAGTTGCTGCTCTACAAAGGCCCTGAAGCATTAGCCGTCGATCGGTCCGTCGAAGATGAAGTCATCTCGGCAATCACTTGGGAGCTCTCATAGATACCCCTGAGAGCCGCACGTTGGAGTGCAACCATAGGACCTTCCCGGGCATTTCGGCTACTCGGCCGCATCCGCAGTGCTTCTTTCGCCGCCCAAGTGTTCTTCCGTCGGTCCGCGCAGCTACGCAGAACAGAACCGCGCACCACTCTACCCCCATTATTCTAAAAGGGACTGATTTCTACAGCTGATTGCCTCGCCGGGATTCCCGAAAGGGGAGTTCTGCCCATGGAAGTATCGTCGAAAATATCGCGCGAAATATCGCTTGACCCCGCACGACCAGCGATCGACCAAGCGGCGAGAGAAAAGCACTGGCACCCGCCCAGGCTGTCTCGTGCGCTCGGACCATCTTGAGATCGTGGCGAATGCGGGTGCTGCGTCGCGTTGCTATTGAAGTAGGAAGAGCGATATGGCCGGTACGAAGGTAACGAAACCGAGGCAGATCAGAATCAGGCCGACGAGCGGCAGCAGGTAGGGGATCATCTTTTCGATGCCGATATTGGCGACGGCACAGGCCGCGAACAGATTGACCCCCAGCGGCGGGGTGATCATGCCCATGGCAAGATTGAAGATCATTATTATGCCGAAGTGAACCGGGTCGATCCCGTAGTGCACGGCAACCGGCGCCAGGATCGGCCCGAGCACCACGATCGCGGCCGAGGTTTCGATGAACATCCCCAGCACGAACAGAAAGACGTTGACGGCGATCAGGAAGCTGATCGGGGACGTGAAACTCTCGACGATCCACGCGCCGATGGCGGCGGGAATGCCGGCCCTGGTCAGGGCGAAGGAAAAGATCCCGGCCATTGAAACGATGAACATGACGATCGCCGACGATATTGCGGATCGCTTGATGACGTCCCCGAATCCCCGCAGGTCGATCTCGCGATAGACGAGGGAAACGAGCAGCGAATAGCCGACCGCGATCACCGAGGCTTCCGTGGGCGTGAACACGCCGCCATAGATGCCGCCGAGCACGATGACCGGCATCATCAGCGCTAGGCCGGCACCCTTGAGTGCCGGCAGGAACGGCGGGCGTGCCTCGTCGCGAAGCTCCACGAAGCCTTTCCGGCGGCTGTAGAAAAGGGCAAAGGCACTCAGCGCGACGGCCACCAGAATGCCGGGTCCGGTGCCGGCAAGAAACAGATCGCCGACGGACACGTCGGCAGCCAGGCCGTAGATGATCATCGGGATGGAAGGCGGTATCAGTACCGACAGTTCGGCAGCTGTCGCCTGCAGCGCCGCCGCGAAGCCGACCGGATAGCCGCGCCTGACCATCGCGGGTATCAGCACGGCGCCAATGGCCAGTGTCGTCGCGACGCTGGACCCCGATACGGCCCCGAAGATCAGCGCGGTAAAGACGCAGGTCAGCAAAATGCCGCCGCGGATCGAGTAGACGCAGCTTTCCACGAGCTCGACGAGACGGCGAGAGATGCCCCCCGCTGTCATGAGGTTGCCGGCCAGGATGAAGAACGGGATTGCAGCGAGCGGGAACTTGTCGAGCGCGACGTAGGCCTGCTGCGGCAGCACGAGCAGCGGCAACGTCGTGAAGCCGCCGATGCCGATCAGGCTCGCCAGGCCGATCGCGACGGCGACGGGGATGCCGATCAGCATCAGTAGCGTCATGGCTGCAATCATGACAGGTAGCATGAGACCCTCGCGTCAGAGCGCTTCGGCGCTGTCGGACTTCGTTTGTGGGTCGACGAAATGCGCGATCGCTCCCAGGGCGGCGAAGCCGGCCCCGACCGGAATTGCCGAGTATACCCAGGAGGCGGAAACGCCCAGCCCGGCGATCGTCTGGTTGCGCACCATGTAGACCGCGAGCCAGCCGTAATAGACGAGCACCCCGAAGATGGTCAGCGTCGATACCATGACCATCGCCCGCATGGCCGACTGCACAAGGCCCGACGACTTGTCCATTAGGAAATCGACTGAGATCAGCGTGCCGGTCCGGGCGCCGGCCATCAGCCCGAGATAGACCATCCAGATCAGCGAAACCTTGACCAGCGGCTCCGACCAGTGCGCCGGCACGTGAAGAACGAACCGGCTGAACACCTGGTACAGTGCCGAGGTAGAGGCGACCAGCAGCATGAGCGCTGCGGCGGCGACCACCAGCCTGTTCAGCTGGCGCTCGCCCTCCCGCAGCAGGGGCCGTAGGTCTTTGATCATTGACCCACGCTGCGGATAGCGTCGAGGCGTTCGCCAAAGCGCTTGGCGAGATCCTTGAAGGTCGGATCCAGCTTGTCGCGGAAGCTCTGACCATCGACCTCGGTCAGGATTTCCACGCCGATGCCGCGCAAGGTGTCGAGCCCGGTATCCTGGACTTTGGCGACTTCTTCCTTCGTACGTATCATGGCCTTGACGGCGGCCTCGCGGAAGATCTGCTTGTCGGCATCGCTCAGGGCATCGTAGACGCCGGGATTGATGAGCAGCACCACCGGAGTGAAGGCGTGGTTGGTTATGCTCATGTACTTCTGCACTTCGCCGAAGCGATTGTTGATGATCGCGCCGATGGGGTTTTCCTGCCCGTCGACAACGCCCTGCTGGAGCGCCGAATAGACTTCCGTAACCGCCATGGGCGTCGGCAGCGCGCCGAGCGCTTCCCAGGCCTGCAGGTGCAACTCGTTCTGCTGGGTGCGGATCTTGAGGCCCGCCACATCGGCGGCTGAAGCTACGGGGTGGACATTGTTGGTCAGCTGCCGGAAGCCGATGCCGCCGGCCGCGAGCCCGACAAAGCCGGCATCGGGCAGGGTTCCCAGGATTTCCTGTCCGACGGGACCATCGAAGACGGCCTGCGCATGGTCAAAGTCGCGAAACAGGAAAGGCACGTCGAAGACCGCGAAGTCGGGCGCGAAGTTGGCGACGACCGACGTCGATACGACCGTCATCTCGATCGTGCCGAACTGGACGCCTTCGACGACGTCCCGGTCACCGCCGAGTGCGCCGCCGCCCTGAAGCTGGACCGTGTAGCGTCCCTCAGTGCGCTCGGCGATCTCCTCGGCAAACTGGGACATGCCGATGGCCTCCGGCGCGGCCGGACCGCCGACGAAGCCGAGATTGAGCACTGTCTGGGCTTGGGCAATTCCCTGTGCAAGCACAAGTGCCAATGCGGATAGAATGATCTGTCTTTTCATGTTTACCTCCCTTGTTATCAATCAATCGTCCACTGATCGACGATGAACTCTTCGAACTGTGATCTCTGGATATCGACGCCGAGCCCGGGGCCACCGGGCACCGCGATCTTGCCACCGGCATCGAGTTCGATGCCGACCATGCACTCACGCAGCGGATTGTGCCCGACGTCGACTTCGTGCATCGGCAGCTTGTGCCGTCCGAGACGCTGCGCAGGCAGCGTTGCCGTGAACTGCAGCGACGCCAGGTAGTTGATGCCGGTGCCCCAGACATGCGGCACCGTCGGCACGCCAAAAGCCTCCGCCAGCGCGGCGATCTTTCGGGCCTCTGCAAAGCCGCCGCAAAGCGCCAAATCCGGCTGGATGATCTCGAGCCCGCCCTGCGCAAGCACGTCGCGAAATGCGGCAAGGCCGTAGAGCGACTCGCCGCCGGAGAGCGGCACGGGCAGACGCTGCGCCAGGCGAACGTAAGCGGGAATGTTGTCGTGCGGGACAGGCTCCTCGAGCCAGGCGAGGCGGACATCGGCCGCCGCCTCGACAAGGGCAAACGCTTCCTTTTCCGTGGCCGCCTCGTTCATGTCTGCCGCGATCATGGCATCGGCTCCCGCCACGTCGCGCGCCGTGCTCAGGGCGGCCAGATCGCGATCACGGTCGAGGCCGACGCGCAACTTGTAAGCGCGAAAACCCAGGTCCCGATAGCCGGCGATCGCCTCTGCCACTCCGGCGTAGGGATCGTTTCCCTCGCGCAGCAGCGGACCGCTCGCATAGGCTGGAAGGGCGGCATTGTGAGCGCCGCCGAGCAGGGCGTGTATGGGCCTGCCCGCCGTTCGTCCGAATGCGTCCCAGATCGCCATGTCGAGCGCGCTGATGGCCATGTGGTGAAGACCACGGCGATCCTGCGCCGCAAAGCCGAAGAGCGGCGCCAAGGCCGGCAGCGGAAGGGTAACGTCGGCGCCGATCAGCGAAGGGCCGAGTCGGGTGCGGATGAGTTGCGCTACGGCTTCGGGATAGGCCCAGCTCTCGCCCCAGCCGGTGGCACCATCGTCGGTATGCACACGCACGAGCAGAGCGCTGCGCCTGTCGAACATCACGCGCGCATTGCCGACCCGCTGCGGCAGCCCGCAGGCAACGACAAACCCCTCGATGAACCTGATCGTGCTTCCCACACGCATCCTCCCCGTGACCAGGTCGGGATATTGTATTAGGGAGAGTGCGTCTAATTTGAATTTTGACGCCTTACGTATAAGGAGAATTAATGCGTCGCATGACCCTGCAGCAGATCGAGGCCTTCTACTGGACGGCCACGCTCGGGTCCGTGCAGAAGGCGGCGGATCGGCTCGGCCTGTCGCAGCCGGCGGTGTCGCTGCGGCTCAAGGAGTTCGAGGGAAATACCGACCGTCGTCACTTCGAACGCGCCGGCCGGCACCTGCGTCTGACGCAGGCCGGGCGCGAATCCCTGCGCACCGTGCGCGGCATCATCGACAGTGTCGATTCGCTCGGAGCCGACAGATCGCCCGGTGTCAGCGGCACGATCAAGGTGGGGTTTGCGGAAGGGTTCGCACTCGCCTGCCTGCCGCAGATCCTCGAGCGGGTTCACACCACCTATCCCGATCTCCACCCCGAGCTGACCGTCTCGATCAGTTCCTCGATGGAACCTGCCTTGCAGGACGGCCGCATCGATCTCGCCTTCCTCGTGGAGCCGACGGAACTGGAAGGCTTTACCTACGTCTATTTCGGCCTGCAACCGACCGGATGGGTGGTGGCCTCGTCGCTTGACGTGCCAACCCCTGTGACACCCGACAATCTCGCGAAGATCCGCATCATCAGTAATCAGCCCGGCACGATCGGCTACAGGCAGGTCGTCCGCTGGTTCGCATCGGAAGGCCTGAAGCCGGCCTCCATCGACATCTGTTCCAGCGTTGCGATCCAGGCCAAGCTCATCGAGGCCGGCACCGGGGCCGGCATCCTGCCGACGCGGATGATCGACGAGCAGGTCACTTCCGGTCGCCTGCGCGTTCTCGAGACATTCCCGCCGGTGCAGCCGGTAGCAATCTTCCTCGTTCACCGCACCGGCGCTCTCACCCCGGCTGCGCGCGCAGTCGTTGACTGCGTCACGGAGACGGTCGGGCACATGCAGTACCTGGTGTAATACGTGCTGCACTCAACATGTGTAGGTGAACTCCGCATCTCAAAGAGTGACCTTGATGCCTAGGTTCGCCAATGGGGAATTAAGGCCAAAGACGGAATAGCGGCTCTTCAGACGCGGACCTTAAAATGCGTTTCTTGCCGATTAACTTCGAGCGGGGAGATAAGGCTCTGTAGAAACTAATGCTGGCGCGCCGCCCCGGGAATCGCGGCCAGCAGTTGCTTGGTGTAGTCGTGCCGCGGGTTGAGGAAGATCTCGCGCGTCGGCCCCATCTCAACGATCTCGCCGTAGCGCATCACCGCCATGTCGTCGCAGACCTGGGCAGCGACATGCAGATCGTGGGTGATGAACAGCATCGCCAAGTTGAGCCGCTGCTTCAGTTCGTCGAGTAGCTTCAGGACCTGCGCCTGCACCGTCACGTCGAGAGCCGAGACCGCCTCGTCGGCGACCAGCACGTCCGGTTCGAGCGCAAGCGCCCGGGCGATGCCGATGCGCTGACGCTGGCCGCCGGAAAACTCGTGCGGCAGCCGGTCGGCCGAGCGCGGGTCGAGCCCGACGAGCTCAAGCAGCGAACGCGCCCTGGCCAGCGCCTCGTTGCGCGCCACGCCGCGTGCCATCGGGCCGTCGGCGATGCTGAGGCCAACCTTGCGGCGCGGGTTGAGCGATGAGAAGGGGTCCTGGAACACCATCTGGATACGGCTGCGCTGGCGCCGCAGCTCCTCGCCACGCAGGGCGCAATAGTCCTGGCCGCCGAGCTCGATCGTGCCGGAATCGGGGTCGCTGATGCGGGTCACCAGCCGCGCCACGGTGGATTTTCCCGAGCCCGATTCGCCGACCAGCCCGAGCGTGCGGCCGCGCCTGATCTGGAAGCTGACATCCTTCACCGCATGCACGGTGCGCACCGCGCCGAACATGCCGGCCTTGGAACGGTATGACTTGTTGAGGTTGGCGACCGACAGCGCCACCGGCTGTTCGGCCTCGGCCGGCCGGATCGCCGGCGTGCCGGACGGCACCGCCGCGAGCAGCGCTTTTGTATAGGGATGCTGCGGGTTGCTCAGCACGTCATGCGCCGTGCCTTGTTCGACAACGATGCCCTTTTCCAGCACCAGCACCCGGTCGGCGATGTCGGACACCACGCCGAAATCATGCGTGATGAAGATCACCGCCATGTTGCGGCGCTGCTGGATCTCGCGCATCAGCCTGAGAATCTGCGCCTGGGTGGTGACGTCGAGCGCGGTCGTCGGCTCGTCGGCGATCAGCAGCGCCGGTTCGAGCGCCAGCGCCATGGCGATCATCGCGCGCTGCCGCTGCCCGCCCGACAGCTGGTGCGGATAGGCCTTGATCGCCCTTTCAGGATCGGGAAGCTGCACTTCGCGCGCCAGGTCGAGAGCGCGGGCGCGCCGTTCGGGCGGCGTCAGCAAGTCGTGCGCCTCGAAGACCTCCATGATTTGGTCCTCGATGCGCATCGACGGGTTGAGTGCGGTCATCGGCTCCTGGAAGATCATGCCGACGCGCCGGCCGCGCAGCGTGCGCAGCGTCGCCGCGTCCACATGGATCAGGTCGATGCCGTCGAACAGGGCGGCACCGCGCTCGACGCTGATGGCGCGCGGCAACAGGCCCATCAGGGTCTGCGCGCAGAGCGATTTGCCCGAACCCGATTCGCCGACGATGCACAGGATCTCGCCGGCCGGCAGGTCGAAGCTGAGGTCGGCAAGCGCATAGTCGCGGTCGGCGCCGCGCGGCAGCCTGAGCGCCAGGTGCTGCACCGATACGGTGGGGGCGATGTCGGGGGCAGGGGTGTCCATCATCAATATCCCAGCGCGATGCCGTCCTTGCGGTGATCCGAAGCGCCCCACAGCACGCCGCGCTCATGGTCGATCCACACCGCTTGGCAGCCGCCGAGCGGTTCGTCGGCCCGGCGTGTCTGGTGGCCGCGCGCCTCCAGCCCGGCTCGCGTGTCCTCGGAGATGGTCGTCTCGAGGCTGATCGCGCCGTCGGTAAAGAAGCTGCGCGGCTGGTCGGATGCCGCCTGGATGTCGAACCCGCGGTCGAGCACCTGCGACAGGATGTGGGCGTGGCCGGTCGCCTGGTACTGGCCGCCCATGACGCCGAACGAGCCGACCGTGCGACCGTCCTTGCACACCAGCGCCGGGATGATGGTGTGGAACGGCCGCTTGGACGGCCCAATGGCGTTGGGATGCCCAGGCGCCAGAGAGAAGCCGGTGCCGCGGTTCTGCAGCAGCACGCCTCCTTTCTTGGCGTAGATGCCGCTGCCGAAGGCAAAGAACAGCGAGTTGATCAGCGACATCGCATTGCCGTCGCGATCGACGACGCTGACATAGACGGTGTCGCGGTGGACCGGCATGTCGGCAACCGCGATCGGCGAGGCCCGGTCGAGCGAGATGCGGGCGCGCATCGTTGCGATGCTGGCGTCGGACAGAATCTCCTCGACGCCGACCGTCATAGCCGTGGGGTCGGCGATCAGCGCGTCGCGCTGCCGGTAGGCCTCCTTGGTGGCCTCGGCCAGCAGGTGGATGCGGTCGATCTCGCTCAGCGACGCGTCGGCGAGGTCGAAACCGTCGAGCAGCCGGGCCATGATCAGCGCCGCCAGGCCCTGGCCGTTGGGTGGACACTCGACGAGCTGGTGGTCGCGATAGCCGGCCGAAATCGGCTGCGTCTCTTCGCAGGCAAAGGACGCGAAATCGCCCGCGTCGTGCAGGCCGCCCAGCGCCCGCAGCGTGGCGACCATGTCATCTGCCACTTCGCCCTCATAGAAGGCGCTGCGTCCTTCGCGCGCAATCCTGCGCAGCGTCGCGCCGAGCGCCGGGTTGCTCAGCCTGTCGCCGGTCACCGGCGAGCGCCCGCCGGGCAGGAACTGCGCAGCCGCGTCGGCATGCGCCGCGACGCGGCTGGCATAGCGCTGCCAGTCGTGAGCGACCCGCGGCGGAATCGTGAAGCCGTTTTCGGCGGCCTCGATGGCCGGCGCCAGGACGCGGTCGAGGCCGAGCTTGCCGTGTTCCCGGTTCAGCCTGCACCACGTATCGACGGCGCCGGGCACGGTCACCGTGTGCACGGAATCGTCGGGGATCGTCGTCCAGCCTTTCTCAAGGTAGGTGTCCAGCGTGGCGGCCCGCGGCGACCGCCCGGAACCGTTGTAGGAGACCATCGGGGCGCCGGCCGGCGCGTAGAGCGCGAAACAGTCGCCGCCAATGCCGGTCATGTGCGGGTCGATGACGCCTTGCAGGGCGACCGCGGCAATTGCCGCGTCGACCGCCGTGCCGCCGGCTTTCAGGATTTCGATGGCCGCGAGTGTCGCTTGCGGGTGCGAGGTTGCGGCCATGCCGTTCTCGGCAAGGGCCACCGATTTGCCGGGCACCATGAAGTCGCGGTCATGCATGTGAGTTCTCGATTTTCGGGATGTTGCGCAGTTCGGCCGCCGCCGCTAGGTCGCAGACGACCGTTACGTCGGGGTGTTGCTGCAGGAAGGAGGCAGGGTTGTGTGGGCCGACCTCGCCTCCGAACGCACCGGCAAGGGCCTTCGCCTTCGCCGCGCCGGTCGCCAGCAGCACGATGCGCCGTGCCGACAGGATGGTCTCGATGCCCATGGTGATTGCCTTGCGGGGCATTGCCACGCCGGTTGGAAAGTCATCGGCGTTGGCCACAAGTGTCGGCGGGGCTAGCTCGACGACGCGCGTCCGCGACGTGCCCTGCGAACCTGGTTCGTTGAAGCCGATGTGCCCGTTGCGGCCGATGCCCAGCAGTTGCAGGTCGATGCCTACGGCCGCCGCGATCGCCGCCTCGTAGCGGGCAGGTCCGGCGTCGTCGCCCTCGGGCAGATGCAGCCGGCGCCTGTCGGCGTCGACATGGTCGAAAAGGTTCCTGTCCATGTAGGCAGCAAAGCCCGACGGATCGCCGGCGGCAAGGCCGCAATACTCGTCGAGATTGAACGTCGTTACCCTGGCAAAGCTGAGGCCGCCCGCAGGGTGCATTCTGGCAAGCTCGCGATAGACACCGATCATCGAGGCGCCTGTTGCGAGCCCGAGAACGCTCGTCGGGTTGCTGCGGATGCGCGCGGCGAGAATGCCGGCCACCAGTTGCTCGGCCTCCCGGGAGGTTGCGAACAGGCGAACCGGCTGCTCGACTTGTGCGCGCAGGGCGCTCATTCGACCGCCTCGGCAACGTCGGCTTCCGACAGCAGGTCGTAGCCCGCGGTCTGGAACAGGCTCTCGTAGAGCCGGTCGAGGCTGCTTGCGATGGTGCCGAACAGCGCGGCCCGGCTGCCCAGCTTGCTGATGGCGCATTCGGGCGGCGAGGGCATGCAGAGCGGCAGGAAGTGGCGCACGCGCTCGAGCAGTTCGCCGCGCGCGCCGATGCTCCCGCCAAGTACCACGCGTTCAGGGTCGACAATTGCCGACACCGCCAGGATCGCCTCGGCCAGCGTGCGCGCCACCTCATCTAGCGTGGCGGCGGCGATGCGGTCTCCGCCCTTTATGCGGTCGATGATCTCGCGCACGGTCAGGCCGGTCTGGCCGCCCGCGCCTTCGTAGCGGTCGCGGATCGCCGCGCTGCCGATCGCCGTTTCCAGCCCGCCGGAGTGGAAGGTGCGGGAGTCGTAGGCGCTTGCGCCGACCGGCAGGGTCGCCACTTCGCCCGCCGCGCCGCGCGCGCCGCGCAGAATGCGGCGCTCGTTGATGATCCCCATGCCGACCCCGGTGCCGAGCGCGATGAAGACGAAATTGTCGATGCCCTTGCCTTCGCCCATCCACAACTCGCCCTTGGCGGCCATGTTGACGTCGTTGCCCACCTCGACATCGAAGGTCACAAGGTTTTCCAGTTCCTCGGCGAACGACGACCCTTCGAGGCCGGCAATGTTCGGAACCATGAACAGTCGTTTGGAGCGATGGTCGAAAGCGCCGGGAATGCCGACGGAACCGACCAGCACACGATGGGCCGGCAGGCCGGCGCGGGCGGCCAGTGTTTCGCTGGTGCGCGCAAGTTGCGCGATGACGTGCTGCCCGCCGCGCGCGTCGGTCGGTTCGACGAGTTCGGCGACGATGTTCCCGTGCATGTCGGCAAGCGCCGCCTGGATCTTGGTGCCACCGACGTCGGCGCCAAACACCAGCGCGCGGTCGGCGCGTATTTCATAAGTGGCGGCGCTGCGTCCGACGGCGCCCTGCGTGCGGCCGGCCATCTGCACCCATCCACCATTCTCGAGGTCGCGAAAGACCTCGGACATCGTCTGCTTGGACAGCCCGGTCAGCCTGGCGAGTTCGGCGCGCGACACGGGTCCCCTGTCGAGCAGGATGCGGATCACCGTGCGGAGCGTGATCTGCCGCGGTGTTGCGAGGGAGGAAAGATCGGTCATGAAAAGTCAAACTTCAATTAGTCAATGTACCGGACAAATGCACCGACAAATCTACTTTCGTCAACCCGAAGCTTACCAAAATGAGATCATATCCGGGTTTTTCGGTCTGGCCTGATCCGAAGAATGGATAATTGGTTCGCCTGCTTTACAAAAGAAAGCGAGTGTGTTTCGCTGCCATCCAAGGTGGAGACGGCTGCGTGGCGCAGGCGTAAAAAAAGTAAGAGGGAATTCCGAGTATGAAGCTAATGAAAAAGCTGACGGTCCTGTCGGGTCTGATGGCGATCTCCATGGCATCTGCAAGCGCCGAAACCCTGCGTGTCGGCCTGCAGGACGACCCGGATACCTTGGATCCGGCGACCGGCGGCACCTATTCCGGCCGCATCGTGTTCGACGCGCTGTGCGACAAGCTGCTCGACATCGATGCGAAGCTCGACATTGTCCCGCAGTTGGCGACCGAATGGTCGTGGAACGACAGCAATACCGAGCTGACGCTCAAGCTGCGCGAAGGCGTGACCTTCCATGATGGCAAGCCCTTCGACGCCGAGGCCGTCAAGGCGAACATCGAGCGCATGCAGACGCTGGAGGAATCCAAGCGCCGCTCCGAGCTGTCGCCAATCAAGCAGATCGAGGTCGTCGATCCGATGACGGTCGTCCTGAAGCTCGAAACGCCGTTTGCGCCACTGCTGTCGGTGCTTACCGATCGCGCCGGCATGATGGTTTCACCCTCGGCCGGCACGTCGACCGACGAGTTCGCAGCCAACCCGGTGTGCTCGGGTCCTTATCAGTTCGAAAGCCGCAGCGCGCGCGACAAGATCAGCCTGAAGAAGTATCCCGGCTACTGGAACGCGGACAAGATCGGCTACGACGCGATCGAATACCAGATCATCCCCGACTCGACCGTGCGCCTGTCGCGCATCCAGGCCGGCGACCTCGATGTCGCCGAACGCATCGCACCGACAGACCTGGAGGCAATCCGGTCCAACTCGGACCTCGCGCTCTACACCTCGGCGGGGCTCGCCGTTTCGCATCTCTTCATCAACGTGCGTCCGGACTCCGGCGGCGTGCTCGCCGACAAGCCCGACCTGCGCAAGGCTCTCGAACTGTCGCTTGACCGCAACGTGATCAACCAGGTCGCCTTCAACGGCGAGTTCACCGCCGACAACCAGATGATCCCGCCCTCCAGCGCCTTCTACAGCGCCAAGCATCCGATGCCGGCTCGCGACGTCGCCGCGGCCAAGAAGCTGATCGAGGACTCGGGCGTCGCGAACCCGGCCATCGAGATTACGTACGAGAACTCGCTGACCGACGGCCGCGTGGCGCAGATCATCCAGCAGATGGCGCAGGAGGCTGGCTTCACGGTCAACCTGCTGCCGCTTGAGACCTCGTCGGCCATCGAGCGCTATCTCGCCGGCAATTTCGAGCTCTACATCGGCAACTGGAGCGGCCGCGCCGATCCCGATCCGACGCTCTACACCTTCTTCGGCACCGGCGGCAGCCAGAACCTCAACGGCTACAAGTCGCAGGAACTCGACGATGTGCTGATCGCCGCGCGCAAGGAACTCGACACGGATGCCCGCAAGGTTCTCTACGAGCAGGCAGCGGAGATCTACCTCAACGACCGTCCGACCATTCCGCTTTACCACTCGACGTGGTTCTATGGTGCGCGTGCCTCGGTGGATGGGATTTCGATCTATCCGGACGGCATCCTGCGTGTCACGGGCGTGAAGCCGAAGTCCAACTGATCCGACGGTCGCGCCCGGTCACCCGACCGGGCGCGGCCCCGACACCTCCGGGATCGCCAGAACGACATGCTCAATTTCATCCTGCGGCGCATCCTGATTTCGATACCGACGCTGCTGCTCGTCTCGGTGCTCGTCTTCGGCCTGCTGAAACTGCTCCCCGGCGACCCCGCACTGGCGCTTGCCGGCCAGGAGCCGGACCCCGCGGTAATCGAATTCCTGCGGACCAAGTACGGCCTCGACCAACCGCTGCCGGTGCAGTACTTCAAGTGGCTCGGCAGCATCCTGCAGGGCGATTTCGGCCTCTCCATCCGCACCCGCCTGCCGATCGGCGAGATGATCGTCCAGAAGCTGCCGGTCACGCTGCAGCTTTCGCTCCAGGCCATGCTCATCGCGCTTCTGATCGGCATTCCGGCCGGCGTCTTCGCGGCCATCCGGCGCGGCACACCGGTCGACTACATCGTCAGCCTGATCGGGCTCGGCGGCCTGTCGATTCCGAGCTTCTGGCTCGGCATCATGCTGATCCTGCTGTTTGCCGTCTCGCTCGGCTGGCTCCCGAGCGGCGGCTATGTCGGCTTCTTCGAATCTCCGCTGGACAATCTCCGCTATACGCTGTTGCCGAGCGTCGTTCTGGGCACTGCTGCTGCTGCCATCGTCATGCGTCATACCCGCAGCTCGATGATCGCTGTCCTCAAGCAGGATTATGTCCGTACCGCGCGGGCCAAGGGCCTGCGCGAACGCATCGTGGTTACCCGCCACGCGCTGCGCAATGGCCTGATTCCTGTCGTCACCACCAGCACCCTGCATCTCGGCGAGCTTCTGTCGGGCGCAGTGCTGACCGAGCAGGTCTTCGGCATTCCCGGCTTCGGCAAGATGATCGTCGACGGCGTGTTCAGCCGCGACTACGCCGTCGTTCAGGCCGTCGTCATGTGCTCGGCGGTCATCTTCCTGCTGCTCAGCCTGATTGCCGACCTTGCCTACGTCGTCCTCAGCCCGAGGTTGCGCTCATGACAGGCGAGGCCGCCCCGATGGCTGCGGCGCGCTGCGGCGCGCGCCGCTCCGCCCTGCGCCG
>CAMYMG010000066.1 GCA_947259295.1 uncultured Rhizobiaceae bacterium
CAGTCGCTGGCTAAGGACCAGACCATCAAGCAGGTCTATACCGTCACCATCACCGACAATGATGGCGGCACGGTCACCCAAGACGTCGAGATCACGATCACCGGCACGAATGACGATCCGACAATCGCAGGTGCCACGGCCGCTACCATCGAGGAGTTCACGGCGAGTTTCAACATTGCCTTCAGCGATGTCGATCTTACTGACGTACACACGCCAACTGTTTCAAGCGTGTGGGTCGACGATCCCGCAGGCGTCCCGTCATTCCCGCCAAGCGTGTTGATCGGGCTTGTGACGCCCGGTGCTGTCGTTGGCGGAACTGTTGAAATCGAGTTTGCGGCGGCTTCGGAGGCGTTCGCGTATCTCAACCCGGGCCAGCAAGTAACTTTGGTTTACACGATCGAGATTGCCGACGACCATGGAGGGAGCGCGCAGCAGAGCTTCGCCGTTACGATCCTGGGCTCAGAGGATGGGATTGGAGAGCCAACGATAAGCAGTGCAATAGTGCTGCCCAATGACCTCAATCTCGTCCTTGGCACAAATAGCGACGACGAACTCGCCGGCACCGACGGCGACGACTACCTTCTGCCCCTGGATGCGACGCCGGAGCAAGGCGACGAGATCGAGGCCAGCCCCGGCAACGACACGATCGATTTTGCCGGTTCGGTCGATGGTTACTACGGCATTGACTATTCGCCGCTCGGCAGTGGCGTCAATCTGACAGTGACCATTGGCGCCACCGGCGGAACGGTCGTCAAGGGCACCTTCGGCACCGACACGCTGAGCCATCTCGACCGCATTGACGGCGAGGACGGCGGGCTCGGCATCTATGCCGGCGTGGGCGGCAACGATAGCTTCACCATCGACACCAGCGGTGTTGAGTATGTCAACCTCAATCCCGGCGGAGGGAATGACACGCTCGCAGTGTCTGGCACCGGCTACATGGATGTCGACCTGTACTGGGACTATTTGGGCGTTACCGTGACAGCCGGTCCAGCGGGCGGAACTGCTAGCGACGCAAATTCCACGCTTACATTCACGGGCGTCATCAATCAGTGGCGGGGCACGAGCGGCGACGATACGTTCTACGGTAGCGGGAGCGACGAGAGCTTCATCACCTTTGATGGTGACGACACAATTTACGGTGGCGATGGCTGGGATAGGGTCCGCTATGATCGTGATTTCGACCGGGGCGGCCCCGAAGATGGGGTCACAGTTACACTCGGGAACAATGGCGCTGCAGGAACGGCAACCGATGGCTTCGGCGATACAGACACTCTCTACAACATTGAAGGTGTGGTCGGCACCCGGTTTGGCGACACGCTTACCGGCAACGACGAGGACAATGAACTCATAGGCCTTGCCGGCAACGACACGCTGACAGGCAACGGCGGCAATGACTATCTCGAAGGTGGCGATGGTGACGATACGCTCAATGGGGGCGACGGCGACGACTACCTAGTCGGCGGTCGGGGCCGGGACACCTATATCGGCGGGGACGGCCCCGACCAGTGGGACACCATCAGCTTCAGAGAGGAGACAGGAACGTTCGGCGTGGTCGTCGACTTGGAGGACGGGACAGCCACGGATACTTACGACCATGTGACGATCGAATCCGTCACCGGCATCGAGGACGTCGACGGCTCGAAAAACAATGACGTCATAGTAGGGAACAGCGCGGACAACTTCTTCCGAGGATTCGACGGAGCTGACAGCTATGACGGCGGACTAGGCTCCGATCAAGTTGCCTACGAAACAGAAACCGGTGGGAATGGGGTCTATGTGGACCTCGCTGAAGGAACCGGAACCGACACCTATGGCAACGCCGAATCGTTCATTTCCATCGAAGGCCTGCGCGGTTCGCAATGGAGCGATACCTTTATAGGTGACGTGGCAAACAACACGTTCCGTGGCATGGCTGGTGATGACTACTTCGACGGCGGCGATGGTTTTGACACGGTCCGCTATGACCGCGACGTCAACCAGGGTGGGCTGCAGGGTGTGACAGTCGACCTGGCGCTGGGTACAGCGACCGACGGCTTTGGCGACCACGACACCTTCGTCAATATCGAGAGCGCTCGAGGCTCCCAGTTCGGCGATACGTTGGTCGGTGACCACGGCGGGAACGATCTTCGGGGGCTTGCCGGCAATGATCTGCTGATCGGCGGCGGCGGCGGGGATTGGCTGGATGGCGGTGATGGGGACGACCGAATCGACGGCGGCTTCGGCGACGACTATCTAACAGGCGGATTGGGCGCCGACAGGTTCTTCTTTGCCCCGGGCACGGGAAACGACACGATCGAAGACTTCGTTGTTGCGGATGGCGACAAGATCGATCTGCAGGCATATGGTTACGCGTCGCTGGCCGATCTTGTCGCAGCGCCGGGTGCTAGCATCACATTCAATGCCGGCGGTAGCGGCAACACAGTCATTCAGTTTAATAACAACGGCGACATCCTGACGATCGTGGGCGTCGACCTGACTGCTGAGCCAAGTGCTTTCATCTTCCTGGGCGACCCGATCGGTCCCAATCTCGTGCAAGGTACCGATGGCGACGACGTACTCTACGGCACCTCTGGCAATGACCTCATCTTGCCAGGGGACGCATCAACACAAGCCGGCGACGCAATTTACGCCAGCCTAGGTAACGACACGATCGATTTCGTCGGTTCAGATGACGCCTGGAATGAGCTTCGCTACTGGACGCTTGGCAACGATGTGGGGCTGGATGTCACAATAGGCGCGACGAGCGGCACGATTGTCGTGGAAGGCTTTTACACACATACATTGGTCAACCTCGACCAGATCGATGGCATTGTCGGCGGGCTGGGAATCTATACTGGCTACGGCGACGATAGCTACGTCATCAACACCAGCGGCGTCGAGTGGATCGAAATCGGGATCGGCGGCGGCGTGGACACACTCGACGTTTCCGGGACCGGCATCCTCCGTGTCGCGGTGGACAACTACGATGGCGCCGAGATCGATGCTACTGATGGTACGGTGACAGAGGTGAATGGCGGATCGTCGCTGACCTACACCGGATTCGTCGCCGAGTGGCATGGCAGTCGCGGCAACGACAGCTTCCTCGGCTCGGCCGGCGATGAGGTTTTCATTACGAATGGCGGCAACAACTCTGTTGACGGCGGCGGTGGCTATGATCAGGTGCGCTATGACCGCAATGGAGTGAGCAACCTCAAGGTAGAATATACATCCCAAGGCGCCGCCACCGTGACGGGCCTTTGGCATGGGGTGGCCTTCACGGATGATCTGTTCGACGTGGAGGCGGTGCGTGGGGCACGCGCAGGCACCACAGAGTTCATCAGTTCGATTGGAAACGAACGCTTCGATGCCCGTGGCGGCAACAACGTTTTCAGCTTTGATCTCGATAGCGGCCAGGACACGATCAGCAATTTCGAGGTCGGGCGCGACAAGATCGATCTCACCGGCTACGGATTTACCGACGAGAACGATTTTCACAGCTTCACACTGATCGGTGGCAACACGGTTATCGATCTAAACGGCAGTTCGCCCGGCACCGACGTCATCACTATCGAGAACATCGACCTCATGGAACCAGGGGTCGACCTGGCAAAAGTTTTCATTTTCGATTCGTCGAACATTGCCGGTACTTCCGGCGACGATGTTCTCCTCGGCACGTCTGCTCCAAACACGATCGACGGTCTTGCCGGCAACGATACGATCCACGGATTTGGAGGCAGCGACACATTGCTGGGCGGCATCGGCGACGATGTTCTATTCGGCGGGGATGGGGCTGACACTTTGACTGGCGGCGCAGATGCCGACGAGTTTGTGTTTCTTGCAGACAGCGGTGGAGGGCCGCTGGTTGCCGATACGATCCTTGACTACAGCTCTGCCGAAGGCGACTTCATCAATCTCGACGATATCCTGCCGGATGGGTTCGACCCCTCGAACGCTCACGATCACATCAGTCTGGTCGCAGGACCGACGACAAGCGACAGTATCTTGCAGGTTGACGGCACTGACGTTGCAACGCTGATCGGGGTCGACTCGACCTCGGACACGATCAACATCTACTTCGACCATTCCGAGATGATCGCGTTCTCGAACTCTGTCGTAACGTAAGTTGGCCGCATTCCCGTCGATCAAACACACCCGATACGGTTTCGCACCAGCGCACCGGTTCGCCAGACTCTTCCTTATGCTTCAGGTCCTCCTCCTCTCCGCCGCCCCCCTCCGTGCCGCTGACAACGAAGCGGTCGCCGCGGCCCTGCAGTCTCTCTTCCAGTCCGGCACGGTCGACACTGGCTCGGCGGCCGCCAATGCCGAGATCGACAAGGTGCGGGGCGTTTTTGAGATTCGCGCCTACAAGCCGATCTGGACGCGTGACAATGGGCCGAAGAGCAAGGCGAGGGCGCTGCTTGGCGAGTTGAAGATCTCGGCCGTCCACGGCCTGTCGCCGCGCTTTTACCATGTCGACGAGATCGAGGCGCTTATGGGGGCGACCGATCCGGCGGAACTCGCCCGTCTCGACATGCTGCTGTCCGGCGCCATTGCCGAATTCGGCCATGACCTCGCCAACGGACGCATTGGACCGGACGCCGCGCCCGATGAGAATGCGGTCCCGCCAGTCGACATCGATCCCGCCCAGTTCATTGCCGGCGCGGAAGAGGCCGACGATCTGCAGGATTTTGCCGGCACGCTGCTGACGGCCGATTTCCGCTATGTCAGGCTGATTGCCAAGCTGGCGGAGTTCAGCCGCATCCAGGCGTCGGGGCAATGGCCTAGGATAGACGCCGCCGGAGCGCCGATCGGGCCGGGCGAGAGCGATCCGCGCCTGAAGGACATCAGGATGCTTCTGGCGCTGACCGACGACCTGCCTTTCGCGGCGGTGGGCGGGGGCGAAAAGCACGACGCGACGAGCGTGGCGGCGGTGCGCACCTATCAGGAGCGGCACGGGCTGGATCCGACCGGGGCCATCGACGCCCCAACGCTCGCCGAGATGAGCGTGCCTATCGAGGACCGTATCCGGCAGATCAAGATCAATCTGGAGCGCCGCCGCTGGCAGAACCGCGATCTCGGCGCGGACAATGTCTATGTCAATCTGGCCGACAACAGCGTCAAGCTCGTCCATGGCGGCAAGTCCGGCCGTTTCGTCGCGGTGACCAACAGCGATCAACTGGCCAGCCTGCCCACCTTCTTCGGATCCATCACCGGCGTGCGCACGGTGCCGGGCGCATCGCCGCAGATCGTTCTCGTGGTCGATTCACCCTTCATCGAGCAGATGGGCGGCGATGCCTCGGCGAGCACGCTCGCAATCACCGACGCGGCCCTCCTGGCCGGCGACCTGCTTTCCGCCCGCGCCGGTAGCGATGCGACGACAGACGTGCTGCTGGCGTCAGAAACGCCGCAGACCGTAGCCTTCGACCCGCCCGTTCCGCTGTTCGTCACCTATGTGACGGCATGGGCCAACCGCGACGGTTCGGTGCATTTCCGCCGCGACGAGCATGGCCGCGACGCGCGGCTGGCGAAGCTTCTCGAGCTCGACTGACGCGCTGACCTAGAGACGGTAGACCCGTGTCGCGGTGCCGGAGAACACTGCGCCTTGCGTCTCTTCGTCGAAGGACGACATCACGGATCGGTAGGCCTCGACCAGATCCGCATAGCTGGTCCACAGCTTCTCAATCGGATAGTTGGAGCCGAACAGGCAGCGATCTGCGCCGAACATCTCGATCGTCTGGCCCACCACGTCGGCGATGTGCGACCGGTCGTTGCGGTGGATGAAGGTGCCGAGCGCCGACAGCTTGCTCACCACGTTCTCCTGGTCCGCCAGCCGCTTCATGCCGTCGCGCCAGGCGGCGCGGCCAGCCTGCGTCAGGTCCTCCAGCATGCCCGCGTGCTGCAGGATGAAGATGATCTCCGGATTGTCTGCCGCGAGCTTTGCGGCGTCCTCCATCTGCGAGGCAAACACCTGCAGGTCGAACGACCAGCCATAGTCGGCGAGGAGAGCGAGGTTCTTGCGGAGGCGCGGATCGTTCATCAGGTCGGGGACGGGCGCGAAGCGATACATCTCGTTCTCGTGCCAGTGCAGTTGCATGCGGATGCCGCGCATCAATGGAAAGGCCGATTGGCGCTTCAGCGTCTCCCCGGCATTCTCGTCCAAGAGGTCGGCATAGCCGACAATGGCGTGCGGCCAGCCCCGCGCGTCGGCTACCGACTGCACCCAGGCGACTTCCTCGACGGCCTTGTCCTTGGCCCAGTTGCACTGGACATAGACGGACTTCTCGATGCCGCTTCCGGCGATGTCGGTGAGAAATTCCTCGATCGTATAGTCGCGCCGGATCGGCTCATAGGGTCCGAAGATGCGCGGCACCATCGGTCCCTGCAGCCAGGGCAGGTCAGCCTGGCGCCAGATGTGGTGATGGGCGTCGATGATCGGGATCATGCGGCTTTCCTCCTCTCGGCAAATCCTTGGCCGGCCTGGCCGCGCCCCATGCGCTCGACTGCGTCGAGCCCCGCCACCATGCGTTCGAGCGCCGGCAGGCTCGAGCCGTCGGCAAGCGCGTCGAGGAACGGCAGTATGCCGGCCATGCCGCGCGTTGCCGGGCGATAGCGCGGATCGGCGGCCAGCGGCGTTGCCCAGACGAGGCGGTGACTGAGCCGAGCCAGGCGTTCGACGGCGTGGATCATGGGCTGCGGGTCGCCGCGCTCCAGCCCGTCCGAAAACACGATCGTGACAGCGCCGCGCACCAGTGCGGCATGCCGCGAAACGGAGAGAAATTCTTCCAGCGAGGCGCCGATCAGCGTGCCGCCGTCGAAATCGAAGACGATGTCAGCCAGCCGCTCCAGCGCCGTCGCCGCATCGCGATGCCTGAGTGTTCTCGTCGCCCTCGAAAGCCGCGTGCCGAAGCAGAAGGTCTCGACCTTGGGCAACGGATGCGAAACAAGGTGCGCGAAACGCAGATAGAGCTCGGACTGCGCCTTCATCGATCCGGACACGTCGACCAGGAACAGCAGGCGGCGCGGCTTTTGCGGCCTTGTCTTCTGCATAAGACGCAGGGTCTCGCCGAAGGTTCGGCGCGCGGCGCGGGCGGTTGCCGCCAGGTCGATCCGGCTGCCCCGCGCATGCGGCACCAGGTTGCGGCTGCGCACGCTCGGCATCGAGTCGAGGCGCCGCTTCAGCCGGGCCAGCGCGTCGCGGTCGTCCGGCCCGAGCC
>CAMYMG010000067.1 GCA_947259295.1 uncultured Rhizobiaceae bacterium
CCGAGACGCCGCTGCTGCCGCCGACGCTGGCCGATGCGCCGCTGCTGCTGACGCCGGCCGATACGCCGCTGCCGACGCTGGCGGACACGCCGCTGGTGCCGACGCTCGCCGACACGCTCCCGACATTGGCCGAAACGCCGCTCGATCCGATGCTGGCGGAGATGCCCTTGCCGGTGACCGGTGCCACCAGCGCTTCACGCACCGGCCCGACCTTGATGGGCTGGACGGCGCCCTTGCCGGTGATCGTCACGCCCTTGGGGGAATCGACGAAGGCCATCTGGCCGGCCAGCACGTTGATGCGTTCGCCGGAGCGGATATTGGTGACCTCGACCAGTCCGCGCAGCACGGCAACACTGGCGCCGCCCTTGTAGACTTTCACACGGAATTTCGTGCCCTTCACGACCGCCGCGAGGTAGGGCGTCTCGACGGAGAAATGGCGGACCTGACGATGATCGACCTCGTACTCGACCAGACCGACGCCTTCGAGAATCCTGGTCTTGCCGCCCCGGTCGGCGGGCAGCGTCACCATGGAGCGCGGCGAGACGATCATCGTCTGGTCGCCGCGCACCAGCTTGACGCGCCCGTTGCGCTCGGTGACGATCACCGAGCCGGCTTTCAGCGAACCGCCCTTCGAGAGCGAAACCAGTTGCACGCCCTTCTGCTGGATGAAGACCTTGCCGCTGGTCTGGGCGACTTTCCAGTCGGCCGCGGCGACTACAGTCAGCAGCGCCATCAGCATCAGCAAGGTGTAAAGCGGTAACATCGACAAATTACGAATAGACATGGCACGGCCCCTCAATCCAATCCATGGAGCGGCCAATACACTCAATTCCCTATAGATTCCGGTAATCCGTTCGGCACGATTTTAATCAGTGGGGGACTGGCAATTTTCGCGAACTCAGCCCGTGACGCGTCGACGGAGCTAGTTCCGGCCGTGGCCATTGCCGTTGCCGCCGCCATTGCCACCACCATTTCCACCGCCGCCGCCGTTGCTATTTCCGCCGTTACCGCCGGAACTGCCTTTGCCGCCCTTGCCCGAGGACTTTCCCTGGCTTTTCGCGGATGATCTGCTGGAATTTTGCGCCTTGGATAGCGATGCAAGCGTCGAACGCGCTGTCGCCGGCGCAACGAGCGCCGACCGCGGCCGGCCGCGCTTGACCTTGCCGATAGGCCCGACACCCTTGACGGCCATACCTTTCGTCGGTGTGACGGAGCTTCGCTGGCCGGGCATGACGTCGACACGGTCGCCGGACTTCAGGTCGGTCACCTCGACACGGCCGCGCTTGACACCGACGCTGGCGCTGCCGCGGCGCACGTCGACGGTGAACCGGGTGCCTTTGACGGCGGCTGCAAGGTAGGGCGTCTCGACCGAGAAATGCCTGACCTTGCGGCTGTCGACCTCGAACTCGATGCGGCCGACGCTTTGCAGGATCTTGGTGACGCGGCCGCGTTGTGCCGGCAGTGCGACGACCGTATCGGGCGACACGATCATGATCTGGTCGCCACGCATGAGCTTGGCGCGGCCATTGCGGCGGGTGACGACGACCGCGCCGTCACTCAGGACGAGGTTTCCAGACAGCGATGCCAGTTGCACGCCATTCTGCTTGATGAACACTTCCCCGCTCGTCTTGACGACGCGCCATTCCGCCGCGACAGCGGCCGGGGCGGACACCAGGACGAGCAGTGCAGTCAAAAACGATAAAATGGAATACGGACGAAACATTGCCTGCACGTGCCTCCCCACCGAGCGGTCCCCCGCGTCACTTGATGGCTGCACATGTATGTTTTCGGTTAATCCGAGCAGGCAGTTTTGGACTAAAGCGCCTTACCTTGCGGCAGATGAGCGCTGGATAGACGACCCCCGCATGTCGCGGATCCGTTGGCGATCAGACGACGCTCAGTCGAGCGAAGCCACGGTCTGGTCCTGGGCAGCAACGGCTTCGCCGAAGAAGCCGGCCGAGGCCGAGCGCAGCACCCATACAGAGGCTGCTTCCAGCGAGGCAACGATGCCGGCACCATTGGCACCAGGCGTCTTCAGGGCGAGGGAATCGTCGCGATCCGGCAGGAAGCGGGCACCGACGACGCGAACGTCCAGACGCTCGCTGGGGATGGCTTCCGGGGCAGTGCCGATCTGGACGACGGGATAGTGCGGAATGGCGGCGCGCTGCATGGCGGCAAGAGCGTCGGCACGCGACACCGGAACCGGTGCGTAGTCGGGCAGAGAGAGCTGCGTGGCACCGGCGGTTGCCACCGAACCAAGCGCGAGGGTTGCCGTGACTGCTGCCGTGATGATCGCGTTTTTGAACATAGGTGTCTCCGCCCCCGCAGGCCTAGGCCCCGGGCATTTCATGTTTCAACCGTGTCTCGATTGGGCTGATAACGGGCGGCCCGCACATTGGTTCCGGAGCCGGCAAATGGCCGGTTCACAGCCGCGTGATACGGTTAATGGCGGGTGCGGTTGGGTATGGCGGAGGTCGGCGGGGTCAGACCCGGGTGCGTCGACGGTCCTTGCCGAGCCCGGTCTCTTCGAGCAGGCCCTTGCGCTTGGCGTCGTAATAATAGCCACGCGAATAGTATTGCACGGCAAGGTCGGGATTGCCCTCGGCGACGATCCAGGCGCCGCGCAGATACTTGACCGCGTATTTGAGGTTGGTCTCGGCGTCGAGCAGCCCGCTGGCGTCGCCCTCGTAGCCCATCCCGCGCGCCGTATCGTGCCTGATCTGCATCAGGCCCCAATAGACGCGGTTGCGTGCGCGCGGATTGAAATTGCTCTCGCGCTTGACGACACGCCGCACCAGAGTTTCCGGCACTTCATACTCGGCCGCGTATTTGCCGATCAGCCGATCGACCTCGCCGCGCGGCGAGTCTGGCAGCGCATAGACGATCTGGCCTTCCGGCTCGACGATCGGGTAAGGCGGCAGCGACGCAACCTGGTAGCTGCCGTCGGACGGCGAGCGTCCGTTGAAGGAGGCCGGCACCACGGATACTGAATCAGGCAGCTTGATTGCGTCGGCCGTCGCATAAGCATAGTCGGATTCGGTCGGCTGAAGCGCGTGGTTGAGGCGGTTCGACATGCAGCCCGAGAGAAGGCCGGCACACAGCGTCAGCGCGATCAGACATGGTTTGCGGAATGCTGGCAAAGGCCGCTCTGCTTCAAATTTCGTTATCCCGCCCAATGTTTGCTTACACCAGCCCGCGCGATCTCGCAAATGCTGTGGAGCGTCGGCGATTTTCGGGTGGTGGACAGAGCCGATCGGTGCGATATTGTTCCCTGTTTGTACCAGCATTGGCCTACCAGGAGCCGCGGCGATGACATCCACCGGCCAGGCAATTTTCGAAACAGAACTCGGCTTCATGGGAATCGCCTGGAGCGAGGCAGGGCTTACCCGCCTTTGCCTTGCCGAACCGGAGCGAGCGTCGGTCGAACGCCGCCTTGCAAGGGTTGCCGGTGGAACGGCGCAGGTCTCGCCGGAGGCCCAGCCGGCATGGATCGTCCGGCTCATCGATGCGATCACCGACTATGCGTCCGGTGAAAGCCGGGAATTCTCTTCCGTCCCGGTCGATCTGGCAGGCGTCGACGACTTCCGGCTGGCGATTTATGATGCGGCGCGGGAACTGCGGTTCGGCGCCGTCACGACCTACGGAGAACTGGCAACACGTGCAGGCTATCCGGGCATGGCCCGTGAAACCGGTGCGGCACTCGGCAGCAATCCGGTGCCGTTGGTCATTCCGTGCCACCGCATCGTCGCGGCGGGCGGCAAGATCGGCGGCTTCTCGGCGCCGGGCGGCTCGGCCTCCAAGGAAAGGATGCTGGCGCTGGAGGGTGTCCGCGTCGGACCGCCACCAGCCGCCCAGCAATCATTCGGCTTCTAGGAACGGTCAGCGCCGGAACAGGAACAGGTCGTCGTCGTCCGGATCGTAGTACTTGCATTCCCACACGGGGCAGGACTTGCGATCCGTCGTCGGCACATAGGACCTTGCGGCGCGGGTTCCGGACTCGCAATAGCCGCCATTGGCGACGAAGCGGCCATAGAGCGGCAGGTTCGGATTGGACTTCGATCTCCAGCGCAGGATCGCCGCGCCTTCGTTGGCGAGCCTGGCCTTGACCTGATCGCAGCTCATCGAGGTGGAGTTGTAGCGCGAGATGGCGTGTGCCTGGATCGACAGCAGGGAAAGACCAAGCGCCAGCAGAACGGTTCTTTTCATCAGAGACTCCGTGGGTCCAACGGTGGGGATCATAGCAGTAACGGTCCCCGAGGCCGGGCTGTTTCATCACTTCGGCTTGAAATGGGCGGCGATGGCAAAAAGTCCAGTCCGGCATGCCGACACTCGTGACGCGCCCCAGCCGATCGCCTATCGTCCGGCGGCAAGCATGGAGGATATTGCATGACCAAGGATCGCGTCGGTTTCGTCGGCGTCGGGTTGATGGGCCACGGCATGGCGAAGAACATCGTCGAAAAGGGCTTTCCGCTGACCATCATCGCACACCGCAACCGCGAACCTGTCGAGGATTTGAAGAAGCGCGGCGCCGAAGAGGCGTCGAGCCTGCGCGAACTGGCCGAGAAGAGCGACATCGTGGTGCTGTGCGTGACCGGCAGCCCGCAGGTGGAAGCGACGCTGACGGGGCCTGAAGGCCTGGCGTCGGCCGGCAAGGAGCTGATCGTCTGCGACTGCTCGACTGCCGATCCGTCCTCGACCGTAAAGCTCGCGGAGCTGCTCGCGCCGCAGGGCATCACGCTGGTCGACGCGCCGCTTTCGCGTACGCCGAAGGACGCCGAGGCCGGGACGCTGGATGTCATGGCGGGTGGCGACGACGCGATCTTCGAACGGGTGCGGCCGGTGCTCGAAACCTTCGCCGGACGCATCGTCAGGACCGGGCCCGTTGGCAGCGGCCACACGATGAAGCTGTTGAACAATTTCGTGTCGCTCGGCTATGCCGCGCTCTATTCGGAAGCGCTGACGCTTGGTGCAAAGGCCGGGCTGACTCCGCAGGTGTTCGACAGCGTGATCCGCGACGGGCGCATGGACTGCCCGTTCTACCGCACATTCTTCACATGGGTGCTGGAGCGCGACGAGAATGCGCATCGCTTCTCGATCGCCAATGCGTTGAAGGACCTGACTTATCTGTCTGCCTCGGCCAACGCGTCCGGGACAGCAAATCCGCTTGGCTCGGCGGTGCGCAATTCCTTTGCGCTGGCGGCGGGTGCCGGAGGGGCGGAGAAGTTCGTGCCCATGCTGTCCGACGCAATCGCCAAGATGAATGGCGTGAAGCTCGCAGATTAGAGGACACGCTATTGTTTTTTGCCTCCGCTTCGCCTATATGCGATCCATTGATATTTCGGCCGATCGATCCAGAGGCCCGCGGTTCTCGCGTTTGCTGACGTCTATCTCCAAAATCTCGATACGAAACGGCAAGGCTTTGGCCGCGCCATACATAACGTCGCATATGAAGGAATACAGAAATGGCAACTGGAACAGTCAAGTGGTTTAACGCCACCAAGGGCTTCGGCTTCATCCAGCCCGACGATGGCGGTCAGGACGTTTTCGTCCACATCTCCGCAGTCGAGCGCGCTGGCATGTCGAACCTCGTTGAAGGCCAGAAGATCAACTTCGAGATCGAGCAGGACCGCCGTACCGGCAAGTCATCGGCTGGATCTCTGACCAAGGCAGCTTGATTTAATTTCGCGCGCCCCCTGCCCTTGAGGACGGGAGCGCGCGGCAAGTCACGGATGTACTGGCAGCCGCGCCGGTTGGCGCGCGACGGTCGCATTCAGAACCGGAATACCTGAACAGCAGATAGCTGCAGGGTCTGGAAGAGAATGTTTCCGGTCAGGCTACCGAGGAGCGGAAGGCGGGGTTTTCCCCGCCTTTTTGTTGTCCGGATTTCCGAAGACCGTCTTTCAGGGCAGCCAGTCCATCGGCACGTGGCCGGGATCCTTCTCGACCCGGCGAAGCCAGGCGCCGACCGCCGGATAGCGGGCGAGATCGAAGCCGCCCTCCCCCGCCACATGGGTGTAGGCGTAGAGCGCAAGGTCGGCGACGCTGATCGCTTCGCCCGCAAAGAAGGGCGATGCGGCGAGACGCTTTTCCATCACGCCGAGCGCCTTTTCGCCGCGCTCGAAAGTCTGCGCCAGCCGCTCGGGGGTGGCGTCCTTCGCGCGCGAGGGAAAGGTAAGCAGCGCACGGCGCACGGCGATATAGGGCTCGTGGCTGTACTGTTCGAAGAACAGCCACTGGTAGGCCAGCGCACGCTGGTAGCCGTCTGCGGGGACAAAGCGCGTGCCCTCTCCGAAATAGAGCAGCATGGCGTTGGACTCGGCGAGCAGCCGGCCGTCGTCGAGTTCGAGCAGCGGCACCATGGCGTTGGGGTTCTTCGCCACATATTCGGCCGACCTCGTGGCGCCGACATGCGAACTGACCTCGACATGCTCGAACGTCCGGCCGAGCTTGGCAAGCAGCAGGCGCGGCTTGTAGCAATTGCCGCTGTCGCTCATTCCATAGAGTTTCATCATTCAGGCTCCGACTGAACGCCAGCATGCCTTCGGCCGAAGGTTCAATCCAACGCGTTTTGTTGGTGCTTTCGATCAGCAGCGCTGATGCATCATCCGAAGAGCGGCGCGCTGGCCGGGGCGTGGCCGAGCAGGTCGACGATCCGCAGGGGCTCCTCGTTCATCTCGGATCCGACCAGAGCGCTTTCTGCGAGCAGCGGCCCCTGCAGGAGATCAGCCCCGACCTGCAGCGCGACGTGGAGTTTCTCGCGCCTGTCTATCCCGCCTACAAGGACGCGGGCAGGCCGCTCGTGCAATCTGGCAACCGCCGTGCCTAAGAGGCGGATGGTGGCGTCGTTGCGGCAGATCTCGGCGAACCAGGCGTCATCGACGCGCACTACATCGGGCGACAAGGCGCTCATCTGCTCTTCCGTCCAGTGCCCTGCCCCGAAATCCCCGATGCCTCTCCGCAAGCCCGAATGGCGAGCTTCGCCGATCCGCCGGAGGGCGAGGTCGCTATCCGGCGCGCCCAGCATGCATATGAGGCGCTCGGGCTCCAGTCCGGCCTCCTGCAGGTATTCGGCGATGACATGCAAGTCGTTCGTCGGATCGTCCGGATCGATGGGTTCGGGCGTTTCGAGGTCGATGATGAGGTCGATACCGGCAATGCCGATGTTCCGGTAGTTGCGCAGCTGCAGGACCTGCCCAAGCCGCTGCACGTGCCGCGCGCCCGGGACCGCCTGCCGCTCAAACATCTCCGCGTCAGGGACGGGCTTGCCCTGGTAATATGGCGTGGCGCCGCCCGCGACCGCGACCCATTCGAGCGTCGCGCCCTGGCGGCTGTAGATCGGCTGATAGGTGGCGCGCAGGATGAATTCTCCGCAGCGCGCGCTCTCGATCCCAACCTCGTCGACGATCAGGAGATCGCTGCCCCAAGGCTGCCCGGCCGACACCGGGTTCATGGCGTCTGCCTGCGTCCGAAATTCCTGGCGCGGCGAGCCGTAGCGGCAACACGGCCAGAGGCGGGGCCGGCGTTCGATCCGGACGCGGGCGAAGCCGTGCCAGCGGGCTGCGGATCGGACCGGAAGGCGGAAAAGCTGGTCGGCGCGAGTTCCGGCCGCGCCAGCGCGTAGCCCTGCACCATCGAGGCGCCCGATCTTTCGGCGAGTTCCAGTTGCCAGCCTTCCTCGATGCCTTCGAAGACGGTGCGGATGCCCTGCTCCGCGAAGGTCGACACCATGGTTGTCAGCAGCGCATAGCCCGGACCCGATTCCATCAGCCAGGTCGCCCACCTGGCGTCGAACTTGACGATGTCGGGGTGGAGTTCGCGGATTCTGCTCATGTCGGAATCTTCGGCGCCGAAATCGTCGATCGCGATGCGGAAGCCGCTGCGCTTCAGCGCCGCGACGAAATCGAACAGCGCTTCCTGCGAGGCGGACTTCTGCTCGGTGACCTCGCAGACGACGCGGCGCGGGTCTATGCCTGCCTCGTGCAGGACGAGCCGCATGTCGCGCAGGGCCGCCTCGGCGACGGAATGCTCGGTGAAGACAGACGGGTCGAAATTGACGAAGATATCGGCATCCGGCGACAGGCAGCTTGCGGCGTTGAGCAGATGCAGGGTGCGCGTCAGGGTCTCGACATGCAGCCGGTCGGCCGCCGGCACACTGTTGAGGAAGGCGAGCGGCGTCCAGGCTTCGTCGCCGCGGTAGGGCCGCATCAACCCCTCGAAGGCAACGACCCTGAGCTTGCCGTCGGCAAAGGCGAAGATGGGCTGGAAGGCGGTCTTGAGCACGTGCGCGCCCCAGATACCCGTCGAGGTACCGTCGGCATTGCGAACGATGTGAGCAAGCCCGATGCTGCGCGACAAGAGCCGGACTCCGGATTGAGCAAAGTTTCGGCGCCAGTGTTGTCACGCAAGGTTTTACCGTTCGTTAATATATGCCAGACCGGGCGAACGATCCGGCCTGCGCGCGTAACGCTTGCGAATTGACGCCGGATCGGACAAAGAAGTCGCGCGGTCGTGAGACCGGAAAAATCCTTGAGCGGAGACATCTGTCATGGCCTTTCTTGCCGATGCCCTTTCACGCGTAAAGCCATCCGCCACGATCGCGGTCACGCAAAAGGCGCGCGAGCTGAAAAACGCCGGGCGCGACGTCATCGGGCTCGGCGCCGGCGAGCCCGACTTCGACACGCCGGACAATATCAAGGACGCCGCGATCGCCGCCATCAAGCGCGGCGAGACCAAGTATCCGCCGGTCTCGGGCATCGTGCCGCTGCGCGAAGCGATCGCGCAGAAGTTCAAGCGCGAGAACAATCTCGACTACCGGCCCGAGCAGACGATCGTCGGCACCGGCGGAAAGCAGATTCTTTTCAACGCCTTCATGGCGACGCTTAACCCCGGCGACGAGGTCATCATCCCGACCCCCTACTGGGTGAGCTATCCGGAGATGGTGGCGATCTGCGGCGGCACCTCGGTGTTCGCGCCGACGACGATCGACAACGGCTTCAAGCTGACGGCGGCAGCGCTGGAGAAGGCGATCACGCCGAAGACCAAGTGGCTGATGCTGAACTCGCCGTCGAACCCATCGGGGGCCGCCTATGCCGAGAGCGAACTCAGGGAGTTGGCCGACGTGCTGCTCAAGCATCCGAATGTCTGGGTGCTGACCGACGACATGTACGAGCACCTAACCTATGGCGACTTCGTGTTCAAGACGATCGCCGAGGTGGAGCCGGCGCTCTACGAGCGGACGCTGACGATGAACGGCGTGTCCAAGGCCTATGCGATGACCGGCTGGCGCATCGGCTATGCCGCGGGCGCGCTGCCGCTGATCAAGGCGATGGACATGATCCAGGGCCAGCAGACGTCCGGCGCCTGCACCATCGCGCAGTGGGCCGCGGTCGAGGCACTGACCGGACCGCAGGACTTCATCGCCAGGAACAAGGCGATCTTCCAGGGCCGCCGCGACCTTGTCGTGTCGATGCTGAACCAGGCAAGCGGCATAAGTTGCCCGTCGCCGGAAGGCGCCTTCTACGTCTATCCGTCCTGCGCAGGGCTGATCGGCAAGAAGACCGCCGCCGGCAAGGTGATCGAGAATGACGAGATGTTCTCCAGCGAGTTGCTCGAGGCCGAGGGCGTGGCAGTGGTGTTCGGATCGGCGTTCGGCCTCGGGCCCAACTTCCGCATCTCCTATGCCACCTCGGAAACGCTGCTCGAGGAAGCCTGCAACCGCATCCAGCGCTTTACCGCTTCGCTGAAGTAAACCCACTCCAGTCCCAAAAGCCCGGCCTCGCGCCGGGCTTTTTCGTTGGCAGCTAACTCACGTCCCGTATTGCTCGTCGTCGACCTTCTCCATCCAGTCGACATGAACGCCCTTCAGCGCCTCGTGCATGGCGATATGCGCCATGGCGGTGGTCGGGCCCGCGCCATGCCAGTGCTTTTCGCCGGGCGCGAAGGAGACGACGTCGCCGGCCTTGAGCTCGATGATCGGCAGGCCCCAGCTCTGCGCCCGACCGGCACCCGACACGATATAAAGCGTCTGGCCGAGCGGATGGGTGTGCCAGGCGGTCCGCGCGCCCGGCTCGAAGCCGACCATTACCGCGCGCAGGCGCGACGGCTCGTCGTTCTCGATGATCGGCGTCTGCAGCACGCGGCCGGTGAAGTATTTTTCGGGTGCAGCGACGGTCGCGACGCTGCCGCATGGAATGACGTTCATGTTTGCTTCCTCCGTGCCGGTTTCACAGGTTGCCCTTGTCCGACAGCCGGTGCGGGCAGTCACCTATTTTTCTTGCCCTGCCGTCAATCCCATGTGACGATATGGCAAGGCAGAAGAGCAAAAAGCTGCCGCGCGACGGCTCACATGCCGGCCGCCGCTCCCTGGGAAACGCCAAGAGTGGAGGTCTGCAGTCATGGGAAACCGCGCCGGAGGAAGACGCACGGGGCCGAAGTGCATTGCCATTGTCGGTCCCTTCGCAAGCGGCAAAACGACACTTCTTGAAGCCATTCTCGCCCGAACCGGCGCCATTCCCCGACAAAACCCCGTCTCATCCGGCAACACCGTGTCCGACCACTCGGCCGAGGCCAAGGCGCATGCGATGAGCGTGGAGGCGTCGGTCGCCAGCGTCGACTTCATGGGCGACAGCCTGACCTTCGTCGATTGTCCGGGCTCGGTTGAATTCGCCTTCGAGGCGGAGCCGGTGCTTGCCGGCTGCGACCTCGCCGTCGTGGTGGCCGAGGCCGACGAAAAGAAGATCCCTGCCCTGCAGCTTATCATGCGCAAGCTCGACGAACTCGGCGTACCGCGCATCCTGTTCCTCAACAAGATCGACAAGACGGCAGCCGGCGTGCGCGACACGCTCAAGATGCTGCAGCCGGCAAGCTCCGCCCCGCTGCTGCTGCGGCAAATCCCGCTGCGCAAGGATGGCGCAACGGTCGGTTCGATCGACCTGGCGCTCGAGCGCGCCTATATCTGGCGCGACTTCGCCGAGAGCGAGATCGCCGAGATTCCGGGCGACGAGAAGGCGCGCGAGATCGAGGCGCGGTTCTCGATGCTGGAAACGCTGGCCGACCATGACGATGTGCTGATGGAGCAGCTGCTGGAGGAGAAGGAGCCACCGCGCGACGAGGTGTTCGACGACCTGGCGGCCGACCTGCGCGACGGCTCGGTGATCCCGGTGATGATCGGCACGGCGGAGCGCGGCAACGGCGTGCTCCGGCTGCTGAAGGCGATCCGCCACGACGCGCCCGATGTCACGGCAACCCGCCAGCGGCTTGGCGTGGCGGATGACGCGGCTACCGTCGTTCAGGTGATGAAGACGGTTCATACCGCGCATGGCGGCAAGCTGTCGGTATCGCGCATTCTTTCGGGTTCGGTCTCGGACGGCGCCGAGTTGTGGCTGTCGAACGGGGAGACGACGAAGGTGTCGGGCATCTACCGCATGCTCGGCAAGGACCAGGCGAAGCTCGCCTCCGCACAGGCCGGCGAGACGGTGGCGCTGGGCAAGCTCGATGCGGTGAAGACCGGGCAGACGCTGACTTCGGCCAAGGGCGGCATGAAGCCGCTCGCCTCGGTCGAGCCGCCGCAGCCGGTCTATGCCTTCTCGCTGCGTTCGCGCGAACGCAAGGACGACGTGAAGATGTCGACGGCAATCCAGCGGCTGGCTGAGGAAGACCCGTCGCTGATGCTGCACCACAACCAGGATTCCGGCGAGACGGTGCTGTCGGGCCATGGCGAGATGCATCTGCGGGTGACGGTGGAGCGGCTGGAGGGCAAGAACCAGATCGCCATCGACGTCCACCCGCCGGCGGTGCCCTACCGCGAAACCATCCGCAAGCCGGCGACGCAGCGCGGCCGGCACAAGAAACAGTCGGGCGGCCATGGCCAGTTCGGCGACGTGGTGCTCGATATCAAGCCGCTGCCGCGCGGCTCGGGATTCGTGTTCTCCGACACGATCACTGGCGGCGTGGTGCCGAAGCAGTATATCCAGTCGGTCGAGGCCGGCGTGCGCGACTATCTGAAATCCGGGCCGCTCGGCTTTCCGGTGGTCGACATTGCGGTCAACCTGTCGGACGGTTCCTATCATTCCGTCGACTCCTCGGACATGGCGTTCCAGATGGCGGCGAGGATCGCCATGAAGGAAGGCATGGCGCAATGTGCGCCGATCCTGCTCGAGCCGATCATGAAGGTGGAGATCGCCACACCGTCCGATGCAACTGCAAAGATCACGGCGCTGGTGCCGCAGCGGCGGGGCCAGATCCTCGGCTACGACGCGCGCCCCGGATGGCCGGGCTGGGATGTCGTCGAGGCGACGATGCCGCAATCCGAGATCGGCGACCTGATCATCGAACTGCGCTCGGCGACGGCAGGCGTTGCCAGCTACACGGCGACGTTCGACCATATGGCCGAGCTCACCGGCCGGCTGGCAGACAGCGTGATGAACGCCAACGGCAAGGCCGCCTGACCAAAAAGCCGGGGCACGGCTGTAACAATTCAGCCCCGGCACACGAACGTGATGAGAGGTGAGTTGATCTCGTCCGGCCGGCACATGAGAGTGCCGCGCCGTTCGCAAGGAGTTTTTCAATGGTAGCTATTCACCGCCGACCCTCATGGGCGATCGCCGAGTCGCTTGCGACCCCGGAGGCCGCCTATCTCAACCGCCGCAGCCTGCTGCAGGCAATGGGTATCGGCGCGCTGTCGGCTGCGGGACTGGCGGGTGCAGCGCGCAGCGCACGGGCTGAGGACGCTGACCCGACGGCCGATCTCTATCCGGCCAAGAAGAACGATGCCTACACGCTCGACCGTCCCCTGACACCGGAGGAGATCAACGCCCACTACAACAATTTCTACGAGTACGGCACGCAGAAGGATGTCGCGGAGGCGGCGCAGCAACTGGTGATCCGGCCCTGGGAGATCGCCATAGACGGGCTCGTCGAACAGCCGATGACGCTCGCCTTCGACGATCTGGTGCGCAAGATTCCGCTGGAGTCGCGGCTCTACCGCCACCGCTGCGTGGAAGCCTGGTCGATGACCATTCCCTGGGCGGGTTTTCCGCTGAAGGCATTGGTCGCGATGGCGAAGCCGCTGGGCTCGGCGAAGTTCGTCCGCTTCGAGACCTTCCTCGACCCTTCGATGGCGCCGGGACAGAACAGCTTTCTCTACCCGTGGCCCTATGTGGAGGGCGTTACCATCGAGGAGGCGGCGAACGACCTCGCCTTCATCGCCACCGGCGCTTACGACAAACCGATCGCCAAGCAGCACGGCGCGCCGCTCAGGCTGCACCTGCCGTGGAAATACGGCTTCAAGTCGATCAAGTCGATCCGCAGGATTTCCTTCGTCGAGGAGCGCCCGGTGGGGCTGTGGGAAGCGATACAGCCAAGCGAATACGGTTTCTGGGCGAATGTGAACCCGGAGGTGCCCCATCCGCGCTGGAGCCAGGCGACGGAGCGCGTGCTGCATACCGGCGAACGCGTGCCGACGCTGCTGTTCAACGGCTATGCCGATCAGGTGGCGGGCCTCTATGCGGGAATGGATTCGGCGTCGCTCTACATGTGAGCCCAAGCCCACACCCGTCTCGCCATGGCAGAGCTGCCTGATTATTGAGCATGAAACTCTCATGCTCAGCGATCAGGCAGACAATCGTGCGAAGTGGAAAAAGCCGCGCAGCGTCCACCGAGCCAGCAAGACTATACTTGAGGGAACAGAAGTCCGCGGCGGGAGCGGCAAAGTCCAGACAACAAAAAAGCCGGATCGATGTGATCCGGCTATAGTTTGAATGGAAGTGCCCGTTAGGGCTGAACCTCCAGAGGGGAACACTCATGAGCGCTAATGGGAGGAGAACGCGCTCAGGAGATGTTTAATATATGAGCTATAGATGCCCAACAAACAAGCAAGTTTGTTGCAGGGCTCCCATGCAAAAACTTGCCAGCTGTGGTCCAGACAAACCTGTCTCGTGGTTGGACCAGTCGCGCGATAGCGTCGCGGGGCCGCGCGACTGCTGACGCGGCGTGCTTCAGAACGACCAGCTGCGGGCCTTGGCGATGACGAAATCGCGAAAGGCGTGGAGTTTGGCCTGGTTCTTCATGGCGTCGGGGTAGGCGAAGTAGGTATCGAAGGACGGCACTTCGGTCTCCGGCAGGAGCTGCACGAGGCCGGCCTCCTTGTCGATGATGTAGTCGGGCAGCATGGCGATGCCGGCGCCGCGCTGCACGGCACGCTTGATCGACAGAATGTCGTTGATCTGCAGGGTCGAGACGCGCTTGCCGCCCTCGAAGCCGCCAACCGTCTCCAGCCAGTTCAGTTCGCTGAGATGCGCCGGCACCGGTTCGCCGAAGGTGACGATCCGGTGCTGTGTCAGCTCCTGGATGGTATTCGGCTTGCCATGCTGGTTCACATAGGACGGCGAGGCGTAGAGGTGGAAATGCACGGTGAACAGCCGGCGCTGGATCAGGTCCGGCTGCTGCGGCTGGCGCAGCCTGATGGCGCAATCGGCCTGGCGCATCATCAGGTCGAGCTCCTCGTTGGCGAGGATGAGCTGCACGTTGACCTCGGGATAGAGATCGAGGAATTCGGGGATACGCTCGGTGAGCCAGCCGGCGCCGAGGCCGACGGTCGTGGTGACCCTCAGCACCCCGGACGGCCGGTCCTTGGCCTCGGTGAGGCGCGTCTTGATGGCCTCGAGCTGCATCAGCACGTCATGGGCGGTACGGAACAGCATCTCGCCCTGCTCGGTCAGCACCAGGCCGCGCGCATGGCGGTGGAAAAGCGCCACGCCGACATCGTGCTCGAGCGCGCTGACCTGCCGCGAGATGGCCGACTGCGACAAATGCAGGGTCTCGGCGGCGTGCGTGAACGACCCAGCCTCAGCTGCGGCGTGAAACACGCGTAGCTTGTCCCAGTCCAGGCCCATAACTTCCCCTCGGTCAGCCGGCATTCAGTGCCGGTCTGTTATTGTCTATTCGGCGGCCTCGCGATGCGCCTCGAGGCCGGCCAGATATTTCTCCGCCTCAAGTGCCGCCATACAGCCCAAGCCGGCGGCTGTCACGGCCTGGCGATAGATGTCGTCGGTGACGTCGCCCGCGGCAAAGACGCCCGGGACATCGGTAGCGGTGGAGTCGGGCGCCGTCCAGAGGTAGCCGTTCGGCTTCTGCTTCAGCTTGCCGACGAAGAGCTCGACCGCCGGCGCATGGCCGATGGCCACGAAGACGCCGTCGATCGGCAGGTTGGAGACGGCGCCGGTGCGCGTGTTGCGCAGGACGAGGCCGCTGGCCGACGGCGGCATCGGCGCCTTGCCCGGGGTGCCGGTGATCTCGTCGACGGCGGTGTCCCAGATGACCTTGATGTTGTCCTTCTTGAACAGACGTTCCTGCAGGATGCGTTCGGCGCGGAACTCGTCGCGGCGGTGGATGACGGTGACGCTGCGGGCGATGTTGGAGAGATAGAGCGCCTCCTCGACCGCCGAATTACCGCCGCCGACCACGGCGACATCTTTATCGCGGTAGAAGAAGCCGTCGCAGGTGGCGCAGGCCGAGACGCCAAAACCCTGGTAGATGCGCTCGCTCGGTATGCCCAGCCACTTGGCCTGGGCGCCGGTGGCGATGATCAGCGCGTCGCAGGTATAGACGGTGCCGGAATCGCTCGACAGGCGAAACGGCCGCACGTCGAGATCGACCTCGGTGATCAGGTCGTGGATGATCTCGGTGCCGACATGCTCTGCCTGCTTCTGCATCTGCTCCATCAGCCACGGGCCCTGGATCGGATCGGCGAAGCCGGGATAATTCTCGACGTCGGTGGTGATCATCAACTGGCCGCCCTGCTGCATGCCGGCGACGAGCACCGGCTTCAGCATGGCGCGCGCCGCATAGACGGCGGCGGTGTAGCCGGCCGGGCCGGAGCCGACGATGAGGACCGGCGCGTGTTTGACAGCCATGGCAGATATCCCGAGATTGGCCGTGCGCCCGCAAGAGCACTTGGCGCAGTATTGCGAATTCGCCCCTAATTTAGGTGCTGCACGCAACGGCAGCAAGCAGCCACAGCCAGTCCTCCCCGGAAAGCTTGCGGCGTTTCGCCTGAACGTCCCGCGCCGAAAACAATGTGCTGGCCGTGGGATCAAAGTAGGATAATTACACCCGCACGACAGATTCTTGCGCAACCTTCGGAAAGAACATGCCGATCAAGGCCGATCTCGACGCCATCGACTGGAAGATCCTGCGCGAACTTCAGCAGGAAGGCCGCATGACCAATGTGGAACTGTCGAGCCGCGTCGGCATTTCGGCCCCGCCGTGCCTCAGACGCGTCAAGCGTCTTGAGGAGGCCGGCATCATCCGCGGCTACCGCGCCATGATCAACGCGCCGATGCTCGGGCTCGACGTCGTGGCCTTCTGCCTGATCGGCCTGCACCACCAGTCGGAAACGGAACTGCGCCAGTTTGCCGAACAGACGCGCAACTGGCCGATCGTGCGGGCCGCCTGGATGGTGTCGGGCGAATCAGACTTCATGCTGCATTGCGTGGCGAGCGACCTGACGACATTCCAGACCTTCGTCATCGAGGACGTGACCTCCTCGCCCAACGTCGACACCGTGCGCACCGCGCTGACCATCCGCCAGGTGAAGGACGAGGGGATGGTGGCGTTTGGGTCCCGTCAGGAAGCGAATTAGGGTCCCCTCACCGCATCGACCACAGCCGCTCGTAGATCTCCGCTATGCCTTCTGCCTCACGCGACAGCGGAAAGTTTTGCGTGACATGGGCGAGCGCCTCCTTGCCGTGGATATCGGCCAAGGCCGGTTCGGCGAGGTATGGGCGGATGGCGGCGATGAGGGCTTTTCCGTCGCCGGCCGCGACGACGGCGCCGGTCCTGCCCGGCCCGATCATTTCGGCATAGGCGCCGGCGTCGCTGGCGACGACTGCCGCGCCGGATGCCATCGCCTCGAGCGGCGTCAGGCCAAAACCTTCGTTGCGCGAGGGCGCGACGTAGAGCGAGAGAAGCCGGTAGTAAGGCTTTATGTCCGGCACTTCGCCGAGGAAGAGGATGCGATCGGCGAGACCGGCATCGCGCACCTTGTCCTGCAGCGCTTTGGCGAAGTCCTGGTGTTCGGGCGTCGCACGGCCGGTGACGACGGCGACCCAGTCGGGGAATTGCGGCAACAGGTCGATCATGGCGTTGACGAAGAGGTCGGTGCCCTTCTGGTGCCTGATGCGGCCGAAGCAGCCGATGGCGCGGCGTCCGGCCAAGCGCGTTTCGATGTCGCCGAGCGGTGCGTCATCCGGGCGCGCGGGGCGAAACAGGTCGAGATCGATGCCATGCATGACGACGCTGTGCGGTATGTCGAGGAACGCGCCCGAACGCGCGCTGGTGGCGATCACCGCATCCATCTGGCGGATCAGGAATTTCGTAAACGGCCGGTGCGAGCGTTGCGCGGCGGAGGTGAACAGCAACCGAAGCGGCGCGCGGAACAGGTGCCGCAGCACAAGTCCCGCCACCATCTCGACATTGCGCCTGGCGTGCCAGATGCGCCAGCGGCCGGAGGCGGGCCGACGGAGCAGCGCCGGGACCTGCCACCACCGCATTTTCGGCAAGGAATCCGGCAGGCCGGGACCGAGCGTGGCGATGCCGATCGTGCGCTGCTGCACCGGGACGAGCTGGACGATCGTACTGGTGACGCCGGACAGCCGCATCTTCAGATTGGGGGCGACGACTTCGACCTGCGCCATGTCGATGACGGCGACATGCGGCCGCGCGCGGCCGGTGTCATCGGATGAGGCCACGCGGATGCCCGCCGGTCGGACGCTAGATGTACTGGACTTCGACGACCTCGTAGCCGCGGGCGCCGCCGGGTGCCAGAACCTCGATGGCGTCGCCGACTTCCTTGCCGATCAGTGCGCGGGCGATGGGCGAGGAAATCGAGATCCGGCCGGATTTCACGTCGGCCTCCTGGTCGCCGACGATCTGGTAGGTCTTCTTTTCCTCGGTGTCTTCGTCGACCAGCACGACGGTGGCGCCGAACTTGACCTTGTCGCCGGACAGTTTCGAGACGTCGATGACCTCGGCGCGCGCGATGAGGTCCTCGAGCTCGTTGACGCGGCCCTCGTTCAGGCTCTGGGCCTCCTTGGCGGCGTGATATTCGGCATTCTCGGAAAGGTCGCCATGCGAACGGGCTTCGGAAATGGCCTCGATGATGCGCGGGCGTTCAACCTGCTGGCGCCAGCGCAGCTCTTCCTTCAACGTCTCGAAGCCGCCGGCCGTCATCGGAACCTTGTTCATGTCACATCACCTTTCCAACCGCCGGCCGCGTGCGGATTCCCAATCTGACGGCAAGCGGGGCAAAACAAAAACGGCCCGGCAGCATTTCGGCTAACGGAACCGTTCACCTCGATTTCCCCGACTATAGCAAGAATGCAGCGATTTTCACGTCAAAAAAACAAGGCGGCAAAATTCCCGGGTAGCCTCGTGCCGGGGCTTTGAGGCCGCCCCTCGAAGCGAATGTGAAGCAGCAATGCCCGCCGATTTCTTGCCTTCGTTCGCAACGCACCTATGTCCAACCGATGGATAAGAAACATGTTCTCGCGGCGACGGCACTTGCCGGACTGGCCATTGCAGCAACCACTTCATCGCGTGCCGAGCCGGAGATCCTGCAGGCAGGCGATGTCGAGGTGCAGGCCGAAACACTGGGCGGCACGCTCGAACATCCCTGGGGCCTGGACTTCCTGCCGGACGGCGATGCGATCGTCACCGAGAGGCCGGGACGGATGCGCATCCTTTCCGACGGCGTTCTCTCCGAGCCCGTCGAGGGCCTGCCCGACATTGCAGTCGGCGGACAGGGCGGACTTCTCGATGTCGCGGCTTCCCCGGATTTCGAGAGTTCCGGCCTCGTCTATTTCAGCTACTCCGAGCCGGGCCACGGCGGGGCCGGAACGGCCGTGGCACGGGGGCGCCTGGTGCGCGATGGCGAGGCTGCCCGGCTCGAGGATCTCGACGTCATCTTCTCGATGGCAAGGAAGACCGGCACGGGCCACCATTTCGGCTCGCGGCTGGTGTTCGGTCCTGATGGCCGCCTTTTCATCACCACCGGTGACCGCGGCGCCCGCAACCGGGCACAGGATCTTCAGGACCGTGCCGGCGCCGTTCTGCGGATAAATCCGGACGGATCTATACCGGGCGACAATCCCTATGCCGATGGGGCGGCCGCAAAGCCCGAAATCTGGTCGAAAGGCCACCGCAACCCGCAGGGGGCTGCTTTCGATCCGGTGACCGGCAGCCTGCTGACGGTCGAGCATGGCGCCAAGGGTGGCGACGAAGTGAACCGGCCGGAGGCCGGCAAGAACTATGGCTGGCCCGAAATAAGCTACGGCGTCAACTATTCCGGCAGCAAGATCGGCAGCGGCAGCAAGGCACCTGGCTACGAACAGCCGCTGTTTTACTGGGACCCGTCGATCGCGCCGTCGGGAATGGCGGTCTATACGGGCGAGATGTTTCCCGAATGGCAGGGCGACCTGCTGGTCGGTTCACTGAAATTCCAGCTGGTTTCGCTGCTGGAACGGACCGATGCCGGCAAGATTTCCGGAGAATCGCGCTTCTTCGAGGGCGAATTCGGCCGTATCCGGGATGTCAATGTTGCGCCCGACGGGTCGGTGTGGCTGCTGACCGACGAGGTCGACGGCCATATCGTCAGGCTGAGCAGCGCGGGTTGAGACGCGGCAACGCGGCCGGCCAGCGAGGGCCTGGCCGCGTTTTCGTTCGGAGTTGCGTTCAACTCTTGCTGTAGGCGTCGATCTGCTCGGCAAGCAGCGAATATTCGCGGCAGTCCTTGCCGCAGCGCTTCTCGATCTCGCCGAGTTGCTGGCGCGCCGCGTCGACGTCGCCGTTCTGCAGATAGGCTTCGCCCATATATTCGCGGACAAGCGTATAGTTCGGATCCTGGATCAGCGCCTCGCGGTAATAGCCGAGGCCGACGGATACGCGGCCGGACTTGCGGTGCGAATAGCCGAGATAGTTGAGGATGCGCGGGTCGGACTTGTTTGAGGCGAGGCTGAGGACAGTGATCGCCTCGCCGTAGCGGCCGGCCATGGCGAGGTCGCGGCCAGTCTCGTAGATGCTGTCGTCGTCGATCATGCCGCGCTGCGCGTCGGCACATTTCTTCGTGGTCTTGTCCCAGACCTGGCCGCCGGAACATTTCGGCGTGTCGGAACCGCCATCGCCGGCGGCATGAACGGGCGTCGCGAGGAGCGGCGCTGCCAGAAAGGCGGCAGCCAAGAATTTCGGGAAAGTTCGATTCATCTGGCGTCTCCTAAGGTGGGCCTGCGACAACACTAACGCATCGCGGAAGCATTTCCATCCATAGCGCGCGACGATCTCAGCTTCGTGATGGCACCGTGCGATTCGAGAACATCGACCAGGAGTAGAGCGCCAGCGCCGTCCAGATCAGGCCAAAGGCAATAGCGCGAACCGTGCTGAACGGCTCATGGAAAAAGAAGATGGCGATGATGAAAATCATTGTCGGAGCAATGTATTGCATGATGCCGATGGTCGAGAAGCGCAGCAGCTTGGCGCCGAACGCGTAGAGCATGAGCGGCGCGGCGGTGACGGGGCCGCAGCCGATGAGCAGCGCAATGTCGGCCGGTTGCGACGGCAGGAAATGCCCCTCGCCGCTTGCCTGCAGCCAGAAGATGTAGGCGAGCGACGGGATGCTGAGGATGAGCACCTCGAGGAAGAAGCCCTGGCTCGGACCGACCGGCAGCGTCTTGCGCAGGAAGGCGTAGATGGCGAAGGAGATGGCCAGCGCCAGCGACACCCAGGGCATGCCGCCGCCATCGAAGGTGAGCACAAGCACTGCGACGGTCGCCAGCCCGACGGCGGCTATCTGCAGGCGGCTGAGCTTCTCGCCGAGCAGGACGGCGCCCATGGCGACGATAACCAGCGGGTTGATGTAGTAGCCGAGCGCGGTTTCCACTGCCCTGTCGGCGGCGATCGCCCAGACATAGATGCCCCAGTTGACGGTGATGAGCGAGGCGGTGAGCGCGGCCATCAACAGCGTGCGCGGCTGCCGGAAGGCTGCCTTGACGTCGGCGGTTCGCCCGAGAAGCAGCAGCACGGCGCCGGCAATCGGCACCGACCAGACGATGCGGTGGGCAACGACTTCGGCAGCGGGAATATGCGCCACGGCCTTCATGTAGAAGGGCAGGAAGCCCCAGAGCAGATAGGCCGACAGCGCGAAAAGAAAGCCACGCGTGGCGGAATTGTCGGTCGGTTGTGCGGATTCGGTTGCCATGGGGCCCCATATGGGCCGCCGGCGGCGAAAGGACCATGCAAAATCATTGATGGTTCATGCGGTTCCGGTTGATGGAACAACGAGCGGAGATTGCGGCGCCGCTATTCGGCGGCAACGCGGCCTGCCATGTCACGGTTCTTCATGAGCTTGTAGACGACCGAATCCATCAGCGCCTGGAAGGAGGCGTCGATGATGTTTTCCGAGACGCCTACCGTCCACCAGCGGCCGCCGCCGCTGTCGCGCGATTCGATCAGCACGCGGGTGATCGCCTCGGTGCCGCCATTGAGGATACGCACCTTGTAGTCGACCAGTTCGAGGTCGGCGATCTCATCCTGGAATTTTCCGAGATCCTTGCGCAGCGCGAGGTCGAGCGCATTGACCGGGCCGTTGCCTTCGGCGACCGACATCTTCTCCTCGCCGTCGACCTCGATCCTGACGACCGCCTCAGACACCGTCTTGAGGTTGCCGATGGCGTCGAAGCGGCGCTCGACCATGCAGCGGAAGCTGGTCGCCCGGAAGAATTCCGGGACAGTGTGCAGGATGCTGCGCGCCAAGAGCTCGAAGCTCGCCTCGGCGCCTTCGTAGGAATAGCCCTGCGCCTCGCGCTCTTTGACGATCGAGATCAGCGTGTCCAGCCGGTCGTCCCTCGCCTCGACGTCGATGCCGCGGCGCCTCAGCTCGGCAATGAAATTTGCCCGCCCGCCCTGGTCCGAAACCATGACCTTGCGCCGGTTGCCGACCGATTCCGGCGGCACGTGCTCATAGGTTTCCGGCTCCTTGGCGATGGCCGAGGCATGGATGCCGGCCTTGGTGCTGAAGGCCGACTGGCCGACATAGGGCGCCTGCGGCTCGGGCGCGCGGTTGAGCAGCTCGTCGAAGCCGCGCGACAGGCGCGAGATGCCGGCAAGCTTCTCTGGCGTGATGCCGGTCTCGAATTTTTCGGCGAAGCCGGGCTTCAGCACCAGCGTCGGGATGATCGAGACGAGGTTGGCGTTGCCGCAACGCTCGCCGATGCCGTTCAGCGTGCCCTGGATCTGGCGCACGCCGGCCTCGACGGCGGCGAGCGAGTTGGCAACCGCCTGTCCGGTATCGTCATGCGCGTGGATGCCGAGGTTTTCGCCCGGGATGCCTGCGGCGATGACCGCCTCGACGATTTTCCTGACCTCCGACGGCTGCGAGCCGCCATTGGTGTCGCAAAGCACGACCCAGCGCGCGCCGGCCTCGAAGGCGGTGCGGGCGCAGGCCAGCGCATAGTCCGGATTGGCCTTGTAGCCGTCGAAGAAGTGCTCGCAGTCGACCATCGCCTCCTTGCCGGCGGCGACCGCCGCCTCGACCGAGGCGCGGATGGATTCGAGGTTCTCCTCGTTGGTGCAGCCGAGCGCGACACGCACGTGGTAGTCCCAGGACTTCGCGACGTAGCAGACGGCGTCGGACTGGGACTGGACGAGCAGCGCGAGGCCAGGATCGTTGGAGGCCGAGACGCCGGCGCGCTTGGTCATGCCGAAGGCGACGAACTTCGCGTTTGCCGTGCGCTTCTGCTCGAAGAAGGCGGTGTCGGTCGGATTGGCGCCCGGGTAGCCGCCCTCGACATAGTCGAGGCCGAAATCGTCGAGCATGGCGGCGATGGCGATCTTGTCCTCGACGGAAAAGTCGACGCCCGGCGTCTGCTGGCCGTCGCGCAGCGTGGTGTCGAAGAGGTAGAGGCGGTGGCGAGTCATTGGCAATATCCAGTCGTCTGCATTCCTTAGCGCCCCCCTCTGTCCTGCCGGACATCTCCCCCACGAGGGGGGAGATTGGCTGGCTGCGCAATTCTCGCCAATCGCGAAAGTCGGAAGGGAGGCGGGGCCTCGATAGCGGATAATCTCCCCCCTTGTGGGGGAGATGGCCGGCAGGCCAAAGGGGGGCCACGTAGAGCGCGCAGGCCCATCACGCCTTCCCCGCAAACCGGTCGGCGGCGCGGATGAGCTGGTCGAGGATGCCGGGTTCGGAAAAGGCGTGGCCGGCGCCTTCGATGAGGTGGAAATCGGCCTGCGGCCAGGCCTTGTGCAGCGCCCAGGCGTATCTGGCCGGACAGGGCATGTCGTAGCGGCCGTGCACGATGACGCCCGGAATGCCGTGCAGCCTGTGGGCATCGCGCACCAGCTGGTTTTCCTCCAGCCAGCCGGCATGGACGAAATAGTGGTTCTCGATGCGGGCGAAGGCGATGGCGAAATCGTCTTCGCCGAACTTGCCGCTGGTCTCGGGCTCCGGCAGCAGCGTGATGGTCTCGCCTTCCCACAGGCTCCAGGCGCGCGCCGCCTCGATCTGCGCCTGACGGTCGTCGCCGACCAGACGCTTGCGGTAGGCGGCCATCATGTTGCCGCGCTCGGCCTCCGGGATCGGCGCCTGGAAGCGCTCCCACTTGTCGGGAAACATTTCGGAAACGCCGAACTGATAGTACCAGTCGAGTTCGCCGGGCGTCAGCGTGTAGACGCCGCGCACGACGAGTTCGCTGACCCTCTCGGGATGCGTCTCGGCATAGGCGAGCGCCAGCGTGGAGCCCCAGGAGCCGCCGAAGACCAGCCATTTGTCGAAGCCGGCCATCTGGCGCAGTTTTTCGATGTCGGCAACGAGGTGCCAGGTGGTGTTGGCCTCGAGCGAGGCGTGCGGCGTCGACTTTCCGCAGCCGCGCTGGTCGAACAGGATGACGTCATAGAGTTTCGGGTCGAAGACGCGCCGCTGCTTGGGCGATGAACCGCCGCCGGGGCCGCCGTGCAGGAAGACAGCCGGCTTGGCGCCTTTCGTGCCGACGCGCTCCCAGTAGATGGTGTGGCCGTCACCGACATCGAGCATGCCGGTCTCGAAGGGCTCGATGTCGGGGTAGAAGCTGCGCAATTCGCTCATGATGTTCTCTCGGCTGGCGGCCACTGGTCGGTGTCGTGGTCGGGATGCTGGTAGGAAACGAGGTCGGCAAGGTACGGCGCGGACGAAATGTCGGCCATGGTGTCCTCGCCCGGCAAAGCGGGGATGGCGTCGACATAAGGAAGCTTCGCTTCGGTGCCCCACTGGATGGTCGGTGGAATGGCGGCCGGGTCGTCGAAGGCGGCGATGGCGAGCGCGATGCCGTCGGGCGCATCATAATAGAGCGGCGTGCCGCAATCGCGGCAGAAGCCGCGCGTCGCCGCGCTGGAGGAGCGGAAGGTGCCGGGCTCGCCGCGCGTCCAGGCGAGTTTCGCGCCGCGCACCGAGACCAGCGGCAGGTAGAAATTGCCGGAGGCCTTCTGGCACATGCGGCAATGGCAGATCGAGGCGTCGCCGAGCGCGCCCTCGACACGGAAGCGCACGGCGCCGCACTGGCAGCCGCCGGAATAGACCGGCCTGTTGTCGAGGCTCATGAGGGCGACCTCCTATTCGGGCGCATGGCAGACCGCTTCGACATTGTTGCCGTCGGGATCGATCACGAAGGCGCCGTAGTAGTCCGGGTGGTAGTGGGCGCGGATGCCCGGTGCGCCATTGTCTCGACCGCCAGCGGCGATGGCCGCGCGATAGAAGGCGTCGACCTCCGCGCGGCTGGCGGCACGGAAGGCGTAGTGCCGCCCGGGGCCTGTCTCGGCCGCTTCCGTCAGCCAGAAATCCGGCTTCCCGGCGCCATAGCCGACGACCTTCCTGCCGCCGGTGAATTCGCCGGGCACTGTCATCAGCAGTTTCGCGCCGAGCGGTGCGAAAGCGGCGTCGTAGAACGCTTTTGCCCTGTCGAAGTCGGCAACGACGATGCCGGTGTGGTCGATCATGACATGTGCTCCCTTGCTGTGGGTCGTGGATGCGCCGGGTCTGCGGCGGCGCCCGGGCCGGCAAGGCCGGCGGAAATGACGATGTGCTGGCAGACGTTGTCGATATCGGAAAGCACGTCGTCGTTCCAGAAGCGGAGGATGGACCAGCCGTCCTGCTCAAGGCGGCGGGTGCGCAGTGCATCCCGCGATGCCGCGCTGTCGTCGGCATGCTGCGAGCCGTCAACCTCGACGATCAGTTTTTTGGCGGAACAAGCGAAGTCGACGATATAGCCGGCGATCGGTACCTGACGGCGAAATCCCAGTCCCATAAGTCGATGGGCGCGCAATTCATTCCAGAGCTTCAGTTCGGCATCGGTCATGACGCGTCGCATCGCCTTGGCGTTTCGGCGGTTTGCGGGCGGGATCGGGGTGTGCGGCATGGTCAACCGCCCGCCTGAAGGGCCAGCGCTCTACGGCGCCCCCCTCTGTCCTGCCGGACATCTCCCCCACATGGGGGGAGATCGACCAATCGCCCAGACTGCGGCGGGCGCGAGCGGCGCGGATGCAGGATATCGCTGTTTGTGCGTAACGCCAGCGCTCTACGGCGCCCCCCTCTGTCCTGCCGGACATCTCCCCCACAGGGGGGGAGATCGACCGGCCGCGCCGTTGTCGCCATTCGCGAGTGTCGCAAGAGAAGCGGGGCGCCGGTGACTGATAATCTCCCCCCTCGTGGGGGAGATGGCCGGCAGGCCAGAGGGGGGCGCTGTCCCGCCAGCCTATCCGCAGCCGCACTCAACGCCTGACCTCCCAGGTTGTCACGCGCTCGCCCGTGACGGGATCCCTGCCGTCCTTGAGCTGGATGCCCTCGGCTAGAAGCTCATCGCGGATGCGGTCGGCCTCGGTCCAGTTTTTGTCGGCGATGAAGGCGAGGCGGGCCTGAAGTTGACCCTCGAACCAGTCCTTCGTTCGACCCATCAGTTCAAGCACCTGATGGAGACGATTAGCTCGTCGTGCCTCCTCTTTCACATCCTGCAAATCGTGTCGGGCGTCATCAAAATCTTCGTCCTTCGCAAAGCCAAACCAATGCAAAGTATGTGCGAGATTGTGGCCGTGTTCTGCACCTCTCGCCAAGTTGCGCGCGAGCCTGTCTACCTCTCGGCGGACAACTGCGAAGTTGAGATCGTCGATGAGACCGCCCACAATGGTCGGATCCAGCATTCCTTGCTCAGGTATGTAGCGCTTTGCAGCGTGCTTCCATTCCAAAAGTGTCGCCTCGGCCTCGATCAGGCGGCTCAGCGAAAAATCGATCGGCTCGCGATAATGCGTCATCAGCATGGCCAGCCGCAAAACTGGTCCCGGCCACTTCCGCCCGCCAAACTTCTCTGTCTCCAGAAGCTCATTTATCGTGACGAAGTTGCCCTCGCTCTTCGACATCTTCTTGCCTTCGACCTGCAGAAAGCCGTTGTGCATCCAGACGTTGGCCATGACGGCGGTGCCGTGGGCGCAGCGGGACTGGGCGATCTCGTTTTCGTGGTGGGGGAAGATCAAGTCGAGGCCGCCGCCGTGGATGTCGAATTCCTGGCCGAGATAGGCGGCGGACATGGCCGAGCACTCGATGTGCCAGCCGGGGCGGCCGCGGATGGCTTTCGAGGTGCCGTCGGCTAAGCGGAAGCTGGCGTCCCAGCCGGGCTCCTCGGCCGAGGATTCCTTCCACAGAACGAAGTCCTGCGGATTCTTCTTGTGCGCGTCGACGGCGATGCGGGCACCGGCCTGCTGTTCGTCGAGATTGCGCTTCGACAATTGGCCGTAGTCGGCCATCGAGGTGGTGTCGAAGAGGATTTCGCCTTTTGCCTCATAGGCATGGCCGCGGTCGATGAGAGACTGAATCAGGCTGACCATGTCGTCCTTGCCGTCGGCGCGGGGCAGGACGAACTCGGTGGCGCGCGGCTGGAAGGTCGGCGGCAGGCAGCCGAGCGCGGTCACGTCCTTCTGGTACTGCTCGTAGGTCGGCTCGGTGACCTTGCGGATCGCCTCGTTGAGCGACAGCTTTCCCGAGGCGATCTGGTCGCCATAGTCGCGCAGGGCGCGGGTGTTGATCTTGTCGTCGACGTCGGTGATGTTGCGCACATAGGTGACGTGGTCGGCGCCGTAGAGATGGCGCAGCAGGCGGTAGAGCACGTCGAAGACGATCGCCGGGCGCGCATTGCCGATATGGGCGTAGTCGTAGACGGTCGGGCCGCAGACATACATGCGCACATTGGCCGGATCGATGGGCTGGAAAGCCTCCTTCGTCCGCGTCAGCGTGTTGTAGAGCCTGAGGCCCTGGTCCTTGTCCGCCATGAACTTCCCTCTTCGCCGTTACGGCCTAACCGAAAAGCGTGAAACTTTTCATGACCGCGCCGGGCCTGCTGGCCTGGGCGTTTGTCCTGTCGAGAGAAAAGGCGAAAACGTCCGGTCCAGCGCTCGGCGCTAGCCAATAATGCAAATGCCACAAATGGCGAAAGACGTTTTCATGGCGGCTTTATCGCGCCGCCCTGCCCGTTCCGTCAAGTGCTACGCGCAGGACGTGTAACGGGAAACGGGATCGCGGAGACAAGCAGCCGATACAATCGCCGCCTAGCGTGACTGTTGCAGCAACGTCGCAGCGGGTCGGAAACGCCGCCGGCAAAGAGATATGAAAGACTTTATTAAACATGTCGGAACATCAAATGGGGCATGGCGTTGGCCTTTGAGTGCGGGCCACGCTTTCGACCCAATCGACCACCATGTGCAGCGTCCCGCAACAAACTGATCCGATGATCAAGAGGAAGAAACCAATGCCACTCACTGCCAGCGAAGCTGCACGCATCGCCGTTCCGGCCCTGCCGCTCGCCACGCTTTACCGCCCGATCGGCCCAGCCGCCGTCGTCGCCGCGCTCATCTGCACCAAGAAGAAGGTCAAGGCCACCAAGCCTTCCTGAGACCGGCGCGCCGGAGACGGCGCTAGAGCAGCTTGAGCTGCTCGTCGGCTGCCGGTCTTTTCGGCAGCGATGTATCGCCGGCCAGCGCCGGCTCGACACGCTGCTGAAGCTCCGGCCCGGTGTTTGCCACCTTGTTGACCCTGTCCGAAACCGGTATCGCCTCGAACAGTCCCTGTTCGGGCGGCTGCAAAAGGTCGGCCACATCGCGCGGCTCCTGCGTGCGGCAGTCAAGCCAGCGGGCAAAGTCCTCCGGCTTGATCACCACCGGCATGCGGTCGTGGATGTGGGCGATGTCGCCGTTTGCGGCCGTTGTGAGGATCGCGCCGGTATCGATCTCCGATCCGCCCGGCTCTGCGAAAGTTTCCATCAGCCCGGCAAAGGCAACGATGCCGCCGCCCTTCGGCCTGATCCAGTAGGGCTGCGACTTGTTCTTGCCGTCGCGCCGCCATTCGTAGAAGCCGGACGCCGGAATCAGCGCCCGGCGATGGCGCATGGCGGCCCTGAAGGAGGCTTTCTCCGCCGCGGTCTCGGCACGCGCATTGATGAGCAACGGCAGGTCGGCCGGGTTCTTCGCCCAGCCGGGGATCAGCCCCCAGCGCACGAGCAGCGAGCGGCGATCCGGCAGGTTGGACCCGGGCTCGCGCGGGCTGCCGGCGATGACCAGCAGGATCGGCTGCGTCGGGGCGATATTGTAGCGCGCCGGAAAGTCCTCGACATCGGCCAGCGCGAAATGCGCGGCGATCTCGTCGGGCGTGGCATCAATGGCGAAGCGGCCGCACATATCCAGTTCCTGCTTGATCCGTATCGTTCAAAGTGGCGATAAGGGCGGCGGACTGCAAGGTCAGGACATCCTGGGGACCAGCGACCGCATGCAACGAAAGCATATCAGACCGGCCGTTTCGGTGGCGCTGAAACGCGGCGACCGGCTGCTGCTGGTGCTGCGCGGGCGAGCCCCGTCGCGCGGCTACTACGCCTTTCCCGGCGGTCATGTCGAAGCCGGCGAGACACTGGAAATCGCCGCGCGTCGCGAGCTGATGGAAGAGACCGGGCTGGTCGCCGGGGCGATGTCGCCGCTGGTGATGCTGCATGTCGAGGGCGACGAGGTCGACTACGACCTGCAAGTCTTCGTCGGCGAATATGCCGGCGGCGAAGCGCAGGCCGCCAGCGATGCCGATGCCGCCGCATTCTTCACGCTGGAGGAGATGGAAGCGCTGCCGGTGCTGGAATCGGTGCTGAGCGTTGGTCGTGGCCTGCTCGGCGGGACGCACGCGCCGGCCTGAGCGCACGGCGCTCACGGCGAAGAAATCGCCTTGCGGGCGCCGGAATGTTTCGCCACAAGGTCCTATGCGTTGGGCTTCCATGAAATTGCTGGCGATCGCTGCGATCGCGCCGCTGCTGCTGGCACGGCCGGCGGCGGCCGCCGACCAGCCGTTCGACGCCGGGCTGATGCGGCTGGCCGAAGTGCTGGGGTCGCTGCACTTCCTGCGCAATCTGTGCGGCGAAAAGGGCGATGCCTGGCGCAGCCTGATGGAAAGGCTGCTGGAAGCCGAAAAGCCCGACGAGGAGCGCAAGGCGCGCTTCGTCGCCAATTTCAACCGCGGCTACCGCTCCTTCGAGGGCACCTATACGAGTTGCACCGCCTCCGCCACCGAGGCGATCGGCCGCTATACGGTCGAAGGCGAGAGCCTGGCGCGCGAGCTGGCGACGCGCTACGGAAATTAAGCCGGGGTTAACTTTTTCCCCAAAGCCAGCGTACATGTGCGAGCAGGTGTGCTAGGAATCTTAATGGGACATTAAAGGGATTGATCAAGTTGGTCCGACAGTGTCGGGGCGCCGCTTGAAAGGGTGGATTTTGAGTATGGAACATAGCGTTAGCGATCTCGACGCACTGGTCAGGGAAGAAAAGCGGCTGACCGCCATCGAGAATCACAACGAAGCCTGGGCCGAGGGGCTGTCGGCCGGAATCGAGCCGGAGATCATCGCCGAAGCGGCGCTGAGCACGGCGCTCGGAGAATTTCTGCGAACAAGCGGCGAGGCCGCGGCGCTGGCACTCATCGAACGCACGCGCGACAGAATGATCGCCGGCGAATTCGCGCCCGAGCAGTCACGGCATTAATGTCGGTCGGAGACCTGTTGTTCATGGCGCGGTGCGATCGTTGCAACGAAGCTGGACCGACAGAGACAGACTTATGAACGGAATGCCCAAATCCCCGCAATGGCGAGCCCTGTCGCTGGCATGGCTGCTGTCGCTGGCGGTTGCTGCGCCAGCCGGCCTGCTAGCCGGCGCGGCTCCCGCCCTGGCGCTGAGCGAGATCGGGCGCGAGGAACTGCCGGCCCCTGCCACGCCCGGCAATGACGCACGGCCGGGCATCGGCGTGCCGACGCCGGACCCGATCGAGACCACGACACCGTCGACCGACGAGCCCGATGGCCAAGAAGGCGTTCCCGGCGACATTGCGCGTCCCGGCATCGACGAGGACGCGCCGCTGCCGGAGATCGTCTACAATCTCGACCGGCTGCCGGAGCCGGTGCGGCGCATGCGCGACCTCATCGTCGAGGCGGCGCGCAGCGGCGACATCGAAAAGCTCCGGCCGCTGATCGGTCCCGGCGAAGGCGGCACGCAGCTTTCCTTCGGCGCCACCGGCGAGGACCCGATCGCCTTTTTGAAGACGCTGTCGGGCGATGCGGAAGGCCAGGAAATCCTTGCCATCATGGAAGAGGTTCTCAGTGCCGGCTACGTAAAGCTCGATCCGGGCACGCCCAACGAGCTCTATGTCTGGCCCTATTTCTTCGGCATTCCGCTCGACCGGCTCGATGCGCGGCAGCGGGTTGAGCTGTTCAAGATCGTCACCGCGGGCGACTACGAGGACATGAAGGCCTTCGGCACCTATATCTTCTACCGCATCGGCATCACGCCCGAGGGGCGCTGGGCCTTCTTCGTCGCCGGCGACTGAGGCTAGGCTGCGCGGGGTGCCTCGCTGAATTCGACCGCCCTGCCCCGGCCGGCCGAAACGATCTCGCCTTCCCACATGACCCGCTCGCCGCGCACCACGGTGCCGACCGGCCAGCCGGTGACGCGCTTGCCGTCATAGGGCGTCCAGCCGGCCTTCGAGCCGGCCTGCGCATTGGTGATGGTCTCTGCGCGCTTCATGTCGACGATGGTGAAATCGGCATCGTAGCCGGCGGCGATGCGGCCCTTGCGGGCGATGCCGAAGATGCGGTTGGGACCGTGGCTCGACAGGTCGACGAAGCGCTCGAGCGTCAGGCGGCCGGCATTCACATGGTCGAGCATGATCGGCACCAGCGTCTGCACGCCGGTCATGCCGGAGGGCGAGGCCGGATATTCCTTGCGCTTCTCCTCCAGCGTGTGCGGAGCGTGGTCGGATCCCAGCACGTCGACGATGCCCTGCGAAATGCCGTGCCAGACGCCGTCGCGGTGGCGCGGCGCGCGAACCGGCGGGTTCATCTGGATCAGCGTGCCGAGGCGGGCATAGTCGTCGGACGTCAGCGTGAGGTGATGCGGAGTCGCCTCGCAGGTGACGAGGTCCTTGTGCTGTTCGAGGAACGGGATCTCCTCGGCGGTCGAGATGTGCAGGACATGGATGCGGGCGCGGGTCTGCCGGGCGATGCGGACCAGGCGTTCGGTGCAGCGCAGCGCCGCGATCTCGTCGCGCCATACGGGATGGGAGGACGGGTCGCCGGCGATACGCTCGCCGAGGCGCTCGCGCAGGCGGAACTCGTCCTCGGAATGAAAGGCGGCGCGGCGCTTGGTGTTGCGCAGGATCGCGGCGACGCCCTCGTCGTCCTCGACAAGCAGGTCGCCTGTCGACGAGCCCATGAAGACCTTGATGCCGGCAGCACCCGGCAGGCGCTCGAGTTCACCGACGTCGGCGGCGTTGTCGCGCGTGCCGCCGACCCAGAAGGCGAAGTCGCAATGCATGCGGCCGGTGGCGCGGGCGACCTTGTCGGCGAGCGTCGCCTCGCTGGTGGTCAGCGGGTTGGTGTTCGGCATCTCGAAGACGGCCGTGACGCCGCCGAGTACGGCGGCGCGCGAGCCGCTTTCGAGATCCTCCTTGTGCTCGAGCCCGGGCTCGCGGAAATGCACCTGGCTGTCGATGACGCCCGGCAGGACGTGCAGGCCGCGACAGTCGATCGTCGCGCCCGAGGAGGCGGCAGAAAGATCGCCAATGGCGGCGATGCGCCCGTCCCTCACGCCGACATCGCGCCGGCCCTGGCCGTCATGGTTGACCACCGTGCCGCCTGTCAGGATGAGATCGTAGGTCGCCGCCATGCTGTCCTGCCGCCCTTGTGTGGAGAGTGCCCGCGGCTTACGTAAAGCCCGACCATATTGCAAGATCAGGCCGCCCCGACCCATGCCCACCGCCCTCCTCCCCGACCGCGCGATCATCACCGTTTCAGGCGCTGAGGCCGAGGCGTTCCTGCAGAACATCATCACCTCCGACCTCGACGCGCTTGGGCCGGCGCAGGCGCAGCCCTCCGCGCTCCTCACCCCGCAGGGCAAGATCCTGTTCGATTTCCTCATCTCCCGGGAGACCGAACAGAGCCTGACGATCGAGTGCCGGGCCGATATCGCCGACGATCTCGTGCGCCGGCTGATGCTTTACCGGCTGCGTGCCAAGGTCGAGATTTCCAAGCAGGATCAGGCGACTGTCTCGGTTTCGTGGCAAGACGATTCAGCTGCCTCACAATCCGATTCAGGCGGGCTGCGCGACCTGCGGTTTGCCCCGCCTGTCGAGGTCCGGCGCTTTCACGAGGCGCGGGCGGTGGATGCGGAGGTGGCCGAGTGGACGGCATTCCGGATCGCCAATGGCGTTGCCGAGAGCGGCAGCGACTACGCGCTGGCAGACGCCTTTCCGCATGACGTGCTGCTCGATGAGGTCGGCGGCGTCGGTTTCCGCAAGGGCTGTTATGTCGGCCAGGAAGTGGTGTCGCGTATGCAGCATCGCGGCACGGCGCGGCGGCGGGTACTGATCGTCAGCGGCGACGGTGACCTGCCGGCGCCGGGCGTCGACATCGCGGCGGGCGGGCGCAGCATCGGCACGCTGGGCTCGACTGCAGGCAGGTCGGGGCTGGCGATCGTTCGCATCGACCGAGCCAAGGACGCAATGGATGCCGGCACGGCGATCACCGCCGGGGAGACGGCCGTGACGCTCAGAATACCGGCTTTCGCCAAGTTCACCTACCCCGTGTCGGCCGCCGAGGGCGAAGGCTGATGCCGGACAAGGCCGGCGCACCGCCCCGCGCCTGGCAGCGCATGCTGTCGGGGCGGCGGCTCGACCTTCTCGACCCGTCGCCGCTCGACGTTGAGATTTCCGACATCGCGCACGGACTGGCGCGCGTCGCGCGCTGGAACGGGCAGACGCATGGCGACCATGCCTTCTCGGTGGCGCAGCACTCGCTGCTGGTCGAGGACATCTTCCTTGCACGTGTGGCCGATGCCTCGCCCGATGCGCGGCTGGCGGCTCTGCTGCACGACGCCCCGGAATATGTGATCGGCGACATGATCTCGCCATTCAAGTCGGCAGTCGGTGGCGGCTACAAGGCCGTGGAGCAGCGGTTGCAGCGGGCGATCCATCTGCGCTTCGCGCTGGCTGCCGAGACGAGTGCCGCGCTGAAGAAACAGATCAAGCAGGCCGACCAGATCGCCGCCTATTTCGAGGCGACGGTACTGGCCGGATTTTCCGTCGCCGAGGCGACACGCTTCTTCGGCCGGCCGAGCGGCATCTCGCCGGACCGCTTCGACCTCTCCTGCAAGCCGGCGAAGCTGGCGCAGAGCGAGTTCCTCGAGCGTTTCGCGGCCATCGAAAAACTCCGGCCGGAAGCCGGAGGGCAAAGGCCGGCCGTCGCCTGAGCTATTTGCGCTTCAGGCGCATCGCCGGCAGCCCGGGCAGAGCCATGGAGGCCGCGGGCGGGGATGCGACCACGTCGGGCTGGACTTGCTGCAGACCGAAGCCCAGCGGCCGCTTGGTCGCAACGCCATCGGCAATGTGCAGAACGCTGTCATAGAACTCGGCGCCGCTGAGCGACTTCGGCGGCGTGCCCTCGTGCATCACGCTGATGACCGTGACATTGGGACAATTGTCCTTGATGGCCTGGTGGAAGGCGACCTTGGCTTCCGGGTCGAGCGCGCCGGTAGCCTCATCTAGGAAGAGCAGCGCCGGCTGCTGCAGGAGGATACGGGCGACGACCAGCTTCTGCTTCTGGCCGCCCGACAGGACCTGGTCCCAGACCTTGCCCTCACGGTCCTCGTCGCCGAGATGCTCGATGAATTCGCCAAGGCCTGCCTTGTGCAGCATTGCCGCGACGCTGGCGTCGGTGTGGTCCTCAGCCGCGTCGGGCAGGCAAACGAGTTGCTTCAGCGTGATCTGGGGCAGCTTGACGTCCTGCGCGGCATAGAAGCAGCGGGCGCGCTCGGGGAAGATGATGTCGCCGCCGCCGTGCGGCCACAGGCCGTTAATCGCCTTGATGAGCGAGGTCTTGCCGCAGCCCGACTCACCCTTGACGTAGGTCCACTCGCCGCGCCGGAAGCGCAGGTTCGGGACCGTCAGGAACGGCGTCGTGTCGTCGCCCTGATGCAAGAGTTCGAGATCGCGGACGACCAGGCCGAAGACGGCATTCTGGCTGCCATAGCGGAAGTCGCAGCGCCCGGTGGCGCTGTAGAAGTCGCGCGGCTGCTGAACCCTTTCGATGGCCTGCGCGAGGCCGGTGACGCGCCGCGCATTGGCCTTGAGGCTGGCGATCGCCGGCATCACATGGATGAACCAGGAGCACTGGCTGATCAGCGAATTGACCAGTTCGGCGCCGGTTATGTAGCCCTTGAGGCTGATGCGATCATTGACATAGGGCAGCAGGCCGGGGCCATAGGCGACGATGCGGGCGGCGAGGAAATTGTAGATCAGCTCGAACGACATGTAGCCGGAGTGGACCCAGTTGAGCTTGGTCCAGGTGCCGTCGATTTCACGGTAGAGCTTCGAATGGATGCCGGTCTGCACAGCCTCGCCGCGCGAGGCGGCGACGTGGAAGCTGCGGCGCAGGAAGGTCGTCAGTTCGGCGCGGTAGCTGCCTTCGGCCCGCTGCATGGCGATGGTCAGCCGCTCCAGGATGCCGCCGAGCTTCATGGCGACGAAGGTGTTGAGCGGCACGTAGAAGGCGACGGCCGTGAAGGCCAGGACGGCACCGCCATAGGTGCCGAGGAACTCGAGGCCGCCGACAACCGTCGAGGTCTCGATGAGCTTGCGGCCGACGAAATAGAGCGAGGTGACGACGCCCATGACGCCCATTGCGAGGCCGATGGCGCCACCGGTCATGCCCTTGATCGATTCCTGCACGCGCTGGTCGACATTGTCGGGCGGCGGCAGGGTCGAGCCGTCCGGGGCGCGGCTGGCGTGCTGGAGGTGGTAGTGGGTGTGATTGCCGTCGAGCAGGGCGCGATTGAAGCGGCCATTCAGCCAGCGGCGCCATTTGCGGTGCAGGGTGGTGGAGAACAGGTGCCTGACACCGGTGATGCCGGCATCCTTGAGCACGACCAGCAGGACAAGCATTCCGGCGCTGGTGAGAACCGAGGAAAGCGGCGTGGCGTTTCCCGGGTCGTGGAAGTAGGCGATGGAATTGACCAGTTCGCCGGAGGCTTCGGCCATCCAGACACTGGTCTTGCTGGCGGCCGCCGTGAACAGGGCGATGATTGCCGTCAGCGCCCAGGCTTCCTTCCAGCTCTCCGAGAACCAGTAGGCCCGCATCAGACCCCAGAAGCCCTGCATGGAGGACACTGCCGTCAATTGCGGCGGCCCTCGCCTGCGGCCTAGCCTGTCGACAAGTGCCTGCCAGGGCCCCTCGACAAAGGCCCGAATCACAATCTTTCCACCCTATGGCCCCTTTTTGGACACAAAGGTAGCACGATTCGGCGTCGCCCGAAGTTGCATCAAGGGCATCTTTTCATTTGGTGAATCGCTGTGGCCGATCTGCACTGCAGCTTCGGCCAGCCATCCCAGACCGGCTAGCGGCCCTGCCGCTCCAGGCGGTCGAGGAACCATTGCGTCAGCCGGGTCCAGACCTCGTCCTTCTCGCCGGCATCCTCGCAGCCATGGTCGAGGTTGGGGTTGTCGTTGACCTCGATGACGAAGACGCCGTCGGCAGTCTCCTTGAGATCGACGCCGTAGAGCCCGTCCCCGATGCAGCGCGCGGCGCGCACCGCGGTCTCGACGACGAGCGGCGGCGCCTCCTTCAGGGTGAAGGGCTTGAAGCCGCCCTGCACGGGCTTGCCGCCCGGCCGGTGGTTGACGATCTGCCAGTGCTGCTTGGCCATCAGATAGTGGACGGCAAAGAGCGGCTGGCCGCCGAGCACGCCGACCCGCCAGTCATATTCGGTCGGCATGTATTTCTGCGCGATCAGGAGGTCGGAGTCCTCCAGCCACTGGGTGGCAAGCGCGCGCAGTTCCTCGAAGCTCGAGGCCTTCTTGACGCCGCGCGAGAAGGCGCTGTCGGGAATCTTCAGGACCAGCGGGAAACCGAGCGTCTGGGCGGCGACCTCGAAGTCGGCGGGACTGGCGATCATCACCGTCGGCGGCACCGGCACCTTGTTGTAGGCCATCAGTTCGTTGAGATAGACCTTGTTGGTGCAGCGGATCATCGACAGCGGGTCGTCGATGACCGGCATGCCTTCCTGCTGGGCGCGCCTGGCGAAGCGGTAGGTATGGTTGGAGATCGAGGTGGTCTCGCGGATGAACAGCGCGTCGTAATTGGCGAGCTTGGCGAGATCCTTCCTGGTGATCGGCTCGACCTCGACGCCCATCTTCTCGGCAATGCGGGCCCAGTGGCGCAGCGAGGAGATGGCCGAGGGCGGCAGTTCCTCCTGCGGGTCGACCAGCGTGGCGAAGGTGTAGCGTGCCGGCGTGCGGGTCTTGGTGTCGCGCCATTCGCGGCTGGTGTAGGTCTCGAGGCTGGAGATGAAGCGCGCCTCGTCTTCCCCGCTCAGCCGGATGACCGGCAGGAAGGCTATCTTGCGGATCGAGGCCCATTGGCCGTCATCGCGAACCGAGACTTCCAGCGAGGGGGCGCGGAACCAGTCGAACAGCAGCCGCGCAAAACGATCCCAGGCCTTGGAGGGGCCGATGCCGAAGAAAAAGGATGCCTTGGCCGGGAATTCGCCGCCGAGTTCCTTGCGGCACTTGTTGAGCGCCAGTTCCAGTTCAGGCAGCGCGTTCTGGTAGAGCTTGGGCTCCGACAGGTCGATGATGGTCTCGACGCTCGGGATGACCTTGTGGCCGCGCGAACTGGCAAGCAGCGAGGCGTAGTAGCCGCGGCTCTGGTAGCCGTAGCTGTTGGACAGGTTGATGACCTTGGGGCGCTGGCCGCGAAAGAGTGCCGGATGGGCGAGATAGTCGCGGTTGGTGATGATCTTGTGCGGCGTGGCGACCTGGTCGAGATCGCTCTGCCTGCCGGTGAGGATGACCCAGCTCATGTCGCCCCTGGCTTTCCGAGGATGATGGCGGCGCGCAGACCGTCGCGGCCGAACTGCGCCATCTGCATGAAGATGTCGTAGGGAACCGGGACGTTGGCAGCGTCCGAGATGGTCTCGCGGCGTTCGTCCTCGATCCAGGGGTCGTGCATGAGGATGTGGCTGCCGTCGTCGCCAATGGCCAGCACCCAGTGTGGAACCTTCTTCCCGAACATCAGATATCCGCTGATCAGCACGACAACGAGTTTCCCCGCCGCCAGCGCGGCACGAATATCGTCGATTGAGAACGAGCGATAATGGACGGGAATGTTGTATTGTTCCGCTCGGGTCCGGAAATCGACCTGCGCCAGTTCCATGACGCGACGCTTCTCCTCGCTACGCACCGACTGCAGGAAAAGCGCACCGTAGAATGAGACGAAGAGCTCGGCCGAGAGACCGTTCTCATGCGCCGCCACGCCCAGCCCGAAAGGCTCGCAGCCGCCGGTGCCCGACATCATGAAGACCGTCGTCGCCTCGCGCCACAGCCGGATCTCGCGGATGGCGTCCGGCACGAAACTCCGGTCGTAATTGGCCATCGCCATCATCAGGCAGCAGGGGCCGCACGTGAAGTCACAGGTCTGTTCGTAAAACGGCACCTTCGTGCCGACCGGCACGTCGCCGCGCAGCGTCTTCTCGTAGCGCAGCGCCGCCATGCCGTCTTCGTAGTAGTCGGTCTCGCGACCGATCCTGCGGTAGCCGTTCTGTTCGTAAAGCCGGATGGCGCGGGTATTGTCCTCGCGTACCTCTAGACGCAGCATCATGCGGCCATGGTCGTAAGCAACACGCTCGGCTCGCTCCAACAGGAACCGGCCAAGGCCGAGCCCGGAAAAGTCACGGCCGATGGCGAAGGAATAGAGGCGCGCAACGCCGCTGCCGTTGCGAAACAGGATCATCGCGTAGCCGGCGAGCCGGCCGTCCTTTTCGGCAACCAGCGTCTCGGCGGTCTCGCGCTCGATCAGTTGCCGGAACGAGCGGCGCGAGATCCGATCGGTGTCGTATACATCGTTTTCGAGCGCCACGAGGGCGTCGACGTCAGACGCGCGGGCAGTTCGGATTTCGGCGGACATGCAAACCGGAAACCTCGAGGAGCAATGAGACGGTGTCGACCTGGAAGGATTCGCTGCCGAACCAGTCGCCCACGCGCAGCAATGGCGCTATCGCTCTCAGATTCAGGCGTAATTGTGGCACGGTTTCGCAAGGGAAGCGAGCAATCCGCGTTAGCCCCAATTCGAGGTCGAAGGAGAAGCAGGTCCATGCGCTTCCCGCGCGCGCAACGGGGCGATTGCATCAAGGAGATTGAACGGATCATGCAACCAATTCATTTCCGCGGCCGGCAACCTTCGTCTAGTAGATGATTCCAGGTGGAGATCAGCACATGACGTCCCAAGCATCCGCTCCGGCAAAATCGGTTCCGTGGCTGATCATCATCTGCGGCTGCCTGATCGCGGCGATCACCTTCGGACCGCGCTCCGCAATGGGCTTCTTCCAGTTGCCGATGCTGGCGGAAAAGGGCTGGGACCGCACGACATTCGGCCTCGCCATGGCGATCCAGAACCTGTTCTGGGGCCTCGGCCTTCCCTTCTTCGGCGCCATCGCCGACCGCTACGGCACCTGGCGCGTGCTGGCCATGGGCGGCGCAATCTACGCGGCCGGGCTGTTCATGATGGCGACCGCCAGCAGCGTCACCATGCTCAATGTCGGCGGCGGCGTGCTCGTCGGCCTCGGCGTCGCGGCCGGTTCATTCTCGATCGTTCTTGCGGCCTTCGCCAGGCATACGCCGCCCGAGAAACGCTCGATCGTCTTCGGCATCGGCACGGCAGCCGGATCGGCCGGCATGTTCATCTTCGCGCCGATCAGCCAGGGGCTGATCGACAGCTTCGGCTGGTCCGACAGCCTCGTCATCATGGCGGTGATGATGCTGGCGATCCCGGTGCTGGCGATCCCGCTCTACGGCAATTCGCGTGGCAATGCCGCGGCGCGGGCGCTGGCCCAGCAGACCGTAAAGCAGGCGCTGCGCGAAGCCTTCTCGCATGGCAGCTACATGCTGCTCGTCGCGGGCTTCTTCGTGTGCGGCTTCCAGGTGGCGTTCATCACGGCGCATTTCCCGGCCTATATCGGCGATCTCGGCATCGACGCGCGCTACGCCGTCATCGCGCTGGCGCTGATCGGCTTCTTCAACATCATCGGCTCGCTCGGCGCCGGCGTCATCGGGCAGAAATATTCCAAGCCGCATTTCCTGGCGTGGATCTATATCGGCCGCTCGATCGCGGTCACGGCGTTCCTGCTGCTGCCGCAGACGCCGACCAGCGTCGTCATCTTCGCCATCGTCATGGGCCTGCTGTGGCTGTCGACGGTGCCGCCGACCAATGCGCTGGTGGCCATCATGTTCGGCACCCGCCATCTCGGCCTGCTCGGAGGACTGGTGTTCCTGTCGCACCAGATCGGCTCGTTCCTCGGCGTGTGGCTCGGCGGCTATCTCTACGACCAGTTCGGCAGCTACGACCCGGTGTGGTGGCTGGGTGTCGTGCTCGGCATCTTTGCCGCCATCGTGCACTGGCCGATCAAGGAACAGCCGGTGGAACGCATGCAGCTGGCGCCGGCCGAGTAGCCGGCGCGGACGGCATCAACCGGCGCGGGCGGCGCGCGTCAGCAGCTTCTGGTAGAACAGGCCGATGCCGATCAGCACGACGCCCAGCCCGATGAAGGACAGCGCGCGCAGCACGCCTTCGAGCGCCGACATGTCGAAGATGAAGACTTTCGCGACGGCGACGGAGATCAGCACCGCCGAGGCGATGCGCATGATGTGGGATTTCAGCGCGACACCCGCCACCAAGAGAGCGACGCCCATCGCCAGCCACAGCGCGGAATAGGAGTAGGTCTCGAGCTGACCCATGCCCGCCCAGGCGCCGATATGCTCGCCCTGGAAGAGCCGCCTGACCGACAGCGTGGCGTAGGCGAAGAGCAGCACCGAGGCGAGCAAGGCGAGCATTGCCGAATACCAGCGCGGCCGTTTTCCGCGAGCGTAGAGCGCCAGCGCGCCGGCGGCGATGGCAGGCAGCAGATAGGCGAGGAACAGAAGGTTGAAGAAGGGAATGCGGCCGGTCGATTCGTTGGTCGCCAGCGGATTGAGGAAGATGAAGTGCTGCAGCCCGATGAGGGCCACGGAGACGATGCCCGCGGCCATCGAGCCGAAGCGCAGGAAGAGGCTTGGCGACCTCGTGTCGAGGGCCAGCAGGATGCCGCCGGCGCCGAGCGCGATCAGCGTGTAGAGCGACTGCTCGGCAAGGCTGGGCGTACCGGTGGTGATGACGCCGCCGTTCATGGCGTGCCTGACCAGCATGGCCAGCGCCAGCAGGGCAAAAAGCGTCGCTCCTGCTTCCATGACCAGCCTCGGGGCGCCGCCGGTGGTGCGGGCCAGCTGCCAGGCGGCAAAACCGAAGGCCAGCGCCGGCACGCCGTAGCCGGGCAGCAGGGCGTTGAAGACCGGCGTGCGCCCCAGCAGGTCAGCGCCGACGAGTGTCGGGTCGATTGCGACCCGGGCCATGACCACCACGACCAATGCGGCGCAGATCCAGCCAAGCACGGAATAGCTGCGCCGGCGCGTGGCGAGCGCCGGGAGGATCGCGGCGGCGCCGGTGAGCATCGTCGTCCAGAGCGGGCCGAGACCCATGTGCAGCATCAGAACGGCGGCGATGGCCGCAGCTGCCAGGGGGAGCGAGACGGCAAGGCTTCCCTGCAGCGGCGGCACTTCGCGGCGTGCGATGCGTTCGGCCGCCGCAACCAGCACGACCGACAGGACGAGCGTGGCGAACGCTTCCGTCACGTCGCGGTCAAGATTGCCGAAGGCGATCCAGTGCGCGGCGAGCGCCGCCAGCGGGACCATGGCGCCCCAGCCGGACCAGGCGGCTGCGCGGTGCGGCCATACGGCGACGAAGCGTGCGGCCTGCCAGAAGCCGGCGATCAGGAAAACAAGCGCGATGACGGCGCCGACCGGCTGAAGCATCGCGCTGTAGGGCAGGACCGAAACGCCGTCGAGCATGAACTCGCCGCCGAAGACGCGCAGGGTGAAGGTTCCCTGCATGGCAATGCGTAGCGACACCAGCAGCGCGGCGATGCCGGCGGCGTGAAGCATCGGCAGGGCCGGCGTGCGGAGGACGGCGACCAGCAGCATGGCGGCGAGCAGCAGGCCGCCGCCATAGGCCCCGCCCGACAGTTGCAGTTCCGGGTCGATGAGCAATTGAACCGACACCAGCGCGACAAAGAAGGCTGCAACCGCGGGGGCAACGTCCATCCGCGCCGGCTCGCCGCCGCGGCGAGAGAGCCAGATCAGCGCGCAACAGGCCAAAATCACCGCATTGATGAACAGCACGACCGGAAGGTCGATGCTGGCGGAATCGCCGATGTAGAGCAGGCACCAGAGTCCGGCGCCGGCAAAGCCGGCAGACGCGGTGAAGGTCCAGTCGCGCATCCTGGCAATGGCCGTGTTCGCGGCAAGCACGATCGCGAGGTAGCCGAACAGGGCCCATTCGCTCGGCGATTGCGAGGAAACAAGCGCAGGCGTCAGCATGGCGCCCAGGAGGCCGAGCCCGGCCAGCGCCTGTCCATGCACAAGCGCGGCGGCGATGGTGACGACGCCGACGAGGCCAAGCAGGGTGAAGGACATCCCTGGACCGACGAAACCGTAGACACCGTGCGCGGCATAGATGGCGGCGAACAGGGTGAAGGCACCCGCCGCGGTGAGGATGCCCGGCACATAGGCGCCGGCGGCTCCCCTGATCGGCACCTTGAAGCCGGTGCGGCGGATGAATTCGCCGGCCGCCACCAGCGCCAGCCCCAGCAGGACTGCCATGGCGAGGCGCACACCTGGACCAAACATGCCGGCCTCGATCGAATAGCGCACCAGGAAAAGGCCGCCGAGCGCCAGCGCGATGCCCCCGACCCACACCGCCCAGCGCGTGCCGATCGCCGTTTCGATGTCGGCCGATTCCGCCGGGGGTTCCTTCGGCTTCGCCTCTGCCTCGGCCGCAAGTTTGGACGCCTCGACCTGGGCGGCATTGGTCCACGGACCAGCCACGACAGGCTCCTGCTCTGTCGGCTCGGACGGTTTGTCGGCTGCGGTGGCAGCCTCTGCGGCTTCGACGCGGGCAGCCGTGACAACCGGCGGTTCGGTTGCGACCTCTTCCGCTGCGGCGTCGTTCAGGAGCAGCTTGAGGCGCAATTCGTCTACGGTCGCCTCGAGCTTTTCGATGCGGCGATACTGGCGCACCGCCGCGACGATCAGCGCGACGACGGCCAAAAAACCGAAAAAGCCTCCGAACATGTGCTCCCTCAAGCCTTCATTCGTGAAGCCAGCCTAGCGGGAACTTGCTAACATTATGGATATCAGGCCGGCGGCCCCACGGGGGTCGGCCCGGATCAGGCGGCGTCCTCGCCACTGGGAGCAAGCACCATAGCCTGGCTGCGGCGCAGCGCGTTCAGGAAGGCCGTGCGGGCTTCCGGCACCTCCAGACCGCGCGGCTCGTAGACATGGCGGAAAAAGAAGAAGCCGGTCAGCCGGAAGGCATCTTCCATGGCCGCCCGGTCGGCGCGCAAGCCGGAGCCGCGCAACAGGAATGCCGGCAACGCCAGCATCTTGTCGCGCCACGGATCGCCAGCAACGCGCGACACCGCCCTGCCCGACTTCGGCGAGACATAGACGAGATCCTCGCGCGCGCCGGTGGCGGCGCATTGGGAGAGATCGAGGCCGAAGCCGAGTTCGTCGAGCAGCATGAGCTCGAACCGCACCAGAAGTTCTCCGGCACCCTGCGGGTCGTCGAGGTGGTCGATGACGAGGCCAAGCGTCCGGTAGAGCCGTTCGTGCGGATCGCGTTCTGGCAGCAGGCGCAGATGCGCGGCGATGGTCTGCAGCCCCTGGATCGCGGCGGCGCTCTCGAACAGCCGGGCGGCGTTAAGCTCCAGCGCCTCGGCCTGGAAGGTGCCGAGATGCTCGTCGAGACGAGCGCGCCAGATGAGATCGACACGGTTGCCGACTTGCAGCACCGGCTGCTGCTTTCGCGAGCGGCCGCCGCGGACCAGGCCGAGGTGCCGGCCGTGCGCCAGCGTCATCACCTCAAGAATGGCGCTGGTCTCGCCATGCTTGCGGGTGCCGAGAATGATTCCCTCGTCGCGCCATTCCATCGGCAAAGCATTTCACTGCTTGTGCGCCGAAATCAAGACGGGCGGCAGTTCGTGGGCTTCCAGTGGCCGCTCAGTGCGGGAATTCGAGACCCATCTCGCGGTAGCGCTCGGGGTCGTTGCCCCAGTTTTCGCGCACCTTCACGAACAGGAAGAGATGCACCTTCTGCTCGAGAATGTCGCCGATGTCCTTGCGGGCGGACTGGCCGATGGAGCGGATCGTCTCACCCTTGTGGCCGAGCACGATCTTCTTCTGGCTGTCGCGCTCGACATAGATGACCTGCTCGATGCGCACCGAGCCGTCCTTCTTCTCTTCCCATTTCTCGGTCTCGACATGCGAGGAATAGGGCAGTTCCTGATGCAGGCGCAGATAAAGCTTTTCGCGGGTGATCTCGGCGGCGAGCTGGCGCATCGGCAGGTCGGAGATCTGGTCCTCCGGGTAGTACCAGGGGCCGACGGGCAGCGTTTCGGCAAGATAGTCGAGCAGGTCCTTGCAGCCGGAGCCGTTCAGCGCCGAGACCATGAAGGTGCGCTTGAACTCGACCCGGGCATTGGCCGCTTCCGACAGCGCCAGCAGCGTTTCGGGCTTAACGCGGTCGACCTTGTTGAGGATCAGGATTTTCGGCTGACCCGCGTCGGCGACGCGATCCAGCATGGCGTCGGCATCGTCCCTGATGCCGCGCTCGGCGTCGATGAGGACGAGGATGACGTCGGCGTCCTTGGCACCGCCCCAGGCCGTGGTGACCATGGCGGTATCCAGCCGGCGCTTCGGCTTGAAGATGCCCGGCGTGTCGACGAAGACGATCTGCGCGTTTTTGTGGGTGGCGATGCCACGCACGATGGCGCGCGTCGTCTGCACCTTGTGGGTGACGATCGACACCTTGGCGCCGACAAGCTGGTTGACCAGCGTCGACTTGCCGGCGTTCGGCGCACCGATGAGGGCGACGAAGCCCGAATGCGTCGGCCGTTCTTCTTCGGTGCTCACCTGTCAGTTCCCTTCATCGGTCCAGACGCCTTCGCGCCGAAGCATTGCCGCGGCGGCCGACTGTTCGGCCTCGCGTTTCGACCGGCCGGTGCCGCTCGACGGTGGATAGCCGGCGACCGCGACGCTGACCGTGAAAAGCGGGTCATGGTCTGGCCCGTCGCGCAGATCTATCCGGTAGGCGGGCGATGCCTGCGCGGCCTGGTGCGCCCATTCCTGCAGTTCGGTCTTCGGGTCGCGGGGAACCTTTATCACGGCTTGCGAGCGCGGCTCCCAGTAACGCAGGACGAAAGTCCGGGCAGGCTCCAGACCGGCATCCAGGTAGATCGCGGCAATCACTGCCTCGATGGCATCGGCGCGCACGTTGCGCGCCTTGCCCTTGGCCTGCCTGACGCCCGAATCCGCGTGGATCAGCGGCGACAGCCCGATCTGCTCGGCGATCTCGGCACACATGGCGCCCGACACGAGGGCGCTCAGGCGGACCGCCAGCTCGCCCTGCGTCGCCTCCGGATAGGCCTTGAACAGCATTTCGGTGACGACGAGGCCAAGCACGCGGTCACCGAGGAATTCGAGGCGTTCGTTGTCGTAGGACTTGCCGCGCGCGCTGGAGTGCGTCAGCGCGCGCTGCATCAGGGAGAAGTCGCGGAAGACATGACCGGTCACGGCAGCCAGTTCAGATGCCAGCGCCTCGCCGGTTGGCCGCTTCAAAGGCATGGGCGGTATCCGCTCATGCTATCTGACGAAGTTGAACAGCCGCGAAGGGCGCATGTCGGTCGGCCATTTCCAGATCTCCAGCGGGCTGGCGCCGTCGGCAATCGAGAAGAAGATGATGTTGGCGCGGCCGACGAGATTTTCCTCCGGCACGTAGCCGACGGAAAAGCGGCTGTCGGCGGAATTGTCGCGGTTGTCGCCCATCATGAAATAGTGGCCGGCAGGCACGACGAACTCGCGCGTGTTGTCGCCGACGGAGTTCGGCGTCAGATCGAGCGTGTCATACGAAACGCCATTCGGCAGCGTCTCGCGATAGACGTCCACCGGACGGTCCACTTCGGTGATGTCGGGATTGTTGATCTCGCCGACCTTTTCGCGCGGAACAGCAACGTCGTTGATGTAGAGGACGCCGTCCCTCATCTGGATGCGATCGCCCGGTAGGCCGATCACCCGCTTGATGTAGTCGAGCGACGGGTTTGGCGGAAACTTGAAGACGGCGACATCGCCGCGCTCGGGAGGCGTGTCCCAGATGCGGCCGGAGAAGATGTTGGGCGACAGCGGCAGCGAGTAGCGCGAATAGCCGTAGGCCCATTTGGTGACGAAGAGATAGTCGCCCTCGAGCAGCGTCGGACGCATCGAGCCCGATGGAATCGAGAAGGGCTGGAAGAGCAGCGTGCGGATAATGAGAGCAAGGACCAGAGCCTGGACGATGACGCTGACGGTCTCGCCGAGACCGCCGGATTTCTTCTTGGTTCTGTCAGCCACGCTCATGTCGTCCTCGTTTATGGTCGTTGCATATAAGGGGTGTCGCCGCGCGGAGCAATCACAATGCCCGGGCCGACAGCGGGTGCAACGGCGCTAGTCGAATGGGACCGCCTCGATGATAACGAAGGCCTGGGCCAGCGGGAAATCGTCGGTGATGGTCAGGTGAATGACGGGATGGTGTTTTTCCGGCACGAGCTTCTCCAGCCGCGCCGCGGCACCGCCGGTCAGATGCATGGTCGGCTTGCCGCCGGGCAGGTTCACGACGCCCATGTCACGCCAATAGACGCCGTGGGCGATGCCCGATCCGAGCGCCTTGGAACAGGCTTCCTTGGCAGCGAAGCGCTTGGCGTAGGACGCGCCGCGCTGCTTGCGCCTTTCCGACTTTGCCTGCTCGATCTCGGTGAAGATGCGCTCGACGAAGCGCTCGCCATAGCGCTCAAGCGATTTCTCGATGCGTCTGATGTCGATCAGGTCGCTGCCGATGCCGAGGATCATGGCGCAGCGGGGATTCCGGGTCCGCCGACCGAGCCGCCGCGCTCCGCCCGCGCCGCGAGCTTGGCTTGCCGGCGGGCGTGGAATGCCGCGACGGTCCAGCGCGTCGCCATGTAGGCGACGAGCGCAAAGGCGAAACCGAGTGGGAGGGCACCGATCGTCATCGGCTTCAGCAAGGGGCCCCACAGCTGCGAAAAGTCGAGGTGCCGGAGCAGTGCGCCGAGATGCGGCGGCGCCACCGGCGAAGACGAGCCGCCGTTCAGGATCAGGTGGCCAAGCTCGTAGGTGGCTCCCCAGATCACCGGAAAGGTCAGCGGGTTACCGAAAGCCGTGCCGATGGCCGATGCCACGACATTGCCGGCCAGGCACCAGGCAACGAGGCCCGCGAGCAGGAAATGAAAGCCCGGAATGGGCAGGAAGGATATGAAGACACCGGACGAAACGCCGAGCGCGATGGCATGCGGCGTGGCGCGCAGGCGCAGCACGCGCTTTGCGAAGTACTGGGCGGAACGCCAGAATGAGCGGCGCGGCCAGAACCAGATTCTGAACCGTTCCCGGAGGTGCATCGGCGTTCGGCGTTTGAAGAGCATGTCGGCTTTACGGATTCTCGGGTCAGTTGAGGGTGATATATAGGCAGGATCGGGCGGAAACCCTAGATGTTGCGGCTCCCGGGCTTGATCGCCGGGATTCTCGCAAGTTCAGGCGGCAGCTGATCGGCGGCATACGCCGGGACTTCGTATTCGGCAAGCGCGATCAGCGGTACGCCGACGTCGGTCTTGCCGGCCGAGCGGTCGATGATGCAGGCGGCGGCCGCGACTTCGGCGCCAAGGTCGTGCAGGCACTCGATGGTCTCGCGGATCGACAGGCCCGTCGTCACGATATCCTCGACGATCACGACCCTGGCCCCCTTCTCGATCTCGAAGCGGCGGAGGCGGAACTTGCCGTTCTCGCGCTCCACCCAGATCGCTGGAACGCCGAGATGGCGCGAGGTTTCGTAGGCCGGGATCAGGCCGCCGATCGCCGGCCCGACGACATAGTCGATGCCGCCCGGCACTTCGGCGCGGATCTTGTCAGCAAGCGCGCGGCAGAGCTTTTCGGTCTTGTCGGCATGCATAAAGACACGCGCCTTCTGCAGGAAGACGGGGCTGCGCAGGCCCGACGTCAGGATGAAGTGGCCCTCGAGCACGGCGCCCGCTTCGCGGAAAATGTCGATTACGTCACTGGTGTTCATCGGCACTCCCGTTCAGCCGTTGACGCGTCGCGCATCGCTGACGCTGGTGTTGTCCTTCAGCTGCGTCAGCAACCGGCTCAGATGTTTCAGATCCCAGACTTCCAGATCGATCAGCATCTCGGTGAAGTCCGGCGCGGTGCGCGTCATCGACAGCATGTGGATGTTGGCGTCGTTGACGGCGATGACCTGGGTTATCTCGGCAAGCGAACCCGGCGCATTGATGGCGGTCACCGAAATCCGTGCCGGAAAGCGCTCCTTGTTGTTCTCGTCGATGTCCCAGCGGACATCGATCCAGCGTTCGGGCTGGTCGTCGAAGGCCTGCAGCGACGGCGACTGGATCGGGTAGATGGTGATGCCCGATCCCGGCTGGACGATGCCGACGATGCGGTCGCCCGGCACGGCGCCCTCCTCGGCGAAGCGCACCGGCAGATCGCCGCGCACGCCGCGGATCGGCACGGCCGCTTCGCGCACGCCGGTTTCGGCCTTGCCCTTCCTGGCGGCGCGGCCGGGCATCTGGAACAGCATGCCGGCGGCGTTGCGCAGGTTGAACCAGCCCTCCTCGCGCTGCTTGGGTGCAGGCTGGGTGACGCGCTCGTCCTTGAAGTCCGGGAAGACGGCCTTGATGACATCCGTCGAGGCGAGTTCGCCACGGCCGACGGAGGCCAGCACATCGTCGATGTCCTTGCGTGCAAGGCGGTGCAGCACAGGCTTCAGGCTGTCCTTCGTGAAGGTCTTGCCGGAGCGTTCGAAGGCGCGTTCGAGGATGCGCATGCCGAGACCGGAAAACTGCTTGCGCATGGCATTCTTGGTCGCCCGGCGGATGGCGGCGCGCGCCTTGCCGGTGACGACCATCGATTCCCAAGCCGCCGGAGGCACCTGCGCCTTGGAGCGGATGATCTCGACCTCGTCGCCATTCTTCAGTTCCGTCATCAGCGGCATGATGCGGCCATTGACCTTGGCGCCGACGCAGGTGTCGCCGACATCGGTGTGGACGGCATAGGCGAAATCGATCGGGATGGCGCCGCGCGGCAGTGCAATCAGCGTGCCCTTGGGGGTAAAGCAGAAGACCTGGTCCTGGAAAAGTTCCAGCCGAGTGTTTTCGAGGAAATCCTCCGGGTTGTCGCCCTCGGCCAGCTGCTCGATGGTGCGCCGCAGCCAGGCATAGGCGTTGGTCTCCTTCGAGATTGACGGGATCGAGCCGTTCACCTTGCCGGCATTGTCCTTGTAGAGCGCATGCACGGCGACGCCGTATTCGGCGACCTTGTTCATCTCGCGGGTGCGTATCTGCAACTCGATGCGCTGGCGCGAGGGGCCGACGATGGTGGTATGGATCGACCGGTAATCGTTCTGCTTGGGCGTCGAGATGTAGTCCTTGAAGCGGCCGGGAACCATCGACCACGTGGTGTGGATGGCACCCAGCGCGCGGTAGCAGTCCTCGACCGTATCGACGATGGCGCGGAAGCCGAAGATGTCGGAGAGCTGCTCGAAGGACAGCGCTTTCGCCTCCATCTTGCGGAAGACGGACCATGGCTTCTTCTGGCGGCTCTTGACCTCGGCCTTGATGCCGTACTTCTCGAACAGGCCGGAGAGCGACTGCTCGATCTCGCCGACAACGTTGCGGTTCTTCTCGAAGATCGCCGCAAGCCGCTCGGTGACGGTCCTGTAGGCTTCCGGGTTGATCTGCCGGAAGGCCAGTTCCTCCAGTTCCTCGCGCATGCCCTGCATGCCCATGCGCCCGGCAAGCGGCGCATAGATCTCCATCGTCTCCTCGGCGATGCGCAGGCGCTTGGCCTCGGGCACGTGGTCGAGCGTGCGCATGTTGTGCAGCCGGTCGGCGAGCTTGACCAGCAGGACGCGAACGTCTTCGGAGATCGCAAGCAGCAGCTTCCTGAGGTTTTCCGCCTGCTCGGCCTTCTTCGAGACGAGGTCGAGCTTCTTCAGCTTGGTCAGCCCCTCGACCAGCTTGCCCATCTCGGGGCCGAACAGCTCGTCGATCTCGGCCCGCGTGGCGGTGGTATCCTCGATCGTGTCATGCAGGAGCGCGACGGCGATGGTCGCCTCGTCCATATGCATGTCGGTCAGGATGGCGGCGACTTCGAGCGGGTGGGAGAAATAGGGATCGCCGGAAGCACGCCGCTGGTGCCCGTGCTTCTGCATGGCGTAGACATAGGCCCGGTTGAGCAATGCTTCGTTCACGTCGGGCTTGTAGCGCTGGACGCGCTCGACAAGCTCATACTGACGCATCATGCGCTAAATTCCCGGGGCCAAAAACAGAATATGCGCCGTAAAGATTTACGGCGCATATCATAGATAGCTACTAAAGCCGCCGCGCGGAAGTCCGCGGCCGCCGTGTCAGGTCAATAGTCGTCGCTCTTTTCCGGCGGAACGAGACCCTCGATGCCGGCGAGCAGGTCTTCCTCGGTCATGCGATCGAAGACGACTGCGTCGTCAGCATCGTCCGATTCCGCCGTAGCGGCGACGGCACCCGTCTGGTCGGTGAGTTCCTGGCCTTCCGCCTCGGGCTCGTCCACCTCGACATGCTTCTGCAGCGAGTGGATCAGATCCTCCTTCAGGTCGCCCGGAGACAGCGTCTCTTCGGCGATCTCGCGCAGCGCAACGACGGGGTTCTTGTCGTTGTCGCGCGGGAGCGTGATCTGGGCGCCCTGGCTGATCTGGCGGGCGCGGTGGCCGGCGAGCAGGACCAGTTCAAAGCGATTGTCGACCTTGTCGATGCAATCTTCAACAGTAACGCGGGCCATTGGAGTGCCCCTTTCATTTCCTGGATGTATTGGAAAACAGGCGCGGTGAATAACCTGAAAGGCGGCCAATTACAAGCGCCATGCACGGCATGCCGGCCGACGCCTCGCGCCCGCCTGCAATCACATTTTCTTGTAGCCCGGGCGAACCCTTGGAATGGTCCGGATCGCTCTATATCCTTTGATTGTGGGCTGCGCGCGCACTTTTTCAGCAACCCGATGCATATCGAGAACGTATTTGAACGACCCCTATTGCTGAAGGAATTTTTGAGATGTTTGACCCAAGAGAGAAGATTGCGCTCTTTATCGACGGTGCGAATCTCTATGCCACGTCGCGTTCGCTGGGCTTCGACATCGACTACCGCAAGCTGCTGGCGAGCTTCCAGAAGCGCGGCTATCTCATCCGCGCCTATTACTATACGGCGTTGATCGAGGATCAGGAGTACTCCTCGATCCGGCCGCTGATCGACTGGCTCGACTATAACGGCTTCAAGGTCGTGACCAAGCCGGCGAAGGAATTCACGGATGCGTCGGGACGCCGCAAGATCAAGGGAAACATGGACATCGAGCTGACGGTCGACGCTCTGGAACTCGCCGAGCATGTCGACCACTACGTCATCTTTTCGGGCGACGGCGACTTCAGGACGCTTGTCGAGGCGCTGCAGCGGCGCGGCCGCAAGGTCAGCATCATCTCGACGATGGCATCGCAGCCGCCGATGATCTCCGACGACCTGCGCCGCCAGGCCGACCACTTCATCGACCTGATGTCGTTGAAGAACGAGATCGGCCGCGACCCGTCCGAGCGGCCGGTGCGGCGGCAGGATCCGCTCGACGACGACGAAGGCGACATTTGACCCCCCTCTCTCCCCCCGCCTTTCCAGCCGAGCCGTCTCATGACTGCCCGCTCTGCCCCCGGCTGCACGACTTCATCGGGCTGTGGCGGCAGCGCGAGCCGGAATGGTTCAACGGACCGGTGCCGACCTTCATGCCGCCGGAAGGGGCGGAATCCGTCCGCCTGCTGATCGTCGGCCTGGCGCCCGGACTGCGCGGGGCGAATCGCACGGGCCGGCCGTTCACCGGCGATTTCGCCGGCGACCTCCTGTACAGCACCTTGATCCGGTTCGGCTTGGCTAGAGGCAGGTTCGAGGCCCGGCCCGACGACAGCCTCGAACTGGTCGGCACGGCGATCACTAATGCGGTGCGCTGCGTGCCGCCGGAGAACAAGCCGGTGGGTGCCGAGATCGCCACCTGCCGGCAATTTCTTCAGGCGACGATCGCCCGCTTTCCGAACCTTAGCGCCATCATGACGCTCGGCGTGATCTCGCACCAGTCGACGGTACGGGCGCTCGGACATCGCGTTGCGGCCCTGCCGTTCAGCCACGGCGCGACGCAGGCAGCAGGCGCCCTGACGCTGTTTTCCAGCTATCACTGCTCGCGCTACAACACCAATACGGGGCGGCTGACGGAAGAGATGTTCGTCGATGTATTCGGCGAGATCGCCGCGTTTCTGGAAAGCCGGGATCAGGCCAGCGGCCCGGCCGGAGCTAGCCCCGCTCCTTCATGAGCCGGCTTTTCTCGCGCGCCCAGTCGCGGTTCTTCTCCGTCTCGCGCTTGTCGTGCAACTTCTTGCCCTTTGCGACGGCGAGCAGCAGCTTGGCCCGGCCCCGGTCGTTGAAGTAGATCTTCAACGGCACCATGGTCATGCCTTCGCGGTCGACGCTCTGGCCGAGTCTGGCCATTTCACGCTTGTTCAAGAGCAGCTTGCGGCGGCGGCGCGGCTCGTGGTTGAAGCGGTTGGCCTGCAGGTATTCGGGCAGATAGGAATTGATCAGCCAGATCTCGCCGCCTTCCATCGAGGCGTAAGACTCCTGGATATTGGCGTGACCCTCGCGCAGCGCCTTGACCTCGGTGCCGGTCAACACAAGGCCGGCCTCGACGGTGTCCAGCACCTCGTAGGAATAGCGCGCCTTGCGATTTTCCGCGACGGTCTTGTTGTTGGGATCGGCTTTTCTGACCTGATTCATGGCACTGAAGTGGCGCGCAGCACCTAGTTAATCAAGCCCGCGTGCTGCATCGCCGCGTCGATCCGGGCCGCCGTCTCCGGTTCCACGGTCATCAGCGGCGAGCGCAGGACGTTCTCGACCTTGCCGAGCCTGGAGAGCGCATACTTTGCTCCCGACACGCCGGGTTCGATGAAGATCGCCTTGTGCAGCGGCATCAGCCGGTCCTGCAGTTCGAGCGCCTTCTTGCCGTCGCCGCTGAGCGAGGCTTCCTGGAATTCCGCACAAAGCCGCGGCGCGACATTGGAGGTGACCGAGATGGCGCCGACGCCGCCATGCGCGTTGAAGCCGAGAGCGGAGGCATCCTCGCCGGAAAGCTGGATGAAATCGTTGCCGCAGGTGATGCGCTGCTCCGAGACGCGCTCGACCTTGCCGGTCGCGTCCTTGACGCCGGCGATGTTGGCGAAGTCGTGCGCCAGCCTCCCCATGGTCTCCGGCGACATGTCGATGATCGAGCGGGGCGGAATGTTGTAGATGATGACGGGCAGCTTCGTCGCCTTGGCGACGGCGGCGAAATGCGCATAGAGGCCGCGTTGCGTCGGCTTGTTGTAATAGGGCGTGACGACCAGCACCGCGTCGGCGCCGACCTGTTCGGCGAACTTGACGAGGCCGACGGCTTCCTCGGTGTTGTTCGAGCCGGCGCCGGCAACCACCGGCACGCGGCCCCTGGCGACCTCGACGCAGGCCCTGACCACCTGGCGATGCTCGTCATGCGAGAGCGTCGGCGACTCACCGGTCGTGCCGACAGGAACCAGGCCCTTGGTGCCCTCGGCGACCTGCCAGTCGACGAAGGCGCGAAAGGCTTTCTCGTCGAACGCGCCATTCGTGGCAAACGGCGTCACGAGCGCAGTCATCGAGCCTCTCAGCATGGTCGTCAACTCCCGGTATTTTCTGGTCTCTTTTCTGTACTGGGCGGCTTTTAGCCGAAACATGCGCGGCGCACCATAGTCCTGACCCATAGTTGGTGCAGGTACAGGCGTGACCCGAGCGCCGCACCGCGAAAGCCTGCGCGGTACGCCGCTCCGCCCTCCCCTCCGGCGGAAGGGTTCCCTCAAACCGTTCCGCTTGGTAATCTGAAGACGAGAGAATGATGGATTCGATGCGCTCACGGCGTTCCCACCGCTTGACGATTGGCGCCGGCCTGCTCGCGCTGCTGCCGCTTGTCGGCACCGCTGCTGGCCTCTTTGCGCTGAGCAGTCCTGCCCTCGCCCGGCAGGCCGATTTCACGCGTCCCGACAGCGAGGCCGACCGGCTGAAGGACAGTCTCGATGCGTTGTCGGCCGAGAAGGTGGCGGAAGCCCGCAGCGTCCGCGACCGGCTGCCCGAGAACAGCCTGGACCGCCACATATTGGCGTGGGCGATTGCCATGCATGGCGGTCCGGACGTGCCGAGCAGCGAGATCGCGGCGACGGCAGCGGCGCTTGCCGGCTGGCCCGGCATGGAAACGCTGCGCATCAACCGCGAGCGGGCGCTCTATCGGGAGCGCCCTGATCCGCTGGAGGTGATCCAGGCCTTCGCTGACAGCGCGCCGGAGACCTTGCAGGGCGTGCTGCTGCTGACGCGGGCCCACGCGGCCGCCGGGCAGATGAGCGACGCCCACGCCGTGCTTTCGCCGTTCTGGCGAACCGAAAAGCTCGACGCGCAGGACGAACGGCGCATCATCAAGGAATTCGGCGCCATACTGACCAAGCAGGACCACCGGGCACGCATGGAGCGCATGCTCTATGCCGACCGCATCAATTCGGCCAACCGGGTGGCGGAACTCGCGGAGGCGAAGCCCCTCGCCGATGCCTGGGCTGCCTGCACGCGCAACGAGAAGAAGGCCACCGCCCTGCTCGCGGCGGTGCCCGAGGAACAGCGCGCCGCCGGCTACGCGTTCGCGAAGGCGCGCTATCTCAGGCGCCACAAGAAGTACAAGGAAGCCGCCGAGGTGATGCTGAAGGCGCCGACCGAGCGCTCGGCGGTGGTCGACCCCGATGCCTGGTGGTTGGAGCGACGGGTGCTGTCGCGGGAGATGGTCGATCTCGGCGACATGAAGACGGCATACGCAATAGCCGCCGCGCATTCGGCCGAAAGCCCGGTCGAGGCCGCGGACGCCGAATTCCACGCCGGCTGGTATGCGTTGCGCGGCCTGAAGGACGCCAGCACCGCCTCTGGACATTTCGCCAAGATCGCCGATGTCGCCTCCGGGCCGATTTCGCTGTCGCGCGCCTATTACTGGCTGGGACGCGCGGCCGACGCCGGCGGACCAGGCAACGCCGAGGACTATTTCCGCAAGGCGGCAGCCTATGGCGCGACATTTTATGGCCAACTGGCCGCCGAACGCATCGGCGAGACATCGCTGAATGCCGCCTATCCCGAGCCGACGGAGGCCGACCGCAAGACTTTCGAGGGGCGCGAGGCGGTCAAGGCGATCATCCGGCTCGAGCAGATCGATTATCCATCGCTCGCCAACCGCCTTTACCGCGACCTGGCCGGCGAACTGACCAGCCCGGGCGAACTGGCGCTGCTCGCGCGGATGGTCGACCGGCGCGGCGACCACTTCCTGTCGCTGAAGGTCGGCAAGATCGCAGCGTCTCGCGGCATCGATATCGGCGCGCTGGCCCACCCGATCGGCGTGATCCCGCCCTCGGCGAACATATCGGGCGCCGGCAAGGCGCTGGCCTATGCGGTTGCGCGGCAGGAGAGCGAGTTCAATGTCGCAGCGGTTTCGGGTGCCGGCGCGCGCGGCCTGCTGCAGCTTTTGCCGGGAACCGCGAAGGAAGTGGCGAAAAAGGCCGGTCTTGCCTACTCGATCAACCGGCTGACAACCGACGCCGCCTATAATGCAACGCTCGGCGCGGCCTTTCTGGGCGAGCAGCTCGGCCGCTTCGACGGATCCTATATCCTGACCTTCGTCGGCTATAATGCCGGGCCGCGGCGCGCGCGCGACTGGATCAAGCGCTATGGCGACCCGCGCGGCAAGGATATCGAGACCGTCGTCGACTGGATCGAGAGCATTCCCTTCACCGAAACGCGAAGCTATGTGCAGCGGGTGATGGAGAACTATCAGGTCTACAAGATGCGGCTGTCGGGCAGCTTCGACATCGAAGGCGACCTGATAAACGGACGTTGAGCGGCAGCCCCGCTTGCACCGAAGCCTCGGCCCGGATCGTTTGGTCCGGCGGTGGACGGCGATCATTTTCCCTGCATCGGGCCGATTTTTGCATTATTCAACCGTGGGCGGCCGGATCCCGGCTGTCGAAACCAACAGCCGGGGCCAGAAGCAGCATGACGTCCGACACAGGCTTTTCCGATCGGTTCTACACGTCGAGCGACGGGCTGAAGCTGCATGCACGGGTCTATGGCGAGGCCAATGGCGCGGCAGCGCCCGTGGTCTGCCTTCCCGGACTGACGCGCAACGCCCGCGACTTTCACGAACTGGCGATCCACCTGTCGCAAAAGATCGAGACGCCGCGCCAGGTCATCGCCTTCGATTATCGCGGCCGCGGCCGCTCGGCCTTCGACCGGGACTGGCACAACTATAATGTCGTGGTCGAGGCGGGCGACATCATCGCCGGGCTGATCGCGCTCGGTGTCGAGCACGGCCACTTCATCGGCACCTCACGCGGCGGGCTGATCATCCACGTGCTGGCGGGCACGCGCCCGACGCTCCTGAAATCCGTGGTGCTGAACGATGTTGGCCCGGTGCTTGAGGGCGAAGGACTGGCGCATATCCGCTCCTACCTGACGCGCGCCCCACGGCCGGCGACCATGGCCGACGCGGTTGCGGTGCAGCGCACTGCTCACGGCGCGGCGTTTCCGGCGCTGAGCGACGACGACTGGCTGCGTTACACCAAGGCGATCTACCGCGAGCAGAGCGGCAGGCCGGAGCGCGATTTCGACCCGGCGCTCTTGAAGACCATCAAGGGGCTGAACCTCAACCGACCGCTGCCCGACATCTGGCAGCAGTTCGAAGGCCTGTGCGGTGTGCCGATGCTCGCCATCCGCGGCGAGAACTCGAAACTTCTTGCAGCCGAGACGCTCGCGGAAATGGCCCGCCGCCATCCGAACTGCGAGACGGTAACGGTGCCCGGCCAGGGCCATCCGCCGATGCTGGAGACGGGAACGCTGCCGGAGACGATCGCGGGGTTTTTGGCGCGGAATTGAAACAGGCGTTGCGCCGTTGGATTGACTGATGGCACTCGATTGATTGAAAAACGTGAAGGATGCGGCCTTTTGTTGGGCATCGGACAGCGCTAGTCGCGCCAACATCGGACGAAAGAGGACTTAGGCGACCATGGTGAAGTTAAAATCGGCTGCGCGGCGAGCCAATACAGCTGATCTCGATCAACACGTTAATGCGGCGCTTGCGCTTCACCAGCAAGGTCGAATCGCAGAAGCTGAGGCACTTTATCGTCAAGTGCTGGCAGTCCGTCCGCAGCACGCCGGAGCGCAACACTTTCTAGGCATGCTACTTCATCAGACTAACCGTCGGAGCGATGGGTTTGCTTTATTGATCAAGTCTGTGAGTTCCGCAGAGCGCAAGAACCCCCACTTCTTAAACAATCTGGGAACTGTCCAAATTGATCACGGTCGATTTGCTGAAGCTGCAGACAGCTTTCGCGCCGCGTTGGCTTCAGCCCCAGGTCACGCCCAGGCTCGCTTCAATCTTGCACGCGCACTGACAGAACTGGGAGAGTTTCAAAAAGCGGCGGCAATCTATAGTGACTTCGTGCGGTCAAATCACTTCGACAACAACGCCCGGATTAGCCTCGTCGATGCTCTACAGAGTGCAGGAAAGCCGACTGAGGCACTGGATGCGCTGACAACCGGTATACAACTTCGACCAAAAGACACGCAACTTCTGCTCTATTATGCGTCGTTCGTACTCCAAACGGGTGATATCTCAGCCGCACGCGAGAAAATTAATGGAGCGCTCGAACTTGACCCAACCCTGGCCGAAGCTTGGTTCATGCTCTCTCAGGTTAAGAAGCAGGTGAACCCAGATAGCGACCTGGCTACGATGGAGTCACTGTGGGCTGAAAAGTCAGCATCACGGGCAGACCGGATACCCCTTTCGTTTGGTCTCGGGAAGCTCCACGAAGACCTCGGTAACTACGAACGCGCATTCCACTTTTTCAAGGAGGGCAATGCTGCAGTTCGCAGTTCGATCGCATATGATGAAGTTAAGGTGAAATCCGACTTCGATCAAATGACCGAAATATTCGATGAAGCTTTTCTAAGAGGGGAGAGGTCCAAAGGATCTGATGACATTTCTCCAGTCTTCATTCTGGGAATGCCGCGGTCGGGAACCACCTTGGTGGAACAGATCGTCTCGGCGCATCCGGACGTACACGGATCAGGTGAATCACCGCTGTTGCGCAATACACTGGCGCGCTTCTTTCCTTTTGATGCGAGGGGACAATTTCCCAGCGATCTGAAGACGTTACCTCGCTCGCGCTTCAATGAAGCTGGACAGTTCTATCTGACGCGCATGCGACAAATCAGTGGAGGAAAGCGAATTATCACAGACAAGATGCCGGGCAATTTCTTGCTACTCGGCTTCATCCACCTGATGTTCCCTGATGCAAAAATCATACATTGCATGCGCCGCCCCGAGGCTACATGCTTCTCGATCTTCAAGACCCATTTCCGGAACTCCGGGCATCAGTACGGATACGATCTTGGCGAGCTTGCGAGATTTCATACTCTCTATCAGAAGATGATGAACCATTGGCGGAGTACTGTGCCAGAAGACTTCATCGACGTTCAATATGAAGAACTCGTGGCGGACCAGGAGACTATGTCGCGCGCGATCATCGACTATCTGGGACTTCAATGGGACCCGGCGTGTCTGGATTTTCACAAGAACCATCGACCGGTACGTACCGCTAGTGTGGCCCAGGTGCGCCGCCCCATCTACACGGGCTCTTTGGAACAGTGGAAGAAATATGGAGCCCTGCTCCAGCCACTTACGGACAATCTAGCGGTTACATAAGCCAGTTACCACCATTGGCAGAACTCTGCCGGAAAAGAGATAGGCGAACCGGGCATGTCTTTCACCTGGCGCAGCGATTCGCCCTTAGCTCGTTGGCAAATTCCAAGGCCCGGATTTGACGACGCTAAACGACAGCCAAGTCGCCGAGCGCCTCGATCAGGGGCTGGATTCTGTGTTCGTATTTCTTCCAGCGCTTGACCGATGACTTGTATATGGGCTGGCGGACCTGCCAACGGCTCGGTGTCGTCACGGCTCGATCGGTTTCATAGAAGCGCAGGCAAGCTTCGTCCCAAGGCAGGCCGAGAAAATCAATGAGCCGCCTCGATTCAGCCTCCTGATCGGCGATCATGGTTTCATAGTTGCACTGATAAATGCGGCCAGGCAGCAGCTTGTACCAGTGCTGCATGAGCCGGTGGTACTCTCGGTAGTAGAGGCCGAGCGTACGTAGATCCGTGTTGTAACCGTGCTTATCGTTGAACGTGTTGAAGAAGCAGGAGATCGAATTGTCAATTGGGTCACGCGTACAATGGATCACCTTCGCATTGGGGAACAGCAGCGCGATCAAGCCGACATACTGGAAATTATGCGGCATCTTGTCGACGATCCTCGCTGCCGAAGGCGACCTACTCTTCAAAAAGCCGAGATATTCAGCGGCCATCGCGCGCGCTTCGTCGTGAGTCAACGCCTGGGGCGTCTTGAGAATCGACCCATTTGGCGCCTGCACGTAGCCCGCAGAGTGGGCCACCATTCCGAGTTTGGCCAGTTCCCCTGCCCCGTAAACCGCCGGGTGGCTTGCGCAGATCTGCTCTGTGAGCGTGGTTCCGGATCGCGGCATACCGACGATAAAGACGGGTAGTTCTGATTCGTTGCCGAGGTCGGACTTCGCCTTGATCAAATCAGGCGTGAAGGATGCAATTAAGTTGTCGACCCTGAGGCGGAAGGTATCTATATCGAAGCCGTGCCCTGCAGCAATCTTGCTTGCCTGAAAGTGGTCAATTGCCTGCTCGAAGCGGCCGATATCATTGAATATCTTGCCCGCAGCGTGGTTGAGCTCCACCGTTTCCCGGCGTGCTCGGCCGGTTACATTCAAGCAACTCAGAATTTCGTCCAATTCTCCCTGCCCATCGACGAACTTCCGGGTATCGACGAGGGCCCGATAGCAGGCGGAAACGCGATATCCACGCTCAATACTTTCGCGAAGGAGTTTGGCCGCTTCATCCATCCTGCCGAGAGCGATAAGCGCCGTCGCATGATCGTAGCGAAGAGCAGGATGATCTGATTGCAGCTTCAACGCCCTGTCAAACAGTGGCAGTGCCTGCTCCGGCATTCCGGCAGCGGTATAGGCGCGCCCTAGAGCACCGAGCGTCGGCACAGTCTCCCCCTTGAGTTTCAATGCACGCTGGAAGTGGAGGATCGCCTTGTCGTACTCTTTTGCTTCGGCGTAGGCCGATGCGATCACTATATTCATATGCGCCGAGTTTGGCTGCCGCTCAACCGCACGGCGATAGAACTCCAGAGCAAGCCCGACATCATCAATCCCATGTGCGAGCGACCCTGCCAGCAGAAGAGCCTGAGCGTTGCCCGGATCCTTGCTGAGTATAGCCATGCAAAGGGTTTCGGCCTGCTTGATCTCGCCTCGGTCGTGATGTTCCTTGGCTTTCCGCAAAGCAGCTTCCAGCCCGCCGCCGGGCTCCGGCTTACGTCTAGGCTGAGAGAGGGATCGCAAATGCTTGGCGAAAGAGGGAGGCAGGTTGCTCATGACGACTTCTTAGCAATTGCGCAACGGCGAATCCAGATGCGCGGAAGCCATTGTTGATCGTATCCGGCCAACATAGATCCATTCTTCTGGGCCCTGACCCCAGTCTCATCATCCGCCCATGAGGGCAGGCAGTTTGCGTGACACTGCTCTTGCAATCTTGGAGCGTCATACGACGAGTGGTTGCCGCGACTCGAGGTCCTGTAATGCGAAACGGCCCGTGTCTCTCGACACGGGCCGCATTCCAGATTCGGTCAGACCGATAGGATCAGCCGCCGAAGTTGGCCTGGAGGCGGAGGAAGCCGCCGAAGTTCGAACCATCGACATCCGAGTCCCAAGCGTCGAAGTTGTCGACATAGACGAGTTCCGGCGTGATGACGAAGTTCGGAACCAGCTCGTACTGGACGTTGCCGACGAGAGCGAAGTTCTCGGCATCGTCGTAACCGACCTGAACGTTGAAGGTCGCCTTTTCGAAGGCCTTGTAGGTCAAGCCGGCCCAAACAGCCCAGTCGCCGCCCCACACACCGTAGTAGTTGGTGGCTTCGTCGGTCTTGTAACCGCCCATCAAGAACATCGACAGGGCATCGTTTGCGTTGAAGTCGATGCGAGCCTTGACGGCGCCTTCTTCGTTGACCGAGTCGTAACCGCCGACGACGGAGAGACCGCCCCAGCCGCCCGTGTAGCCGACGCCTGCGACGACATGCGGGACATAGCTGTCGAGCACGAAGTTGCCGAAGTCGTTGACGCTACCCTCTTCAAGAGCGGCTGCGGCGGTGAAGCCGTTGCCACCGTTCCAGGTGTAGGCGATCTGGTGGGTGCCGAAGGGACCGTAGCTGACGCCCGTGGTGTCGTTGATCACGCCGCCGGCATAGCCGGTGAAGGTCGAGAACAGCGAGTCGGTCTTGCCGACGCGGAAGCCGCCAAGTTCGATATAGGCATGTTCGATGCCGAGCCCGTCAGCCGCGCTGGTGTAGCCGTTGAGGCTATAGGGCCAGCTCGCATCGTAGGACTCGCTATCAGGGTTGTAGGCGAAGCCGTCGCTGCGGGCCGAGTTGCGCGACGTGGTGTACTGGAAGTTCAGCGCTGCGTAGGTGCGCAGGGTGCCGAGTTCCGTTTCGGTGCGGGAGTCGACGCGCAGCTGGAAGCGGGCGCGCTTGTAGTAGGTGTCGTTGCGATCGGCATCATCCAGCGAATCTTCGTCGACATAGCCGTCGTCGTAGAAGACCACATCTTCCTTGTCGAAGACGTTCTCGTGACCGAGGCGACCAGCACCGATATCATAGCGCATGTAGCCGGAAACCTTGAGGCAGGTCTCGGTGCCTGGGATGTAGTAGAAGCCGACGCCATAGGTGTCGCAGATGCGAACGTATTCCATTGGTTCCGGTTCAGCGATGACGACCGCATCGGCGGCGCGTGCACCGGATACTGCGACGAGCGCCGCAGCGGAGCCGAGAAGCAGGCTCTTGATGTTCATTTTCTGACCTCCAGTCAAAAGTTAAAAAGCGGGTCTGGGTATTTTTTTGCTGAAGGACAGCGTTCCCTGCCCCATCCCCAATTACCGAAGAAGTCGCACACCGCGCTCTTTCTTCCTGTCCGACATTACTCATGGATCGCCGGCGTTCAATCATGATCTGGCCAGCTTTGCCCCCGTCCCGCCGCTATCCCCGATCCATGTTGCACAAATGACACGATTTGCAGGGGGTCGGAAAGTTTCGGTTAACCAAAGAGCGGGCCAACAGCCCTCAAGAACGACAAATCCGGCCGGCGGAGAACGCGCAGCTGCCTGCCGCCCCCGGCGATGATTCTGTGACATGCCAGAGAATGCAAGGGATTGCGGGCGAATCGCCGAATTATCGGTTTTATGGTCGCGGGCTTATTGATTGTGCCGGTTGTTTTCTTTACGACCTCGCGACGGAGAGGTGGCCGAGTGGTCGAAGGCGCTCCCCTGCTAAGGGAGTAGAGGTCAAAAGCTTCTCGAGGGTTCGAATCCCTTCCTCTCCGCCACCAGCCCGCACATCCCATTCGAGTCGCAACTACCCTTGAGGGGCAGTCGCCTGGCCGTGACGACAGCTGCCGGACGATTCGAACCCGCCCAGGCCGCGAATTTGCCGCCCAGCACTGACTGCCTGTCCCTCGCGCCCGACGATTGCGATGCGACCTCTTGGCGCCGCGACGCTTTGGCCTGCGCGGTCATACTGCACGCAAGTCACTGGTTTGCCGACATCTTTGAACTCCGGGCAGCGGCCGACCGACCTCCATGGCTAGATGATTCAGACTGGAGGTCAGAAAATGAACATCAAGAGCCTGCTTCTCGGCTCCGCTGCGGCGCTCGTCGCAGTATCCGGTGCACGCGCTGCCGATGCGGTCGTTATCGCCGAACCGGAACCAATGGAATACGTTCGCATCTGCGACACGTACGGCGTCGGCTTCTACTACATCCCAGGCACCGAGACCTGCCTCAAGGTTTCCGGCTACATGCGCTACGGCATCGGCGTCGGCGACACAAATGGTCTGACCGACGTGATCGACAAGAAGGATTTCGCCGAGGGCGATTTCGACGGTTTCGACGACATCGACACGAACGATACGTATTTCAAGCGCGCCCGCTTCCAGCTTCGCGTCGATTCGCGTGCGGAGACCGAGCTCGGCACACTGCGCACCTATGCAGCGATCAACTTCAATTACGACACGAATGTTAATGGTCTGAGCCCATTCGGCCTTGAACTCGGCAGCATCTTTCCACTCACGACCTCTGACGACGCCGTTGCTATCGAGCATGCCTATCTCGAGCTCGGTGGCTTCCGCGTCGGCAAAACCGACTCGCTGTTCTCGACCTTCACCGGCTATTCGTCGGGCGTCGCGAACGACGGCATCGTTCCTTACGGTCCGTTCGGCACCCACCAGATGGCCTATACCTGGAACGGCGGCAACGGCTTCACGGCAGCGGTTGCTCTTGAAACCGGTGCAGGTGGCAGCGTAGTTGTCTTCGAAGATGGACCCGGTGATCCTGTCATCGTTGGTGACGCGTATGCGATCGACAGCTATGTGCCGCATGTGGTCGGTGGCGTCGGCTACACGGCCGGCTGGGGCGGTGTCTCGGTTGTCGCAGCTTACGATTGGGTGTGGGAAGAAGGCGCGATCAAGGGCCGCGTCGACTTCAACGTCAACGACGCTATCTCGCTCTTCGCGATGGCCGGTTGGGGCGGCAAGGACGACGACCTCGGCCTGAACTACTACGCCCAGTGGGGCGGCGACTGGGCTGCCTGGGTTGGCGGCGCATGGCAGTTCAACGAGAAGACCACGCTCAACTTCGAAGTCGGCTATGATGACGCCGAGAACTTCTCGACGGTCGTTGGCCTTGACTACTACCTCGTCAACAACCTGCTCATAAAGCCGGAGATCATCTACACGGATAACTTCGACGACGATGACGCCGACAACTGGGGCGGCTTCCTCCGCCTCCAGGCCAACTTCGGCGGCTGATCGGTTAACATTTTTGCCCGCATTTATGCGGGCCTGATCACTTTCCGAGGCACCACTCTCCAAAAACGTTCCCCGTTAACGGTTTCCATTCGACTCACATATTGCTACGTCTTCCCTGGCTTAGGGTTTAGAGGCGACTACAGATGAGCAGCGAGTACCTGCGGGAACGATCAACAACGGAAGTTTGGGACGGATCCACCGATGGTCTTTCGTACACCTTTGGAACCTCCCCAAAAGTCGTCAGGGCCTACAGTATTTCAGAGCTACTTTCGCTATACGAATCTACGCTCTGGGAAGATGGACACCATCGCACAAATGTGAGATCGTTCCTTGGCGAGATAAATGAGATATTTCTTGGACGTCGCTTCAGTACGATCAGTCAAGAGCTTATCGACGACTTGGTTGCCTGCCTGCGCGAGCGCGGAAACAGCAACGCAACCATCAATCGCAAGCTTTCCGCCCTAAGCAAGCTGCTTCGAAAAGCATGCAAAATGGGTGATCTGCACAGCCTGCCGGAATTTCGTCGCCAGAAAGAGCGGCGTGGTCGTATCCGGTTCCTCGAATACGAAGAGGAAGACCGGCTGTTCGAGGCAATTGGCGCCCAATCGCTGCAGTATAAGATGCTCTCAATCTTTCTGTTCGACACGGGTGCGCGTCTCGGCGAAGCCATCTCCCTGCGCTGGAACGACGTCCACGATGGCGTGGCAACATTCTGGCTGACGAAATCCGGCAGAAGCCGGTCTATCCCCTTAACCGGTCGCGCATGCCGCGCGGTCGAATGGGCAAGCCGCAAGCAAGCCGGGCCCTTTGCCGGGATCAAGCAATACAAATACCGGGCAGCATGGCACAATGCCAAGGCCGACGTCGGCTTGGCCGATGACCTGGAACTGGTTCCGCATTCGCTTCGCCACACCTGCGCATCACGACTCGTCCGCGGCGGCGTAGACATCAGGCGCGTGCAGATGTGGCTCGGTCACCAGACGCTGCAGATGACGATGCGATACGCTCACCTGGCGACGCAGGACCTCGACGTCTGCGTGCCGATCCTGGAACACAGATAAGCCTGGTCCACGTCCCTTCGGCCCGCTTTGTTGGACCGAGGCGACGGGCAATGCAGCCTTCCCTACCCCACCTTCCGATAGATAAAATACCGCCCCTCGGCCACGCTTTCGGGCAGTGGCAATGGCTGCAGGTCGGGGTGGTCCATGCGGACGCCGCTGGCGGCGATGCCGGCGGGGGCGAGCAGTTGCAAGGTGACTTCGGGGAGCCATGCGAGGGTGACGGCGTCGCGGTCGTCGTAGCCGCTGCCGATGTCGGCATGCACCAGGCCGGCGCCGATGCCGAAGAAATTGCGCGCGGTGACGTCGATCTCGCCGAGGATCAGGTTCTCCCGGTCCGGCGTCGAGGCCTTGTGTGCGCCGAGCACGCGGTCAAAGGCAATGATGCGCCGGTCGGGCAGGCGCTCGCGCAGATGATCGTAGGTGCGGCCGTTGCCGAGGCCTAGTTCGATGACCACGCCATCCGGCAGTTGCATGTCGCGGCATATCATGTCGAGGATCTCGCGCTGGGCGACCAGGCGGCGGATGAAACTGTCTAGTCGGCTCATCGGACTTCTCACTTCGCAGGCACGGTCCCTGCCATAGCGTCTCAGCGCAGCGCTGGCGATGGACAATTTCCACTGATCGCGGGGCGCCCGCTGCGACCGTCTCTTGTGCGCTCATCCGACGTAGGAATCCTGTTGCTGTCCTGGCGGCTTCCATAGGCGGGGCGCCGGCAACTAGCGAGCGCTGGCGTCGGCAAGAGCTGGAACTTTGCGGTGCGTGGGTCGTGCCGGGCCTTGTCTTGGCGGGACGGTTCGGTCTTCATATTGCCGGGCGGTTTCGAACGGCAGCGCATGGACAGAGTACGGCACTGGCTTGGCAGGTTGAGAGGACGGCGCTGGGCCAGGCTGGCAATGCTGGCCGCGGCGCCCGTGGTGCTCTGCGTCCTGACGGTGCTTGGCGTGCGCATCTACGATTCGCTGACCGGTCCGGCACTCGAGCCCTGGCACACTTTCGTGCCCGACGAGCTCAGCGTCGCCGATATCGACAAGACCGACTGGGAAGGCTATCTGCGGGCCGAGGCCGACATTTTCCAGGCCGTCAGGCAGGAGGTCACGGACCAGCTTCCGGCCGACGAAAAGGTGCCTGAAAACCGCTATTTCGAAGGCAGCGCGATCTATCCCGAAAAATTCGCCACCGACTGGAACCGCTCCTACGAGATGGCGCCGGACGGTCCGCCGAAAGGCGCGGTGGTGCTGCTGCATGGCCTGACCGACAGCCCCTACAGCATGCGGCATTTTGCCGAGCACTACCGCGACATGGGGTTTCTGGCCGTTGTCCCGCGCATGCCGGCGCATGGCACGGTGCCGGGCGCGCTGACCGAGGTGGCGTGGGAGGAGTGGCTGGCGGCGACGCGGCTTGCCGTGCGCGAGGCGAGCCAGAGGGCCGGCCCCTTCGTGCCCCTGCATCTCGTCGGCTATTCCAACGGCGGCGCGCTGGCGTTGAAATACACGCTCGATACGTTCGACGATTCGACCCTGCCAAAGCCCGATCAGCTTGTGCTGATCTCGCCGATGGTCGGGGTAAGCGCTTTTGCGCGCTTTGCCGGCCTGGCCGGCCTGCCTGCGGTCTTTCCGGCCTTCATCAAGGCGTCCTGGCTATCGATCCTGCCGGAATACAACCCGTTCAAGTACAATTCCTTCCCGGTCAACGGCGCGCGCCAGTCCTACGAGCTGACCATGGCCCTGCAGCGCCAGATCGGCAGTGCGGCGCGCAGCGGCAAGATCGCCGACCTGCCGCAGATCCTGACCTTCCAGTCAGTTGTCGATGCCACCGTGAACATCCACTCTCTGATCAATGTGCTCTACGGACAACTGACCGCCAATGGCAGCGAACTTGTGCTGTTCGACATCAACCGCGCTGCCGAATTCGGGCCGTTGCTGCGCGCAAGCGCCGAGGGCTTGCTGGCGCAGCTGATGCCTGCGGCGCTGCGCAACTACCGCTCGACGATCGTGACCAATATCAGCCCGCTGACGGCGGAAGTCGCAGCCCGGGTGACGGAAGCCGGCAGCCTGGACAGCGAGACGCGGGCGCTCAGGCTTTACTACCCCGAGAACACCTACTCGATGTCGCATCTGTCGCTGCCCTTCCCGGTCAAGGATTCGCTCTATGGCGAGAATCCGAACCCGGACGAGAATTTCGGCATCCATCTTGGCCGGCTGGCCTGGCACGGCGAGGAAAACGTGCTTGTCGTGCCACCCGGATCGCTGCTGCGCATCACCTCGAACCCGTTCTTCCCCTACCTGCTCGAGCGTATCGACCAGACGATCGAGAACTGGCCGGCGTCGCTCGGCGCATCGAACTGACCGATTCGCAAGGGCGGGCAGAAGACCTCGATTTTCACGCAGGCCGAGGTCGAAGAACTCCTGCCGGAAGGCCGCCCGCTGATTGCCCGACTAGAACGCCTGGGCAGGGCGCCGAGTCCACCTTACAGCACGGGCCGGAACAATCGTCGCGACCGCGCGTGTCCGTCAAACCCTTGTCCAGCAACACGCGCGGCTGTGCCAAGCTTCCCCAAGGTCCGGCACTAGAATTTCGCCCCTGAATCGCGCTATGGTGGTGCAGTAATTCGGCTAACCAGCTTATGTCGAACTACGGGAGGAACCGGGGCATGGCGATTGCGCTTGTACTCGTTCTGGTGGTGGCGGGTTCCATCCTGTTTCACCTGCTCAGTCCTTGGTGGTGGACGCCCATCGCCTCCAACTGGGCCTATATCGACCACACGATCATCATCACCTTCTGGATCACCGGCGCGGTGTTCGCCGCGGTCGTGCTGTTCATGGCCTATTGCGTTTTCCGGTTCCGGCACAGGGACGGCCAGCGCGCCGACTACGATCCGGAAAACCGCAGGCTCGAGACCTGGCTGACGGTGGTCACCGGGATCGGCGTGGCGGCAATGCTGGTGCCCGGCCTTTTCGTGTGGAGCCAGTTCGTCAACGTGCCCGACGATGCGACCGAGGTCGAGGTGATCGGCCAGCAATGGCAGTGGAGCTACCGGCTTCCCGGCGCGGATGGCAAGCTCGGCCTTTCGGACACACGAAACGTTTCGGCCGAGAACCCGCTGGGCGTCGACGCCAACGATCCGAACGGACAGGACGACGTGGTGGTCGAGGCGGCCGACCTGCATCTGCCGGTCGGCAAGCCGGTGAAGATGCTGCTGCGCTCGATCGACGTGCTGCATGATTTCTACGTGCCGGAGTTCCGCGCCAAGATGGACATGATCCCGGGCTCGGTGACCTATTTCTGGTTCACGCCGACGCGAACGGGCACCTTCCAGGTGCTGTGCGCCGAACTCTGCGGCCAGGGCCACGCCTATATGCGCGGCGGCGTGACGGTCGATACGGAGGAAGACTATGTCGCCTGGCTGGGCGAGCAGCAGACATTTGCGCAACTGACAACGCCGGAGCAGACAAGCTCGGCGGACTAGGCCGACCGCTGGCCGTAGCCTGGCAGCGTCGGGGGGAGAAGGAACGGAGGTACGCTGCGGCGACCGAGAGGATCAGCCGCCGTCGGCGAGGCACAGGGAGGTGTTTTGCATGGTCGACGTGACGCATGGCGCTATCGGCTCGGTCCCGCCGGCCGAAGTTCCCGAGATGGACCTCTACCACCCGCACAGCTGGTGGACGAAATACGTCTTCTCCCAGGACGCCAAGGTGATCGCCATCCAGTATTCGGGCACCGCGATTGCCATCGGCATGGTGGCGCTGGTGCTGTCGTGGCTGATGCGGCTGCAGCTCGGTTTTCCCGGCACATTCGACTTCATCACGCCCGAGGCCTATTACCAGTTCATCACCATGCACGGCATGATCATGGTGGTGTACCTGCTGACGGCGCTGTTTCTCGGCGGCTTCGGCAACTACCTGATTCCATTGATGGTCGGCGCGCGGGACATGGTGTTTCCCTATGCCAACATGCTGTCCTACTGGATCTATCTGCTGGCCGTTCTGGTGCTGGTGGCAAGCTTCTTCGCGCCGGGCGGCCCGACAGGCGCCGGCTGGACGCTATACCCGCCGCAGGCGATCATGACCGGCACGCCCGGCGGCCAGCAATCCGGCATCATCCTGATGCTGGTGTCGCTGATCCTGTTCGTCATCGGCTTCACGATGGGCGGGCTGAACTACGTCGTGACGGTGCTGCAGGCGCGCACGCGCGGCATGACGCTGATGCGGCTGCCGCTGACCGTCTGGGGCATCTTCACCGCCACCGTGATGGCGCTGCTCGCCTTCCCGGCGCTGCTTGTTGCCTGCGTGATGATGCTGTTCGACCGGCTGCTCGGCACCAGCTTCTTCATGCCGGCGGTCGTCGAGATGGGCGAGCAGCTGCGCACCAATGGCGGCAGCCCGATCCTGTTCCAGCACCTGTTCTGGTTCTTCGGGCACCCGGAGGTCTACATCGTCGCCCTGCCCGCCTTCGGCATCGTGTCGGACCTGATCGCCACCCATGCGCGCAAGAACATCTTCGGCTACCGCATGATGGTGTGGGCGATCGTCGGCATCGGCGCGCTGTCGTTCATCGTGTGGGCGCACCACATGTATGTCAGCGGCATGGATCCCTATTTCGGCTTCTTCTTCGCAACCACGACGCTGATCATCGCGGTGCCGACGGCGATCAAGGTCTACAACTGGATCCTGACGCTGTGGCGGGGCGACATCCACCTCACCATCCCGATGCTGTTTGCGCTGGCCTTCATCGTCACCTTCGTCAATGGCGGCCTGACGGGACTGTTCCTCGGCAACGTGGTCGTCGACGTGCCGCTTTCCGACACGATGTTCGTGGTGGCGCATTTCCACATGGTCATGGGCGTGGCGCCGATCACCGTCATCTTCGGCGCGATCTATCACTGGTATCCGAAGATCACCGGGCGCATGCTGAACGAGGCGCTCGGGCAGTTCCATTTCTGGGTGACCTTCCTCGGCGCCTACCTGATCTTCTTCCCGATGCATTATGTCGGGCTGATGGGCGTGCCGCGGCGCTATTCGGAGCTCGGCGACATGGCGCTGATGACGGATTCCGCGCACGACCTGAACGCCTTCATCTCGATCATGGCCTTCATTGTCGGCTTCGCGCAGCTGGTGTTCCTGTTCAACCTGGTCTGGAGCATCCGGCACGGCAAGGAGGCCGGACCGAACCCGTGGCGGGCTACCACGCTCGAATGGCAGACCGAGCACACGCCGCCGCGGCACGGCAATTTCGGCAAGGAACTGCCGATCGTCTACCGCTGGGCCTACGATTACAGCGTGCCCGGCGCCAAGGAAGACTACATCGCCCAGAACGATCCGGGCGAGTACGGGGCCCCGGGAGCGCACGCATGACCGTCATCGTGGTCGCGCTCATGGTGGTGTTCGGCATCGCCGGCTGGTGGCTGTCGCAGCAGCGGCTGATGTCGAAGCCCTGGCTGGAGAGCGGATCGGTGGCGGCCTATCCGGGCACGGAATCGGGCCCGATGCCGATGGCCAAGGTCGGGCTCGGCATCCTTCTGGCCGTCGTCGGCTGCCTGTTCGCGCTGTTCACCAGCGCCTATTCGATGCGCATGGAGTATGCCGACTGGAGCTCGATGCCGGTGCCCCCGCTGCTGTGGGTCAACACCGGCATCCTGATGCTGTCGAGCGTGGCGCTGCAATGCGCGCTGGTCGCCGCGCGCAACGGCCACAGAGATCTGGTGCGCCTCGCGCTGGCGACAGGCGGGCTGACGGCGATTGCCTTTCTGGCCGGCCAGTTGGTGGTGTGGCGCGAACTCGAGGCGACCGGCTACTTCCTGACCGCCAATCCGGCCAACAGCTTCTTCTACCTGATCACCGGCATGCACGGGCTGCACATTGTCGGCGGTCTGGTCGGGCTCGGCAGGACCACGGCGCGCGCCTGGGATCGGGCTACGCCGCGCGACCGGCTGACGCTCAGCGTCGAGTTGTCCGCCATGTACTGGCATTTCCTGCTGATCGTCTGGCTGGCGCTGGTCGTCGTGCTTGCCGGATGGGCCGAGAGTTTCATCGGCATTTGCCGCCAGTTGCTGACCTAGAAAGGACCAAGCGGATGGCCGATACGACAATCCCGCACGCAGCGCCCCGGCCGCCCGGCCTGCGCGGGCTCGCAGCCGACTGGGCGTCCGACCAGCGCACCTTCAAGAACGTGTCCTGGGGAAAGGCCATGATGTGGATCTTTCTCCTGTCGGACACCTTCATCTTCGGCTGCTTCCTGCTGTCCTACATGACGGCGCGCATGTCGACGCGCGTGCCCTGGCCGAATACGAGCGAGGTGTTTTCGCTGCATGTCGGCTCGGTCAGCGTGCCGCTGCTCTTGATCGCCATCATGACCTTCGTGCTCATCTCAAGCAGCGGCACCATGGTGCTGGCAGTCAATTACGGCTACCGGCGCGAGCGGCGGAAGGCGGTCGGCTTCCTGCTGCTGACGGCGCTGCTCGGCGCGACCTTTGTCGGCATGCAGGCCTTCGAATGGTCGAAGCTCATCGAAGAGGGCGTGCGTCCGTGGGGCAACCCGTTCGGCGCGGACCAGTTCGGCGCCAGCTTCTTCATGATCACCGGCTTCCACGGAACGCATGTGTCGATCGGCGTGATCTTCCTGCTGATCGTAGCGCGCAAGGTCTGGCGGGGCGACTACGATGTCGGGCGACGAGGCTTCTTCACCAGCCGCAAGGGCAGCTATGACAGCGTCGAGGTGATGGGGCTCTACTGGCACTTCGTCGATCTGGTCTGGGTTTTCATCTTCGCGTTCTTCTATCTCTGGTGAGGCAAGACATGACCGAAGCAACCGCAGACGGGCACGGCGCAACGCAGGCGGCACAGCCGGCCACGCATTCCGCAGAGCACCAGCAGCACCCGCTGAAGGTCTACCTGGTGGTCTGGTTCTGGCTGTTCGTGCTCAGCGCCTGCTCCTACGTCGTCGACTATGTCGGGCTGCAGGGCTATCTGCGCTGGAGCCTGATCCTGATCTTCATGGTGCTGAAGGCCGGGCTGATCGTCGCCGTGTTCATGCACATGGCCTGGGAGCGGCTGGCGCTGACCTATGCGATCATCCTGCCGCCGATCGCGGTGCTGGTGTTCACGCTGATCATGGCGTTCGAATCCGACTACACGCTGATGACCCGCACGACATTCTTCGGCGCCGGACCGTAACCAGGTCGCGGCGTCCATACGGGCGGCGTGGAGCCGCGACGGGAGACGAAGTAGCAGCGTGACGGCGTGACCATCCTGTCTTCCGCGCGCCGCTGGGCGCAACGCATCAAGCGCGACGTCGTAGCCTTGTGGATTGCGGCGCGCGATCCGCGCGTACCGCTGACGGCAAAGCTGGTGGCCGGCGCCGTCGCCGCCTATGCGCTGAGCCCGATCGACCTGATCCCCGATTTCATCCCGGTGCTCGGCTACCTCGACGACCTCGTCATCGTGCCGCTCGGCATACTGCTTGCGGTGAAGCTGGTTCCCGCTACCCTGATGGACGAGTTCCGGCAGGAGGCGACGCGGCGAGAAGGCCGCCCGATCAGCCGCACGGGCGCGGCTGCCGTTATAGGGCTCTGGCTCGCGGCGGCGGCGTGGCTCGCCTGGCTCTTCTGGCCGGACCGGGCCGGTTGAGGCCCGGCTGTTGCAACCATGGCTGACGCAAAAAGGGCCGGCTGGTTGCCCGGCCGGCCTCCTTCCAAGCTGTCAGTCTGCTACGATGCGGCGCTCAAACCGCCCTTCTTGCCGCGCGGCTTTGCCCGCGACGCCGTTGACCTAGGGCGGGCCGGCTTGCCGGCGTGAGCCGGTTCGACGACCTTTCGGTAGAGGTGCCAGGTCGAATGGCCGAGGATCGGAAGCACGACCGCCAGGCCGGCGAACAGCGGCAGCGACCCGACGATGAGCATGGCGGCGACGATCAGGCCCCAAGCCGCCATCGGGATGGGGTTCGCCATGACGGCGCGGAACGAGGTATGGATCGCCTCATAGGCGCCGACATCGCGGTCGAGCAGGAGCGGGAAGGCAACCACCGTGGTGCAGAGCACGACGGCGGCGAAGACGAAGCCGATGGCATGGCCGAGCACGATCAGCATCCAGCCGCGTTCGGTCGCCAGAATGTCGCCGATGAAAGCCGAAACCGATGTCGGGACCCTGGGCCCGAACATCTGCTCGTAGAAGGCCTGGGCGGTCAGCAGCCAGGCGATGAAGATCGCCACCAGCATGATGCCGACGGCTGCGATCGAGGGAAGTGCCGGCGAATCCTTGACCTCGAAGGCGTGCGACCAGGACGTGTCGAGGCCGGCCTCGCGGCGGCGGCTGATCTCGTAGAGGCCGATGGCCGCAAAGGGGCCGATCAGCGCGAAGCCCGACACGAGCGGGAAAAGCAGCGGCAGCGCATTGTTGCCCGACGTCCATGCGGCGAGAATGACGCCGATGACTGGGTAGATCAGGGCCAGAAAGACGATATGCGACGGCTTGACCATGAAATCGTCGAGCCCGCGCCGCAGCGCGTCGGTGAGATCGGATAGACCTATTTTGCGAACGCCGATGTGCTCCAGCGTTTCACTGGCGCCTGCGATGACGTGAAAGCCTGCCATTGACCATTCCTCCTAGACCAGGTCCGGATTCGGTCGCGGTTCGCGGTGCGGGCGTCGAGCGTGACGGGCCACGCAAAACCGCGACCTGCACCAAGAACACCATACCCTAATGCGGCGGATTGTCACAGGAGATTCGTCACCGCCGCATTTCATGAACAAGGCATTCGGCTGGCTATGGGTCGCAAGTTTCGCTACGCTGAGCCTGTATTCATGGGAGGAAACGACGCATGAAAACGACCACACTTTTCAGTTCGGCCGTGCTGGCGGCCAGCCTCTTGGGCGCAATGCCGGCGCAGGCCGACGGCGATGCCGTCGCCGGCAAGAAGGTGTTCAACAAGTGCATCGCCTGTCACGACGCCAAGACCGAGAAGGACAAGGTCGGCCCGTCGCTGATGACCGTGGTCGGCCGGACCGCCGGAACCCTTGAGAGTTATCTTTCCAAGTATTCCGACAACATGAAGGAACTCGGCGCCGAGGGGCTTGTCTGGGATGATGCCAACCTCACCGCCTATCTGCGCAATCCCAAGGAAGTGGTGCCGAAGGGAAAGATGGCGTTTCCGGGCCTGAAGTCCGACGAGGATCTGGCCAACGTCATCGCCTATCTGAAGGCCGACCCCAAGCCCTGACGACCGACGCACGCGAAAGCCGCCGGACAGACAGGATAGCCCGGCGACAGCGCAGTTGGCTCCAGCCGCGTTGCAGGCTGACGATTGCACAATTTTGCGCATCCGCTATTCGAGGCGGGCCGGCCGTGCCTGTGCCGGTAGCCTCGCAGTGGAGCATCCGCATGGCACAACGTCCGCCGCTTACGCCGCTCGTCCAGTCGTTGCCCGAAACCGTGCCTTTCGTCGGCCCGGAAGCGCAGGAGCGCACGCGCGGCAAGCAGTTCCGGGCGCGCATCGGCGCCAATGAGAGCAGCTTCGGCCCGGCGCCGTCGGTGATCGCGGCGATGCAGGCGGCGGCTGACGACATGTGGATGTACTGCGACCCCGACAATTTCGACCTGAAAACGGCACTCGCGTCGCACTTTGGCGTCGGATACGAAAACGTGGTCGTCGGCGAGGGCATCGACGGGCTGCTCGGCCTCGTCGTGCGCATGTTCGTCGAAGAGGGCACGCCGGTGGTGACGTCGCTCGGCGCCTACCCGACCTTCAACTTCCATGTCGCGGGATCTGGCGGGCGGCTGGTAGCGGTTCCCTATCGGGACGACCGGGAGAGCCTCGACGACCTGCTCGATGCGGTGCGCCGGGAAAATGCGCCTGTCGTCTACCTCTCCAACCCCGACAATCCGATGGGCACCTGGTGGGAGGCCGACGAGATCACTCGCTTCATCGAGGCGCTGCCTGAGACGACCATGCTTCTGCTCGACGAAGCCTATTGCGAGCTGGGCCCCGCCTCGGCACTGCCGCCGATCGACACGGCGCGGCCGAACGTGCTGCGGCTGCGCACCTTTTCCAAGGCCTACGGGCTTGCCGGCATTCGCTGCGGTTACGCCATCGGCGAGGCCGGCGTCATCCGCGACTTCGAAAAGATCCGCAACCACTACGGCGTCAACCGCATGGCGCTTGTGGCGGGCGGCGCGGCGCTGGCCGACCAGGCCTATCTCGCCGAGGTGGCAGGGCGCGTCGTCGCCGGCCGGACGCGCATTTCGGACATAGCGCGCGCCAACGGCCTGTCGCCGATAACTTCCGCAACCAACTTTGTCACCATCGACTGCGGCAGCGACGGCGCCTTCGCGCTGAGGATCATGGAAAACCTGCTGGCGCGCGACGTGTTCATCCGCAAGCCGATGGTGCCGGTGCTCAACCGCTGCATCCGCGTCAGCGTCGGACGCGACGAGGAACTCGACATTCTTGCCGAGGAACTGCCGGGCGCAATCGAGGCGGCGCGCCGGGGATAGCCGGCTTCAAAGCTCCAGTTGCCAGGTCTGTCCGACGAGATCGTGGCCGAAACTGTGGTGCCGCTCCTCGCCGACGAGCCTGAAACCGTTGCGCTCGTAGATGTGGCGCGCGGCATGCAGGATGTCATTGGTCCATAGCATCAACCGCTTGTAGCCCGAGGCGCGCGCCTGTTCGATGCAGGTGGCTACAAGCAGGCTGCCGACGCCGCTTCCGCGAGCGGTGGCCTCGACATGCAGCATGCGCAGCCTGGCGCATGCAGGATCCCGGTCGTCGTGAACCAGAAAGACGGCGCCTACCGGCTCGTCGTCCAGCTCGGCTATCCAGCAAAAATCGCGTCCCTCGACATACTCGCGGATGAAGCGGGCGCCTATCTCGGCGACCATTGCCTCGAACTCGATGTTCCAGCCAAATTCGCTTGTGTAGAGCGACGCCTGACGCTGAACCACCCAGCCGATGTCGCCCGGCCGGTGCTGACGAAGGCAGACCTGCGGCGCAGCCGGCGAGGCCTGCCCAAGCAGCCGCGTCACCGTGCGCAGCGCCCCGGCCAGTTCCGGCACGGCGTTTTCGGGAAGGTCCTCGACCAGGCGGCCGATATCCCGGTCGGCCGCGGCCTGCAGACCGGCGAGCGCCGCCCTGCCCTGCCGGGTCAAGGAAAGCATGCGCCGACGTCCATCGGCCGGATCTGCGTCAAACTCGACCAGGCTGGCGGCGGCGAACTTCTTGAGGATGCGGGTGAGATAGGCCGGATCGAGGCGCAGGTCGCGGGCGATGTCGGAGGCGACCGCGCCGACATTTATCTGGAAGGTGCGCGCCAGGAAGCCGCGCTCTCCGGCAATATCCGGCGCCAGGCTGCCATGAGCGCGATGGCCGATCTCGAAGATGACGCGTGCCTCGGTCAGCGTGAAGGCGCTCTGCGACAGCCTCTCCTCAAGCAAACCCACGGTGCGCGTGTAGAAGCGGTTGAAGTTGCGTATCTGTGCGACCAGCTCGGTCCGGTCCATCGCACTCTCCGTCGCGGCGACTTTGCATTTAATGGACTGAGTCCACTAAATCTGCAAGCAAAAGGCCGAGTTTCGTCTAACCTTCCCTTTCAGCCGAAGGAGGAACGAAAGGTGGCATCGCCCGTTCGCAGAGCATGAGGGGAAACCAGCGGACCGTATCGTTGATCGTTATCGGGGTGGCGCTTGCGGCAGCTATCGTGTTCGTGCCGCACGTGCTTCTGCTCGTCTTTGCCGGCGTGCTGGTTGCGGTCTTCCTGCGCTCGGGCGGCGGCTTTATCTCCAGCAAATGCGGCCTGCCCTACCAAGCCGGCGTGGGTATTTTCCTGCTCCTTCTTATCCTCCTGCTCGCCGGGGCGTTTGCCGCCTTCGCGCCAGCGGTGATGAAGCAGACCAACGAACTGTTCGACCAGATCCCGTCTGCTGCCAACAGCCTGCGCGAATGGATCAGCAGCTATGCCTGGGGCAACGCCGTGCTCGAGCGTGCCACACCGCGCGGCCTGTGGTCGGCGGGCGGCAGCGATGCCGCGACGATGGCGGTGACCTCGACCTTCGGCGCGCTCGGCAACATGGTGATCATGCTGTTCATCGGGCTCTACGGGGCGCTTGACCCGGGAATCTACCGCAAGGGTATGCTGGCGCTGCTTGCGCCGTCGCTCAGGCCGCGCGGCGAGGAAGTGCTCGACAGAGCGGCCGCAACGCTCGCCGACTGGCTTGCGGCGAAGCTGATCTCGATGGCCATCGTCGGCTTGCTCACCGCCGCCGGGCTCTGGATGATCGGCATTCCGCTGGCCTTCCTGCTCGGGCTGATCGCCGCGCTGCTGGCCTTCATTCCCAATATCGGTCCGGTGATCGCGGCGGTGCCGGCGCTGCTCCTGGCGTTCGGACAGGGGACCACGGCCATGCTGCTGGTCGGGGCGGTCTATCTCGTCGTCCAGACACTGGAGAGCTATGTCATCACGCCGGTGATCCAGCAGCAGAAGGTGGCGCTGCCCCCGGCCCTGATCATCGCCATGCAGGTGTTGTTCGGCGTGCTGTTCGGGATTGCCGGACTGGCGCTTGCGACGCCTTTCGCCGCGCTCGGCCTGACTCTGGTGCGCGAAATCTATGTCGGCGACTATCTCGGAACCGAAGGCGGAAAGGCAGGTCGGGCGAAGAAGGCCGAATAGGCTACAGCTTGCTCCCTTGAATGAATTGAACGTTTGTTTTATTCTTTGCCGAAAGCGAGGGCCGGATGGCACGCACGGCAGGATCGGACGGTGAGAAGACGGAAGCGGCGATCCGCGAGGCGGCCGTCAGCCTGATGGCGCGGCATGGCTACGAGGCCATGTCGATGCGCCAGCTGGCCGGTAAGGTTGGGGTGCAGGCGGCAGCGCTTTACCGGTATTTTCCGACCAAGCAGGACCTGTTGTTCACCTTGCTCAACGAGCACATGGTTACGCTGATCGCCGCGTGGGACGCAGCCCGCCCCCGCGACGCAGACCCGGCGGTACGACTTGCGGCCTTCGTCGACAACCACATCCGCTTTCACGTGGCGCGGCGGCATTCAACGCATGTCTCCAACATGGAACTGCGCAGCCTGTCGCATGAGCGCCTCAGCCACATGCTGCGTCTGCGCGCGCGCTACGAGAAGGAGCTGCGGCAGATCCTGCGCGACGGCGCCGAAGACGGCAGCTTCGTGATGGAAGATGTCGGCCTGACCGCCATGGCGATCATCCAGATGATCACCGGCGTGATCGTCTGGTTCCGTCCCGACGAGCGGCTGTCGGTCGACGGGGTGACGAAGAGCTATCTGGCCATGACGCTGCGCCTCGTCGGCGCAGCAGCCCGGGAGACGGTGAATGTACCTGAACACGCTTGATTTCGGCCAGGGCGAGGAGATCGACGCACTGCGCGAGATGGTGCGCCGCTTCGCGCAGGAGCGGATCGCGCCGCAGGCGGCGGACATCGACCGCTCGAACGAGTTCCCTGCCCCGCTGTGGAAGGAAATGGGCGCGCTCGGCCTGCTCGGCATAACGGCCGATCCGGAGTTCGGCGGCTCTGGCATGGGCTATCTCGGCCATGTCGTGGCGATGGAGGAGATTTCGCGCGCCTCGGCCTCGGTCGGGCTCTCCTACGGCGCGCATTCCAATCTCTGCGTCAATCAGATCAACCGCTGGGCAACGCCCGAGCAGAAGCAGAAATACCTGCCGCCGCTGTGTTCGGGCGAACATGTCGGTGCGCTTGCCATGTCTGAATCGGGTTCAGGCTCCGACATCGTGTCGCTGCGGCTGCGGGCCGAGAAGCGCAACGACCGCTACGTGCTGAACGGCTCCAAGATGTGGATCACCAACGGGCCGGACGCCGACACGATGGTGGTCTATGCCAAGACGGACCCCAACGCGCGCTCGCGCGGCATCACCGCCTTCATCGTGGAGAAGACGATGAAGGGATTCTCGGTGGCACAGAAGCTCGACAAGCTCGGCATGCGCGGCTCCAACACCGGCGAACTCGTCTTCGAGAATGTCGAGGTGCCGTTCGAGAACGTGCTGCACGAGGAAGGCCGCGGCGTCGAGGTGCTCATGTCGGGGCTCGACTACGAGCGCACGGTGCTGGCCGGCGGGCCGCTCGGCATCATGGCCGCCTGCCTCGATGTCGCCGTGCCCTATGTGCATGAGCGCAAGCAGTTCGGCCAGGCGATCGGCGAGTTCCAGCTCGTGCAGGGCAAGCTCGCAGACATGTATTCGACGATGAGCGCGGCACGCGCCTATGTCTATGCGGTGGCGGCGGCCTGCGACCGCGGCCCGGGCACGCGCAAGGACGCGGCCGGCTGCATCCTATTCGCGGCGGAAAAGGCGACGCTTATGGCGCTCGACGCGATCCAGCTGCTCGGCGGCAACGGCTACGTGAACGAATACGCGACGGGCCGCCTGCTGCGCGACGCAAAACTCTACGAGATCGGCGCGGGGACGAGTGAGATCAGGCGCTGGCTCATCGGGCGAGAGATCATGGCGGAGGGAGCGTGAAGGTAGCGCCTCCGGCCGCTGTTGAGACAAGGCCGCCGCGAATATTGCTGCTGAAGCCATGACATCGGAGAGTTGCCATTCGATGACAAAAATGGCACATTGGCCTCACAATGTCAGGTGCCGCCATGTCTTCCAAGAATGCGTTTTCTGAGGAAAGCCAGCCATTCGACCGACAAGAGAGCGGGCTTGGTTCGGTCGACTACACTAACCTCAAGGTCGACAGCGCCGGCCGTGTCGTCATTCCCGCCGACATGCGCGCTGCGATGATGGTGAAGCCCGGCGAAACAATCTCGGCGCGCGTCGTCGACGGTGAGTTCCGCATCGTCTCCCCGCAAGTGGCACTGAAACAGGTCCAGGCCTTCGCGCGGAAGTGGAAGGCAGAACACCCGGATGAAAAGAGCGTCGTCGATGAACTCATCGCCGACCGCCGCGAGGAGGCCCGGCGGGAAGATGAGCGATTCCGCCGCCTTGACCGTGAGGCGGACGAAGCCGCCGACAAGGCTTCGTGATAGTGGTCGGCTACGTCATTGACGCATCCGCTTTCCTTGCGATCGTTCGCGGTGAACCGGGTGCCGACTTGGCGACGTCGAGGTTGCCGGGCGCGTCCATGTCCGTCGTCAACGCGAGCGAAGCGCTTATGCGCGGCATGGAAAAGGGGCTGCCGCTCGATCTGATGCGCGCGCTCCTGAGTTCGCAGCAAGTCCGACTTCTGGTTTTCGATGAGGCGCTGGCCGTGGCCACTGCACTGCTGCGCCCTGCGTCGAAGCATGCAGGCCTTTCTTTTGCCGACCGCGCTTGCATCGCCACTGCCGTGGCGCTGAAAGCGACCGTGGTTACCGCCGACCGAGTCTGGGCAGATCTCGACCTGCCTTGCACGGTCGAATTGATCCGGTGAAATTCGGAGCGCGCCGTTTGCTGAAGCGGTTTCTGTTATTCCGGTAGGATGCTCACCCCTGCCACCTGCTCAAGGGAACTACCCATGCCCGCCCTCGCCTCCTCCATATCCCCCGCCTCCGACGCCTTCCGCACGAATGCCGAGAAGATGCGCGGCCTGGTCGCCGACATTGCGGACAAGGCCGCCACCGTCGAGCAGGGCGGCTCGGAGGAGGCGCGCGCGCGGCACCAGTCGCGTGGCAAGCTCTTGCCGCGGCAGCGGCTGGCGCAGCTGATCGATGCCGGGTCGCCATTTCTCGAGGTCGGCCAATTCGCCGCCTGGGACCTTTATGGTGGCGACATCGCGTCGGCCGGCATGATCGCAGGCGTCGGCCGCGTCGAGGGCCGCGAGGTGATGATCGTCGTCAACGACGCCACGGTGAAGGGCGGCACCTACTACCCGATGACGGTGAAGAAGCATCTGCGCGCTCAGGAGATCGCGCTGCAGAACAATCTGCCCTGCATCTACCTCGTCGATTCCGGCGGTGCCAATCTGCCCAACCAGGACGAGGTGTTTCCCGACCGCGACCACTTTGGGCGCATCTTCTTCAACCAGGCGACGATGTCGGCGGCCGGCATTCCGCAGATCGCCTGCGTGATGGGATCGTGCACGGCGGGCGGCGCCTACGTGCCGGCGATGGCCGACGAATCCATCATGGTGAGGAACCAGGCGACGATCTTTCTCGGCGGCCCGCCGCTGGTGAAGGCGGCGACCGGCGAGGACGTGAGCGCCGAGGAACTCGGCGGCGCCGACGTCCACACGCGGCTGTCGGGCGTTGCCGACCACCTTGCCGAAGACGACGAGCACGCGCTGGCGATCGTGCGGCGCATCGTCAGGAACCTCAATCGGAACAAGCCGGTAGGCACGGTCCTGCAGAATGTGATTCCGCCGCTTCACGCAGCGGAAGAGATCTACGGGATCGTGCCCGGCGACACGCGCCAGCCCTATGACGTTCGCGAGATCATCGCCCGCATCGTCGACGGCTCCGAGTTCGACGAGTTCAAGCAGAACTACGGCACGACGCTGGTCACCGGCTTCGCTCATCTTCACGGCATGCCGGTCGGCATCATCGCCAACAACGGCGTGCTGTTTTCCGAGAGCGCGCTGAAGGGCGCGCATTTCATCGAGCTCTGCTGCCAGCGCAAGATCCCGCTGGTGTTCTTGCAGAACATCACCGGCTTCATGGTCGGCAAAAAATACGAGGCGGGCGGCATCGCGCGCGACGGCGCCAAACTGGTCACGGCGGTAGCCACCGCCGCCGTGCCGAAGCTGACGATGATCATCGGCGGTTCGTTCGGCGCCGGCAATTACGGCATGTGCGGGCGCGCCTACGCGCCGCGCTTCCTGTGGATGTGGCCGAATGCGCGCATCTCGGTGATGGGCGGAGAGCAGGCGGCCACCGTGCTGGCGATGGTCAAGCGCGAGGGCATCGAGCGCAAGGGCAGCACGTGGAGCGTCGAGGAGGAAGCCGCCTTCCGCGCGCCGATCCTCGAGAAATACGAACGCGAGGGCCACCCGCTCTATTCGTCTGCAAGGCTCTGGGACGACGGCATCATCGACCCGGCGAAGTCGCGCGAGGTGCTGGCGCTTTCGCTGTCGGCCGCGCTCAACGCGCCGGTCGCAGAAACGAAGGTAGGTGTCTGGAGGATGTGATGAAGCAGAAAACCGGGGCGGCGGCGGTGCCTCCGAAGAAGCACCGCATCTACACGATGAGCTTCGCCAGCGTCTATCCGCATTACGTTGCGAAGGCCGAGAAGAAGGGCCGCACCAAAGCGAAGTCGACGAGATCATCGAGTGGCTCTTCGGCTATGACGCGGCCGGCCTGCAAGGCGTTCTGGACGACCGTATCGACGTCGAGACCTTCGTTGCCAATGCACCTAGTCTCAATCCAAACCGGTCCCTCATCACCGGCCTGATCTGCGGCATCCGCGTCGAGGAGATCGAGGAACCGGTCATGCGGGAGATCCGCTATCTCGACAAGCTTATCGACGAACTGGCGCGGGGCAAGAAGATGGAAAAGATCCTGCGCGCCTGAACGGCGGATCGACTCCCGCTTTCGAGCATCTGCCATATCCATTGGCCCAGCAGCGGTCCTGGAGCCTCGCCCGGCGGCGCCGCTGGCTTAGCCTTGATCTGCCATGCCGCGCTGGCGCTCCATCGGACCAGACCGCCGGTGACGTTGCGAAATCAAGGGCTTGCCATTCCTTTCAAAAAAGGGTGCACTCCCGACATCCAGGCTTAGAACTGGGGGGAGAGATCATCCGAGCGCCGACACCGTCCGCGCAAGGCGGATTGTTTGCGTTCAACAGGGAGGAATACGATGAAGAAACTGGGTCTTTTGATTGCGGGACTGGCGCTGTCGCTTGCCGCGCCCTTTTCCGGCGCACAGGCGGCCGGCAAGACGTTTTTCTGGGTTTCGCACGGCGGACCGGCCGACCCGGTCTGGACCTACTTCCTGGCCGGCGCCAAGCAGTGGGAGGCCGACACGGGCAACACCGTGAACACCTCGTTCCATAATGGCGACGTGGCCTCGCAGCAGGAAGCGGTTCGTGCCGCCATCGCCGCCGGCGCAGACGGCATCACCACGACCAGCCCCGACCCGGGCAGCCTGGTCGAGATCGCCAAGGAGGCCAACGAGGCCGGCATCCCGATCATCAACTTCAACACGCCCGACCCGACCGCCAGCTTCGACGCTTATGTCGGCGGCAACAACGTCGCCTTCGGCCGCGGCTGGGCGCAGTACCTCGTCGACAAGGGCCTCGTGAAGTCGGGCGATTTCGTCTGGATGCCGGTCGAGATCCCGGGCGCCACCTATGGCGTGCAGGAAGAAGAAGGCATCAAGAGCGTGTTCGAGCCGCTCGGCATCACCTACGAGATCACCGAGGCGACGCTCGACCAGGCTGAAGTCATCAACCGCATGGTCGACTACATGACCGCCAATCGCGACAAGATCGACGCGATGATCGGCCTCGGCGACCTGGTCACCGGTTCGGTCAAGCGGGTCTGGGACCAGGTCGGCGTCAAGCCGGGCGAAATCCCGGTCGTTGGCTGGGGCAACTCGCTCGACACCACGCAGGAAGTGCTCACCGGCTACGTCAACGCCGCACAGTGGCAGGACCCGCAGGCAACCAGCTACATCGCCCTTTCGCTCGCTGCGATGGAAGCAGGCGGCACCCCCGCGGGCTTCGACGTGATCACCGGCGCGCTCTACGAAAAAGACACCGCGCAGGTCTACGACGACATCCTGTCCGGCAAATAACACCGACAATCGCATCCGCGGCGGCGTCTCGCCGCGGATGTCTTCCGACGATCCGCGATACCGCCCGGGGGGCGCAGGGGGTCTTTTCGCAATGCCAACATGCAGCGGGTTCGCGTGGAAAATCGCACACTTCTTCAACGCCTGATCGCGAGGCCCGAATTCGGTCCCTTCGTGCTTCTCATCGCCGAAATTGCCGTCTTCTGGAGCTTCAACCACAACTTCCTGTCGCCGCAGAACATCAGCAACACGCTGGCTTTCACGGTCGAGCTGGGGCTGATCGCGCTCGCCATGACGCTGCTGATGACATCAGGCGAATTCGACCTCTCGGTCGGCTCCCTGTTTGGCTTCACGCCGGTGCTGATGTGGACGTTGTTCAACAGCGGCGTCACCTCGCTTGAGGTCGGCTTCCTCGCGGCGCTGATCGTCGCGGCCTTCATCGGGCTGGTCAGCGGGCTCTTCGTGACGCAATTGAAGATCCCCTCCTTCCTGGTCACGCTCGGCATGCTGCTCGTGGTGCGCGGCACAGCGCTGTTCATCACCGACGGCTTCCCGCAGCGCACATGGAGCGCCGAAGGCAGCTGGCTCTCGGAAATCCTCGTCGGCGAGTTCTTCATAGGCTCGTTCCGCGTCTACATGTCGATCTTCTGGTTCATCGCCATTGCACTGGCGCTCGGCTACATCCTGACCCAGAGCCGCATCGGCAACTGGCTGCAGGCGGCGGGCGGCAACCCGGGCGCCGCCGCTGCACGCGGCGTCCAGGTCAACAAGGTGAAGATCGGACTGTTCATGCTGTCGGCCGTAATGGCTGCCTTTGCCGGCGTCATCTCCTCGCTGCGCACCGCCGCCGCCAACCCCAACAGCGGCACCGGCTACGAACTCGAGGTGATCGCCATGGTGGTGATCGGCGGCACGGCGCTGACCGGCGGCCGGGGCACCATCATCGGCACCGTGATCGGCATCCTGATCCTGCGCGTCATGCGCAACGGCATCGTGCTGATCGGCGTGCCGGGCCTTGCCTACAACATCTTCATCGGCGCGATCATCCTTGGCATGATGGCGCTGCATTCCTGGCTCGAACGCCGTCACCAGGCGGGGACATGACCATGGCTGAACCGCTGATCCGGATGAAGGACATCCATAAATCCTACGGCCGCGTGCAGGCGCTGGTCGGGACCAACTTCCATGTCAACGAACGCGAGATCGTCGGCCTGCTCGGCGACAACGGCGCCGGCAAATCGACGCTGATCAAGGTGCTGTCGGGTGCCGTGCCGCTGACCAGCGGCGACATCTTCATCCGCGGCAAGAAGGTCGAACTGCGCGACACGAGCGACGCCATCAGGCACGGCATCGAAACGATCTACCAGGACTCCGCGCTGGTCACGCAATTGTCGATTGCCCGCAACCTGTTCCTCGGGCGCGAGCCGCTCAAGGGTCCGCGCTTCCTGAACCGCATGGACCAGGAGAAGATGAATTCGGTGGCGCAGGAATTGCTGAAGCAGGTCGGCATCACCAAGAACATCCCGCCGACGACGCCGATCGGCTCGCTTTCGGGCGGCGAACGCCAGGCGGTGGCGATCGCGCGCGCCATGCATTTCGACAGCGACCTGATCATCCTCGACGAGCCGACCAACAATCTCGGTGTCGCCGAGACGCAAGGCGTGCTGTCTTTCGTGCGCAACGCACGCGATTCCGGCCATTCCTGCATCTTCATCGCGCACAACATCCATCATGTGTTCCAGGTCGTCGATCGCATCGCCGTCATGCGGCGCGGCAAGGTGGTCGCCGACAACATCGATCCGAAGACGACGACGGTCGAGGCGGTCGAGCGCATCATCACCGGCATGACGGAAGGTGTGGAAGACACTACCGCCTGACCGGCAGTAGCGCCGGCGCCGCCTTGTCAGGAGGCACGGCGGCCCGCTGCAAAGACGGCTTGCGGGCCGCATATGGTCGTGGCATCCATCTCTCCCGAGCGGAGCGACCGAATGATCCTCATTGGCCAGTACGATTCCTCCTTCGTCCGCCGCGTCGGCATCGCGATGACGCTCTACGGGCTGGCCTTCGAGCACCTTCCCTGGTCGGTGTTTTCGGACAAGGAAAAGATCCGTCCCTACAATCCTCTGATGCGGGTTCCGGTTCTGGTGCTCGATGACGGCGCCGTCCTCGTCGACAGCCATCTGATCCTCGATCATCTGGAGCAGCAGGCGCCGCCGGAGAAATCGCTGTTTCCCGCTCCGCCGGACCGCCACCATGCGCTGAAGATTGCGGGGCTCGCGACAGGCCTCGCCGACAAGGGTGTCAGCCTTTTCTACGAGCGCCAGTTGCACAAGGAGGTCTCGTCCCTCTGGGTCGAGCGCTGCCGTGCCCAGATCGCCGGTGCGCTGACCATGCTCGAGGAGGATCGTGCCGAACGGCAGAGCGACTACTGGTTCGGCGAAAGCATCACCCACGCCGACATCGCGGTTGCCTGTACCATTCGCCACGTGACGGAATCACTGCCCGAGGTGGTAGCGATGCAGGATTACCCATCGCTGTTTGCGCATTGCGAGCGGCTGGAGGCAATGCCACTGTTCCGGGACATCAGCCAGCCCTTCACGCCGCCGGCGTAGCATCGGCGCTGACTGGTCCTGTCGCAGAGATTGCCGATCGCCGGCATGGCCCTAGATTCGGGTCAGCCGGGACGGCCGGGGAAAGGGCGCCATGCAAATCTTCGACCTGATCGCGCGCATCGCCTTCGGCGTTGCCAGCACTGCCCTAATGCTGCTCGCCGCCGCGCTGATCGTCTACGCGGCGTTCCAGGTGGGACACGCATTCTGGATTCCGGAATCGGCGGTCGGCGGCGCGCTACTGGAAGCCGTCGGCTACACGGTCATCGCAATCGCAGTCTTCGATGTCGGCAAGTACCTGCTGGAAGAAGAGGCCATCCGGGGCCGCGAGATGCGCAAGGCCGGCGAGGCGCGCCGCAGCATGACGAAGTTCATGTCGACCATCGCGATCGCCGTGTTCCTGGAATCGCTGGTTGCGGTATTCGCCGCCAGCAAGGACAATATCAGCGACATGATCTACCCGACGCTGCTGCTGCTGTCGGGCGTGGCGCTGGTCGTGGGGCTCGGCGTCTATCAGCGGCTGAGCGTCGAGGTGGAGCAGGACGAAGGGCCCGATCCGCAGACCGAGAACGTCCCGGGTTCCCGGAAGCCGAAGAGCGCTTCGGCGGCCCGGAAAAGCCGATCCGGCGCCTAGCACTGGGAATGGTGCGGCGCTTCACGCATTTTAATGGAACGTAACGAACGGGGAGGCGTTGCACCCCCGTAATGTCATCCAAGGCTACCCGGCCATGGAGCGGCGCCTGCCGGACAGCAGCTGCTTTTTGCACGGTCCGGACTTACTGACGCGGTTCACGGCCCGGCCGACAGTTCGTCAGGAATAATCCATGTATCGCACAATCCTCTCCTTCGTTCTCGCACTGCTTGGCGCGGCGCTGCTTGCCGGCGGAATCTGGCTGGCGGCGCTTGGCGGATCTTTCTTCTACATCCTGCTTGGAGCGGCCGTCTGCGTCTCAGCCTACCTGCTGTTCAGGCGGCATTCGTCGGGACTTGCCCTCTACGGCGCCACGCTGGTCGCTTGCCTGGCATGGTCTGTGTGGGAGGTCGGCTTCGACTGGTGGGCACTATCGGCCCGCGGCAGCCTGCTGATCGTCGTCGGCGTCCTTCTTCTGCTGCCGCCGATGGTGCGCTCTTTGCACCGCGAGGATATCGGATGGGCGCGCTACGGTGCCGGCAGCGCCGTGCTCGCCGGCTCCATCGTGCTCAGCGCAATCGTCGGGGTCTATTCGATGTTCCAATCGCCGCATGACGTCGTCGGCAGCTTTGCCGAAGACCGCATGGCGGCGACGCAGGAGGTCGATAGCGGCGACGTGCCGGACGGGGAATGGCATGCCTATGGCCGTACCGCCGCCGGCCGCCGCTACTCGCCGCTCGATCAGATCAAGCCCGACAATGTAGACAGGCTGCAGGTGGCGTGGACATATCAGACCGGCGACGTGCGGGGTCCGAACGATCCGGGCGAAGCGACCTATGAAGTCACGCCGCTGATGATCGACAATACCGTCTATATCTGTACGCCGCACAATCTGGTCATTGCGCTCGATGCCGTGACCGGCGCTGAAAAGTGGCGCTTCGATCCGCTGCTCAAGCAGAGTTCGAAGGAGACGACACAGCACCTTACCTGCCGAGGGGTTGGCTATCACGACGGATCGGCGACGCAGGGGACGCAGCCGCTGCAGGCCGAAGCCGGCGCAAATGCGCAGGCTATCTCGCGCGCCGACTTGGTCGAGCGCAGTGCGGCCGACGTTACGACGCAGTCGGCCGGGGTGCCGCAGAATGTCGTTACGGGCAAGGCCCAGCCCGGCGACCCGAACCCGGTGGTCGACCGCGAAACTCCCACGACTGCGACCGCCTCTGAAGCCGATTGCGTGAAGCGCATCTTCGCGCCGACCTCGGACGGACGCATGATCGCGCTGAGCGCCGAGACCGGCGAAATCTGCCCGGGCTTCGGCGGCGAGGACGGCACGCTGAACCTGTGGGCCAACATGCCCAACATCACGCCCGGATCCTACTATTCGACCTCGCCTCCGGTCGTCACCGACCGCCTGCTCATCGTCGGCGGCACGGTCAACGACAATGTGTCGACCACCTCGCCGTCGGGCGTGATCCGCGCGTTCGACGTGAATACCGGCGAACTGGTCTGGAACTTCGACTCCAAGAAGCCCGACGCGACCGAGCCGATCGCCAACGGACAGACTTATTCGGAGAACGCGCCGAATTCGTGGAGCGTCTCCAGCTATGATCCGGACCTCGGGCTGATCTACCTGCCGATGGGCAACCAGTCCCCCGACCAGTATGGCGGCGGGCGCAGCGAGGAGGTCGAAAGGTTCTCGTCGTCGATCCTGGCGCTCCGTGCCGACACGGGAGAGGTGGCGTGGGTGTTCCAGACCGTGCACCACGATCTCTGGGACATGGACGTTCCGGCGCAGCCGAGCCTGGTCGACCTGACGATCGGCGGCCAGTCGGTTCCAGCACTCGTCGCACCGACCAAGCAGGGCGACGTGTTCGTGCTCAACCGCCGCACAGGCGAACCCGTACTGCCGGTGGAGGAAGTCCCTGCTCCGTCCGGTGCGGTGGAGGGCGACTTCACGGCACCGACACAGCCGGTATCCGCCATTTCCTTCAGCCCCCCGCCCCTGACGGAAAAGGACATGTGGGGCGCAACGCCGCTCGACCAGCTGGCATGCCGCATCGCTTTCCACCAGTACGACTATAAGGGACGCTACACGCCGCCTTCGGAGAAGGGCGCCATCGTCTATCCCGGCAATTTCGGCACCTTCAACTGGGGTGCCGTGGCGGTCGACCCCAATCGCCAGATCATGTTCGGCATGCCGGTCTATCTCGCCTTCACGTCGCAACTGGTGCCCCGGAAGGACGAGACCGAGAGGGTCGTGACCAAGGATGGCGAGGCCGTTTTCAACGAGAATTTCGGCGCTCCCTACGCGGCAAAGATGGGCCCGTTCAACTCGCCCATCGGGCTGCCCTGCCAGCAACCGCCTTGGGGCTATGTCGCGGGTGTGGACCTGACCAATGGCGAGACCGTCTACAAGCACGTCAACGGAACGGTGCGTGACCTGTCGCCGATTCCGCTGCCGTTCGAGATGGGCGTTCCCGGCATCGGCGGACCGATCGTCACCAAAGGCGGCGTCGCCTTCCTGTCGGGCACACTGGACTATTATGTCCGCGGCTATGACCTGGCGACCGGCGAGGAGATCTGGCGCGACCGCCTGCCGGCGGGCGGCCAGGCCACGCCGTCGACCTATCTCGGTGCCGACGGCCGGCAGTATCTCGTCGTGGTCGCCGGCGGGCACGGCTCGACCGGCACCAAGGCCGGCGATTCCATCATCGCCTATGCGCTGCCCGAGGGCGGCTGACGCCGCAGGGCGGGTGACGGCGCTTTCATAACCGGTCTATAAGGCGGCGGAGATGGCATCTTCGCCGCCTTCTTCGTGGAGGATGAATGTTTTCCAAGATACTGATCGCCAACCGCGGCGAGATCGCCTGCCGGGTCATCCGCACCGCGCGCCGGATGGGCATAGCAACGGTGGCGGTCTATTCGGATGCCGACGACCGCGCCCTGCATGTCGAGATGGCCGACGAGGCGGTGCATATCGGCGCGCCACCGGTCGGCGACAGCTATCTGGGCGGCGACAGGATCATCGCTTCTGCCCTTGCGACCGGCGCCCAGGCGATCCACCCCGGCTACGGGTTCCTGTCGGAAAATCCCGGCTTCGTCGACCAGGTGACCGGGGCCGGGCTGGTGTTCATCGGCCCGTCGGCGGCGTCGATCCGCGCCATGGGCCTGAAGGACGCCGCCAAGCGGCTGATGGAGAAGGCCGGGGTGCCGGTGGTGCCCGGCTATCACGGCGAGGACCAGGGGCTGGTTCTGCTCGCCGGTAAGGCGCGCGAGATCGGCTATCCGGTGCTCATCAAGGCGCGCGCCGGCGGCGGCGGCAAGGGCATGCGGCGCGTCGACAGTCCCGACGATTTCGCCGAAGCCCTCTCGGGCGCGCGGCGCGAAGCCAAGGCCGCGTTCGGCGACGACGCGGTGCTGGTCGAGAAATATGTCGAGAAGCCGCGCCATATCGAGGTGCAGGTGTTCGGCGACAATTCCGGCGACGCCGTGCATCTTTACGAGCGCGACTGCTCGATGCAGCGCCGCCACCAGAAGGTGATCGAGGAGGCCCCTGCCCCGGGCATGACCGCCGAGATGCGGCAGGCCATGACCGACGCTGCCGTGAAGGCGGCCAGGGCCATCGGCTATTCCGGTGCCGGCACGATCGAGTTCATCGCCGATGCAAGCCAAGGGCTCCGCCCCGACCGCTTCTGGTTCATGGAGATGAACACGCGGCTGCAGGTCGAGCACCCGGTGACCGAGATGGTGACCGGCGTCGATCTGGTCGAATGGCAGCTGCGGGTCGCGGCCGGCGAAAGACTGCCGAAGACGCAGGACGAGATCGAACTCTGCGGCCATGCCTTCGAGGCGCGGCTTTATGCAGAGGATCCCGGCCGCAACTTCCTGCCGGCGATCGGAACGCTGCACCATCTGGCCTTTCCCGACGGCGCGCCCGGCGGCTGCGTCAGCCGCATCGAGACCGGCGTGCGGGCCGGCGACGCGATCTCGCCCTTCTACGACCCGATGATCGCCAAGCTGGTGGTGCAGGGGCCGGACCGCGCGACGGCACTCGACGGGCTGGGAAGCATGCTCGAGGCGACCGAGATTGCCGGGTCCGTGACCAACCAGGCCTTTCTGGTGGCACTGGCGCGCGACGAAGACTTTCGCGCCGGCGAGGTCGATACCGGGCTTATCGGCCGCAAGCAGGATGCGCTGACGGCACGCGCCGCGCCGAGCGCCGAAACGGTTGCCAGGGCGGCGCTGGCGGCATCGGGCGTCGGTGACAGACCGCCCTCCTCCGATCCGTGGTCCAGTCTCACCGGCTACGCGCATTTCCATCCGATCGAACGGCAGACCGTGCTCAGGCATGGCGACGACGAGATCGTGGCGCGGGTGTCTGCGGAGCCAGGCGGCCGCTTCCGGGTTGCGATCGATGGCGCGACCATTTCCGTCCGGCCGGACGAGGCGCCCGCCGCGGCGGGACAGGCGGCCGGCCAAGCGCCGCGCGCGACG
>CAMYMG010000068.1 GCA_947259295.1 uncultured Rhizobiaceae bacterium
CCGCCTCCAGCGCTGACTCCGCCCGATCCGCCGACCGACGCGCCGGCGCCTGCGCTTATGCCTCTGGAGCCACCGACCGAGGCACCGACGCCGGCGCTGATGCCGACGACGGAGGCCACAACGCCGAGGCCCAGACCATCTGCGGTTGCCGGGATCGTAGTCGTCATGAAAAACAGACCAGCTGCGAAAGCGCTGGAGACAATGCGGGTTTGGTTTGTCATGTTGCTCTCCTCATTGTTGCCTAGATCATGCAGCCTTCGATTCAGGGCTGCTGCAATTGGCACGAGTATTTTTACTCATGAGTTTCAGGAGGGAAAACTTTTTTGGGAAATAATTTCAAACAATATTCAATATACGGTCGAGATATTCTATATTAATCATTAACCAATAAAAGTTAGACATTTAATCGTCAGAGAATATCCCCTATCTACTTGTTGTCCCGCGGGCCGATTGATTGAGTTTGAATCTATTTGTCTTCAATCGTCGGCGTAGAGCAGGTTGCGTTGCAATTACTGACGTAGTAGGCACTGCCACAGATTGCGTCCTTGCCGGGTTGCGGCCCGGCGAAAAGGATAGGGAATGGATGCTTGGTGCCGCATCCAGACAGGGCGGCTGCGTTACGACCCGAGGGAAGCAGCGAATATAAAGCAGATGATGCCTTCAAACCCCGAAGAAGTGGCGCGTGCTGCTGACGCGCTGATAAATGCCTATGGCGGCAGGGAGGCCTTGGGAAAGGCCCGGCTGATCGAGGCCACGTCCGTCGTGCCTGAATTTGCCGCCGCTGTCCGGGAGAATCTCGAGGCAAGATGCGAGCAGAAGCGAAGTCAGCGCGGGGATTGAGGTTTTTGCGGTCTCGGCATCGTATCGATGCCATTCACGCGGCCGCATCATCGCTGGCCGGACTGATATGTCGACGGCATCGCTGGGGCCGGGGGCTTCCCGCCAGTTGAGGCAAACGTCCTGTGGCGGAGTTTCGAGCGATTCATCCCATCGCCGCTACTGCTTGTGGATTTTCCGGAGTTCGTCGCTGACTTCGATATAGGCGAGTTCGAGAAAATAGGTGACCAGGGGACATCGCTCCGGGGCCGACAAGTCTCGGACTTCGCGGATCATCGACTGTATATATCTGAGTTTTTCCTGCCGCTCCTCCTCCCGCTCTGCACTGCCGTGCTGTGCAATTTTCAAATGCATCGGTTGCCTCCTTGCAGCACGTTCCTCCCAGTTCTCAGCTCACAGTTTGAGTTAAGGCTGATTCGTCAACGATAACAGGCGGCTAGGATTTCCACCAAGCAACATATGTTTTATGCTTCAAGAGTGTCCTTGTACTTTAGGCCCAATTGTCAGCGAATTCGCCTGATATCAGGCAGTCACCAAGATGTCTCCGCTGCCTGCGGGTTGCTGAATTCACTATATGCAATCGAGGCTTTAAGTATTCGGATTCGTGTCCGGTGACCCAATAATTCCGGCATAGGAAAAGTTTTTAACGCGGCGGCCACCATTTACCGCCGGGTTGCCGCCTCTTGCGCTTCTCTCCTGCTTATCTCTGTCGCAGTGGCTACAACCTGACGCAACCAGCAAGCGAGACGGCGAACCACCATCAGTCAACCATCGAAAGGCACGATTGGTCTATCATTGGTGGAGGGTAGTATGGGTCGGACATTTCATTCTGGATGGGCTGCGGCATCAATTGCCGCGTCGCTGTGTTGCGGTCTCGGCGGAACCTCCGCCCACGCGCAAGAGTCTGTCGTCAGCGCCTGTTCCGGGGTCAGCCTGCCACGCTCGGTGGTCACCGACATCATGGCCCCGGTGATTACCGGCGTCGTCGTTCCGGTCGAGGGTGTGGTCAATCCTCTGCTTTCGGCCGTCGATCTCCTTTCCGTGCTGCCGCTTCCCGCGCCGCTCAGCATCGATGCCTCGGGCCTGCTCGCAACGGCTGCCGCAGGTACGCCGATCACCCTCTCGGTGCTCGACGTCGACGGCGTGGTCGTCGGACCTTCCGACGAATGCATCGCCACCTCCGACGCCGTTACCCTCGACACCGAAAAGGGCGTTTCGATCGGCGGCAACCGTATCACCGGGCTTGGCGCAAACGGCATGGAGGCCGATGCCGGCGAGCTCAATTCGATCGCGCTTGGCAACAATGCGGTGACCGATGCCACTGCTGCGGGCGCCATTGCCATCGGCCAGGCGGCGGAAGTCCAGGCCGGTGCTACAGGGTCGGTTGCCTTCGGGCAGGGCGCCATCGCCACGGAACCAAACAGCGTGGCGCTTGGCGCCAACGCCCTGACCACGGGCGCATTGGGAGCGCCCGCCTTTAACCCGGGTGCCGGCGTGCTGGCCGGCGCGACGGCGTCCGGCGAAGTGTCGATCGGCAACGGCACCGAGTTTCGCCGGCTGACAAATGTCGCGGCGGGTGCTGCCGACACCGACGCGGCCAATATCGGTCAGCTCAAGGCGGTGGACGACAGGATCACCGACATGGCCGACTGGGTGCTTCGCTACGACACCGTCACCAAGGATCTGGTGACGCTCGAGGGGGCCGCCGGGACGACCATCACAAACCTGTCTGACGGCGCGGTTTCGGCCATTTCTTCGGACGCGGTCAACGGATCGCAGCTGCATGGCCTGTCGCAAAGCGTCGTCAATCACCTTGGCGGCGGCGCCACGGTCAATATCGATGGCACGGTGAGCGGTCCGACCTACGAGATCGAGGGTGGATCCTACACCACGGTCTACAATGCCTTCGAAGCGGTGGACACCGGCCTCACCAACGTCAACATGCGCATCGACAATATCGACATCACCGTCGGCGAGGTCAGCGACCGGGCGGTGCGGTATGACGGTGCGGAAGGTGCCGCCAAGGACACGATAACGCTCGAGGGTACGAGCGGCAGCCTGATCACCAATCTGCGCCCCGGCCTCCTCAGCGACGTCTCGACCGACGCCGTCAACGGCTCGCAGTTGCATGCCACCAACGTCGCCCTCGCTGAGCTCAGCGATCATGCCGTCCAATATGACCTCGACCTCGCCGGCAACAAGACAAACACGGTGTCGCTGCTCGGCGGCGACCCGTCGACGCCAGTGGTGATCAAGAATGTCGATGCCGGAGTGGACGATACCGATGCCGTCAATGTCGCCCAGCTGGAGGAGGGCATGAGCACCACGCTGATCGCCGCCAATACCTATGCCGACAGCCTGGCCTTCACCTTCGGCGACGACGTCGTCAACACCTCGGTCAACATCGCCAACCAGTACACCGACTTCCGGGTCGGGCAACTGCAGATGGAAATCGACGGGGTCAGGAGCGAAGCCCGGCAGGCCGCAGCCATCGGGCTCGCCGCCTCGTCGATCCGCTACGACACGACACCCGGCAAGCTCAGCGTCGGCATGGGCGGCGGCTTCTGGCGCGGCGAAGGTGCGGCGGCCTTCGGCGCAGGCTACACCAGCGAAGGCGGCAGGCTGCGCGCCAATGTGTCGACGACGGTGGCCGGCGGAAACTGGGGTGGCGGCGCCGGCGCCAGCTTCACGCTGAACTGACATGGTCTCCCGCACCATGCGCATCGGACTGGTCATGCTGCTTCTCGCCCTGTCGGGCAACGGTGCGGCTGCAATGCATGGCCCTTACTCGGTGCAACCTCCGGACATTCTGGTGCCTCCCGGCGCGGCCCCCGGGGCGGTGAGGCGATATATCCATCCCTTCGCGGACTGGACGCTGATTTGCGACGAAAATCTCGCCGACCGCTCGAAGGTCTGCAACGTCACCCAGACATTGCTCGCGGGCGATGGGACCATCGTGTTCAGCTGGTCGCTGGCGGCCAGCGAGGACGGCAAGCCGATCTTCATCCTGCGCGTCGCCCCCTCCGTCGGAGCGGACGGTGTCATCAACATCCGCCAACCCGGCGGCGAGGCTCTGGCCAGAGTCCCGGTCAGAGCCTGCGACGAGCGCGTCTGCGTCGGCACGATGCGGCCGAATGCCGAGATGCTTGAGCAGGTCGACCGCGCTTCCCAAGTCATCGTCTCCTTCGAAGATGGGCATCTGGTCCGGCTGCAAGTGCCGCTTTCGGGCCTGAAGGAAGCGGTCGCCGCCATAGGCTAGGAAGGCGGTCGAAGCCCGGGCAGGTCGACGAGCCGCCCCCGCAAGTGATGCAAGAATCCGCCTTGCACTCCGGTCGAACACCCGCATCATGGCCGCGAAGCCGACGGGGCAGGCCCGTATCCCACAGGAGGTGATCACAGGTGAGCGCGCTTTATCTGGTCTATGCCCGCGGGCCGTCGACGGACCTCGGCGACGTCGACGGCGCGGTGGAGCTTGACGAGGGGCTCTACGTCATCCGCAGCAGACAGACTCGGTCGCAGCTATACCATGCCGTCAAGCGCCGTCTGTCGCCGGACAGCCTGCTCGTCGCGCCGCTTTCGGATCTGCCGAAGTTCAAGGGCATGAAGGAAGGTTCGACGCGGCAGCTTGGCCTGCTCGATAGCGCCTGATCGCGCCCCCTGCGGTATCGCAGTCGTGCCGAACCTGCATGTCGCGCCGCCGGAGCCCGGCAAATCTTTGGCCTTTCCGTCCGCAGCGATATGGCGTATTCGGTAATCGAGGGACTACGAAAGGCCGATCGAAGTCACATGACATGAACAGACTGGCATTCGTCGACCAATGGCGTGCTGGCAACCTCCCCGCCGAGGCCATCCTCGACCTCACTCCGGTCGCGATCTACGCAACCGATGCGGATGGCCGGATCACCTATTTCAACGAACCGTCGGTTACGCTGTGGGGTGCAAGGCCGGTGCTCGGCGAGACCATGTGGTGCGGGTCGCTGCGGATCTTTCTTCCCGACGGCACGCCGGTGCCGCACGACCGCTGCCCGATGGCGATCTGCCTTGCGGAAAACCAGCCGATCACCGACATCGAACTGATCGTCGAGGGCCATGGCGGCCAGCGCCGGCACGTCGTCGTCAACCCGCGGCCGCTGCGCGGGGCGGATGGCAGCCTGCGCGGCGCGGTCAACACGATAGTCGACGTTACCGACAGGCGGCAGGCCGAACGGGCGCGCAGCCAGAGCGAGGCCTTTGCCCGCCACATTCTGGAAAGCAGCCAGGACTGCATCAAGCTGCTCGATCTCGAGGGCAGGCTGCAGTCGATCAACCGCTGCGGCTGCACCAGCCTGGAGATTGCCGATCCGGCCCAGGCCGTCGGGCTCAGCTATTTCGACTTCTGGAAGGGCGAGGAGCGCGACGCCGCGATGGCGGCCGCCGAGTCCGCACGCCAGACCGGCTCCGGACGCTTTACCGGCACCTATGAGAGCCGCTCGGGCCGCATCACCGTGTGGGACGAGGTGATCAGCATGATGCCCGATGCCGACGGCCTGCCGGAGGGCTTCGTCGTCGTGTCGCGCGACCTGACCGAGCACAACCGGGCCTCGCAGGAGATGGCGCGTCGCCTGGCGCAGCAGAAGGCGCTGTCGACGATGGGCGCGATTGCCCTGTCGGAGCCCAGTTTCCGCTTGGCGCTGCAGCAGATCGTCGAGCTGCTGTCAGAGGCGGTGGGTTGCCCCATGGCCAAAGTGCTGCAGTTTGGCGACAATGCCGACCGTCTCGATCTCAAGGCCGGTGTCGGCTGGCACGAGGGCCTCGTCGGCAAGGCAAGCGTAGGCATCGATCGCGCCTCGCAAGCCGGCTACACATTGCAGGCCGGCGGCCCCGTCGTGGTCGAGGATCTGCGCAGCGAAACCCGCTTCGACGGACCGCAGCTCCTTGTCGACCATGGCGTCATCAGCGGCATGAGCGTTACCATACCCGGCTCGTCGGCGCGGCCCTTCGGCGTGCTCGGCGTGCACAGCGCGACGCAAAAGACATTCGAGACCGCCGACGTCGACTTCCTCTGCTCCGTCGCCAATATCATCGCGGCGCGCTGGCGCCAGGAAGAGGCGTCCGAACGGCGCACGCTGCTGCTGAGGGAAATGGCACACCGCTCCGGCAATCTTTTGCAGCTTGCCCATTCCGTGTTCCTGCAGACGCTGCGCTATTCGCCCGACATCGAGGACGCCAAGCAGACCTTCGGCCAGCGGCTGGCCGCCATGGCGCGCACCAACATGACGATCTCGCATGGCGGCTGGGCCAAGACCAGCCTGACGACGCTCGCCGAGGACGTGCTTGAGCCGTTCAGGAACCGTATCAAGCTGTCCGGCCGCGACGTCGTGCTGCCGGCCGAGCTTTGCTTCGACATCGGCCTGATCTGGCACGAGCTGTCGACCAATTCGGCCAAGTACGGCGCCTTCTCGGGCGACGAGGGCGAGGTGACGATCACCTGGACGGTGGAGCCGTCGGAAGACGGCAAGCGGCGCCTTTTGCTCGGATGGACCGACAGCGTCTGCGCCGAGAAGCAGCAGCGTCCGGCAGCCGGTACCGGCTTTGGCACCAAGCTGATCTCACAGCTGGTGGAAAAGAAGCACGCCGGCACGATCAGCGTCGAAACAAGGCCGACCTACAGCTGCCGGATCGAATTCACTCTGCCCGACCAGTTGCCAGCGTCATAAGCGGCTCCAGCGCCCCCCCCCCGCGAGCGCCGGGCATCCACCTGGCGCGACGCAGGCGCTTGTCGGCTATTCCTTCACCGCGCCGGTCATCGACGAGACGTAGTGCTCGACGAAGAAGGAATAGAGGATGACGACCGGCAGGGAGCCGATCAGCGCGCCGGCCATCAGTGCACCCCATTCATAGACGTCGGAGCGGACGAGTTCGGTGAGCACGCCGACGGGCACCGTCTTGTTCTCCGACGACTGGATGAAGGTCAGCGCGTAGATGAACTCGTTCCAGGACAGCGTGAAGGCGAAGATGCCGGCCGAGATCAGGCCCGGCACCGACAGCGGCAGGATGATCTTGGTGAGGATCTGCCAGCGGCTGGCGCCGTCGATCAGGGCGCATTCCTCGAGCTCATAGGGGATGGAGCGGAAATAGCCCATCAGCAGCCAGGTGCAGAACGGCACCAGGAAGGTCGGATAGGTGAGGATCAGCGCGAAGGGCGTGTCGTAGAGGCCGAGCTTGAACACCATCACCGACAGCGGGATGAACAGGATCGACGGCGGCACCAGATAGGCGAGGAAGATGGCCAGCCCGACCTGGCGCGAACCGGAGAAGCGCAGCCTTTCGATGGCGTAGGCGGCAAATACGGCGGCAAACAGAGACAGCACGGTCGCTGCGGTGGAGATCAGGATCGTGTTCCACAACCAGCCCGGATAGGAGGTTTCGAACAGCAGATAGCGGAAATGCTCGAGCGTCGGCCCGATCACCCAGAATGGGCTGTAGTCGTTGAAGTTGGTCATCTGCTCGTTGGGCTTCAGCGAGGTGACGGCCATCCAGTAGAAGGGGAACAAGAGCACGATGACGAAGACGGCGAGCGGCAGCCATATGGTGACGACGCGGCGCGGCAGGCTCTGCAGATAGCCCATGCCGCCTTCGTCGCCGGCGACCGGCTTGTCGGGTTCGATGGCCATGTCAGTCGCCTCCGCCCTGCTGCCATTTGCGGCGCTGCAGCCCGAAATAGCTGAACAGGATCGCCGCTAGTAGGAACGGGATCATGGCCACCGCGATCGCCGCACCTTCGCCGAGCTGGCCGCCCGATATGCCGCGCTGGAACGACAGCGTCGCCATCAGGTGGGTGGCGTTGACCGGGCCGCCGCGCGTCAGCACGTAGATCAGCTGGAAATCGGTGAAGGTGAACAGCACCGAAAAGGTCATGGTGATGGCGATGATGGGAGTCAGCAGCGGCAGGGTGACGAAGCGGAAAAGCTGCCAGCGGCCGGCGCCATCGAGCGTCGCCGCCTCGTAGAGCGATTGCGGGATGGTCTGCAGCCCGGCGAGCAGCGTGATGGCGACGAAGGGAATGCCGCGCCAGACATTGGCGGCGATCACCGAGGCGCGGGCATTGGTCGGATCGCCGAGGAAATTGATGCGCTGGTCGATGACGCCGAGTTCGATCAGCGCCCAGGAAATGATCGAGAACTGCGAGTCGTAGATCCACCAGAAGGCGATGGCCGACAGCACCGTCGGCACAACCCATGGCAAAAGCACGACGGCGCGGAAGAACGACTTGAAAGGCAGGTTCTCGTTGAGCAGCAGCGCCAGCCACAGGCCGAGCGCGAATTTCAGGATCGAGGCGCTGATCGTATAGAGCAGCGTGTTGAAGACGGAGAGCCAGAAGACCGAGTCGTCCCAGAGATATCCGTAATTCTCGAGGCCGACGAAGATGCCGGGCCGGCCGATGCGCGTATCGGTGAAACCGAGCCAGACGCCGAGGCCAAGCGGATAGGTCAGGAAGACCAGAAGCAGCGCGGCCGACGGCAACATGAAGCCGAAGGACAGGAAGCCGCGGCTTTCGGCCAGCCGCTTCGACAGCGTCGGCTCGGTACGATCTTCGGCGGCGGTCAGTCTTTCAGTGGCCATGGCGGTCCGGTTTTCTCGGCTGGGCTGGCGCCGAAAGCGTCAAGCGTTCCGGCACCGGCGATGCCTTCCCCCCGCAAGCGGGGAGAAGGCGAGAGATGGCGCTAGACCCTGTAGTAGCGGTTGGCGCGCTTTTCGGCGTCTTCCATCGCTTCCTGCGGCGTCGCCTGGCCGGTGACCGCCTTGGCGAACATGTCGACCAGCACGTAGTCGGCCATGGTGGCGGCGGAAGCGTAGCCGAGCGGGCCGGCATAGCCGTTCGGACGCAGCGTCTCCGACGCCCGTGCATAGGCGGCGTTGTTCGGGTCGGCGCTCCAGATCGGGTTGTCGGCGAAGGCCTTCAACGTCTGGCAGCAATAGCCCGCCGACTGCTCGATCCAGTTGTTCATCTGCTCGGCCTCGAACATGAACTGCAGATAGGCCTTGGCAGCGTTCGGGTAGGGCGTGTAGTCGAAGATCACAGCAACCGTCGTCTGGTGCAATTCGACCGACTGGCCGACCGGACCAACCGGCAGGTTGGTGGTACGGGTGTCCTTGGCGATCTCGGCCAGCTTCGGATCGTTGTCCTTGTTGATCTTGGCCGTGTTGTAGGCCGAGATGCCGTTGGCAATGACGCCGAGCTCGCCGGCCAGATAGGCGCGGTTGTTGTTGACGTCGAGCCAGCTTTCGGTGCCCGGGATGAAGGTCTTGTAGAGCTCCATCGCGTATTCGATCGCCTTCATCGTCTCGGGGCTGTTGATCGCCACCTTGCCGGACTCGTCGACCATCTTGCCGCCATGGCTCCACAGCAGCCAGTGTGCGTAGTTGTTGCCGTCGCCGACGCCGTGACCATGGGTGAAGCCGGCCGGGTGGCCGTTCTTCTGCAGCGCCTTGCAGAGCTCCAGGAAGCCTGCGGTGTCCTTCGGAAACTCGGAGAAGCCGGCTTCCTTGACCCAGCTGTCGCGGTATACGATGGCGTTGCCGATGGCGGCCAGCGGCAGGCCGATGAACTTACCGTCGCGCGTCGCGTAACCCTTGGGGCCGTCATACCAGCCGCCATACTTGCCGCCGAGATATTCGCCGATGTCGGAGACGTCGAGCAGCTTGTCGGGATACTGGTGGGCGTCGTCGAACCAGACCAGCATCAGGTCGGGGCCCGAGCCGACATTGGCGGCCACGGCGGCCTTGGGGCGGATGTCTTCCCAGCTTTCCTTGTCGACGCGAACCTCCACGCCGGTCGCTTCGGTGAAGCGCTTGGTGTTGGCGAGCCAGGCGTCTTCGTCGCCCTGGACGAAGGGCGACCAGCGCAGCATGCGCAGGCTGGCGCCAGGCTCTGGCGTGAAGCTCGGTGCGTCCTGGGCGAAGGCGGGGCTGCCGCCGAGATAGCGGCTGCCGACAATGCCGGCGGCCGCGCCGGCGGTGGTGCGGATCACATCACGTCTGGTGAACTTCATTTCACTTCCTCCTTGGCTGTTTCTTCCCTGGTCGATGCTTCGCCCGGTTGCGCGGTCAGAGCCGCTTTCCGGTTTCTCCGTTGAAGAGGTGGATGAGGTCGGGCGCCAGCCTGACGGTCTGGCCCGGTTCGAAAGCATGGCGCTCGCGGAAATTGGCGACGATCTCCTCGCCACCGGGGGTGCGGCCGATGATCTGCAATTCCGAGCCGGTCGGCTCGATGACGACGATCTCGACCGGAAACCCGTCGTCCGAGAGGCTGAGATGCTCGGGGCGCACGCCTAGCACCACCGGCGCGCCGGCCGCGACGCCTGCCGTGCCCTCGAGCGGCACCGAGAAGCCGCCCTTGCCGAGAAAGCTGGTCGAGCCGTCGCTGGCGATATTGCCGTTCAGGAAGTTCATCGCCGGCGAGCCGATGAAGCTTGCGACAAACAGATTGTCGGGACGGTCGTAGAGATCGAGCGGCTTGCCGATCTGCTCGACGATGCCGTCATGCATGACGACGATCTTGTCGGCCATCGTCATCGCCTCGATCTGGTCATGCGTGACGTAGATCGTCGTCGTCTTCAGCCGCTGGTGCAGTTCCTTGATCTCGGCGCGCATGGCGACGCGCAGCTTGGCATCGAGGTTGGACAGCGGTTCGTCGAACAGGAAGACCTGCGGATCACGCACGATGGCGCGGCCCATGGCGACGCGCTGGCGCTGGCCACCGGACAGTTGGCGCGGATAGCGGTCGAGCAGCGGCACCAGGCCGAGAATCTCGGCGGCGCGCTGCACGCCGGCGTCGATCTCGGCCTTTGGCGCATTCTTCAGCATCAGCGAGAAGGCCATGTTCTGGGCCACCGTCATATGCGGATAGAGCGCATAGTTCTGGAACACCATGGCGATGTCGCGTTCCTTCGGCGCGACGCGGTTGACGACGCGTTCGCCGATGGCGATCTCGCCGCGCGAGATGCCCTCGAGCCCTGCGATCATCCTGAGCAGGGTGGACTTGCCACAGCCTGACGGTCCGACGAGCGTGACGAATTCGCCATCGACGATGTCGATGCTGACGCCATGCAAGATTTCGACTGAACCAAAAGACTTGTAGACGTCACGAATTTCGACAGACGCCATCGTTCCTCCCGAACGTTGCTTCTGTGACGCGCTTCGAGGAAACGTGTCCAAATGCGGCGCGGCGAACCGCTCCTCCCGGGCGAAACGGTAGCGCTACCAACCTGTGCGTGTAAAGGCATAGTTTTGCCGAGCGGCGCGTTGCCCGACGATTGCGCGGGAGCTGCGCCGCCTCACCTGATGCGTACGCCCTGTCGCTCGAGCTCTGTCTGCACGGCGCCGATGTCGATCTCGTCCACGTCGCGTCCGGTCTTCACCGCGAGTGCCGCGGCCACGCCGGCGCCCTGGCCGGCCACCGCGCAGCAGGCCATGTTGCGCGTCGCCGCATGGGCGATCCTGTCGCCGCCGATGGCGCGCCCCGTCACCAGCAGGCCCTTCACCCTCTTCGGCAGCATGGCGCGGTAGGGAATGTGCATGTAGCGGCCGGTGGTCGGGATGATCAGCACGCCGTAGCCGTCGATGAATTCCGGATAGATGCCGATCGTGTCGTCGAAGCGGCCCTGCTGGCGCGCGTCGGTCTCGGTCATGTTGTAGAGGGCGTCGATCTTCCTCGTATCGCGAATGCCGATCGACATGCCGAAATTGCGCAGCCGCACGCCCTTGCAGCCCGGCATGTAGCGGCGCAGCGCCTCGATGGCGAGCATCGCCTGGCGGCGCCCCTCGATCTCGCCCCGGGTCATGCTGTCGGGGTCGGTGCCGTCGATGCCGGCGAGATGCACCAGGTTCATGTAGGTCAGCTCGCCGGTGTCGTGCATGGCGCCCCAGGTGCCGGCGATGGTGCTGAGCTGCTTGGGGATCAGCCCGTCCTCAATCGCCTTGGCGAACGGTTTTTTCAGGAACGGTGAGAACATGTCGTCCTCCTTGCCGTCGGTCTTGACCTTCCACTCGCCGGTCGACCAGTCCTTGTAGGTCTGCGGGTCGGCCTTCACCTCGGCCATGAAAGCGGCCTTGTCCACGCCGGCGAGGTGGAACATGACGCTCGCCGCCTGCATCTCCTCGACCGGCGTCTTGAAGGCCGGCACCCCGGCGCGCGTCGCGACGTCGGCATCTCCCGTCGCGTCGATGACGATCTTGGCCATGATCGCCTCGCGGCCGGCCTTCGATTCGACGATGATGCCGGCGCAGCGATCGCCGTCCATCACCGGTGCGACAAAGCTCCGGTGCAGCATGCCGTTGACGCCAGCCTCCTCGACCAGCGCGTCGGCGACCAGCTTGAAGCCTTCCGAATCGAGCTCGTAGCTCAGAGACTGGCTCTCGGGCACGGCGGCACCCATCGCCTTGGCGCGCTCCTCGAACTCGCGGCCGATGCCGTTCGCCTCGACCGTCGCCTCGTGGCGGTACCAGGCGAGCCCTTCGACGCCGACGACTGTGATGTTGCCGCCGAAGCAGCCGAAACGCTCGACCAGCGTCACTTCGACCCCGGCGCGCGCCGCGGCGAGCGCGGCTGCCAGCCCGCCCGGGCCGGAGCCGACGACCAGCACCTCTGTGCGGCGGATGACGGGGATCTGGCGGGCGGGCTCGGTGACGACGTCGGGAAGCATGGAAACTCGCGGGGCTGCAGGGCCGGAGCCGGCGGAGGCACGGGCCGAATGACGAAACGCCGCTGCGGGCGGCGCTGTCCGCAGCTTTGGCACGAAATCCCGCCAGCGCCAGCGACACCCCGGCCACGGCCACCGCCCAGTTGCCCCGCAGCCAGCGCCCGA
>CAMYMG010000069.1 GCA_947259295.1 uncultured Rhizobiaceae bacterium
CAGGCGCCTCGGCTGCGGCCGGCTCGGCCGGTTCCGCGGCAGCCGGTTCCGCCGCAGGCGTTTCCGCAGGCGCGGTCTCGGCGGTCTTGGTTTCCTCCTGCGAACAGGCGGCCAGCATGATCGCCAGCGTTGCTGCGGAAGCGGCAAGCGTCAAACGTTTCAAGGTAAGCATGAATGATCCCTCATAACCCAATCTTCCGGCCAAGGCCGGGAAATAATCGGTCGCGGCCCCTGCCGCGCCCTACTGGGCGATATTCCGCTTGTTTCTGGAGAAAAAGCAATCCCAAACAGGGCCTACGCGGAAATCAGGATCAGCCGGCAACTTTCCGGCCGGGACCGCGGCGCTCGAGCCGTCGCCAGGCTGCACCTCAATCGGGGCGATTCACGCGTCCCGTCAACGCGGTTGCGGCTTCGACGAAATCGGCAATGGCCGGAATATCGTTCAGGTCGAAGACCGGCAGTGTTTCGCCCGCCGGAGCGTGGTCGGATGCGATCGCCACGATGTTGGGATCCTGTTTTGACAGCGGCCTCGTCTCCAGCGCATCTAGCCGGCGGGTCTCGATCTTCTTGTGCGTCGCCCGCTTGTAGCCTTCGACGATGACGATATCGCAGGGCGACAGGCGCGCCAGAATCGCCTCCAGGGGAGGTTCCTCCTCGTGCCGCAATTCATGCATCAACGCCCAGCGCGTGCCGGAGACGATGGCGACCTCGTGAGCGCCGGCTTCGCGGTGGCGATGGCTATCGGTGCCGGGCTTGTCGACCTCGAAACTGTGATGCGCATGCTTGACCGTTGAGACGAGCCAGCCGCGCCAGGTCAGTTCGGCGACAAGGCGCTCGGTCAGTGTCGTCTTGCCCGAATTCTTCCAGCCGGTGATGCCGAAGACGCGCTGCATCAATGGAAAACCCCGGCAGGCGTCCCCATCGACTTTTCCCCGCTGCCGTCTGCCTCGTTCATCTTCAGAGCCCGTCAGGAGCCATGGTCGGCCCGATGCTCTCTGTGGATGCCATGGACCGGCCGACAACTCTTTCGCGATACAATGTATAAAGTCCCGAAGCGACAATAATGGCGGCGCCCAGCATCATCGGCAAGTCCGGCACCTCGTTGAAGACGAGCACACCGAGCACGATCGCCCAGAGCAGGCCGGTGTAGCGGAACGGCGCGACGAAGGAGATCTCGCCGATGCGCATCGCCATGATGATGAACTGGTAGCCGACCAGCAGCAGAGCCGCGGCAATTGCCAGCTGCATGAAGTCGGGTCCCGTCGGCGCGACCCAGCCGCCCATTGGCCCGACCAGGAACAGGCCGCACAGCGTGACGGTGCCTGCCGTTGCCGTCGAGATCAGGAGAGTCGGCACCTCGTGCGGGATGCGCTTGGTGACGAGATCGCGCATGGCGGCGAAACAGACCGTCAGGAAGGCGAGCAGCGAATAGGCGCTGAAACCCTCGAAGCCGGGCCGCACGATGATGGCGACGCCGATGAAGCCGGCAATAATCGCCAGCCAGCGGCGCCAGCCGACGCCCTCGCCGAAGAACAGCGCCGCACCCATCGTAACGGCGAGCGGCAGTGCCTGCAGCACGGCGGCGACATTGGCGACCGGCAGCTGGGCAAGTGCTATCAGGAAGGTGATGGTGGCCAGCGCTTCGCCGGCAACGCGCAGCATGACGAGCGGCTGGAAGACAAGCAGCGGCGTGCGCAGCGCGCCCCGGTGCCAGGCGAGGGCGGCGATGAACAGCGTCGCGAACAGGCCGCGCAGCAGCATCACCTGTCCCATGTTCATCGATGCGGACAGGTGCTTGGCGATCACGTCATTGGCGGTGAAGCCCGCCATCGACAGGCACATGAAGAGCGCGGCGGTCAGGTTGGGAGAAAGGGGCAAGAGGGATTCCGCGTTTCGGCTCCGTTGGCTCTAGCAGGAAGCCACGAAACCGCAATCGCAGGAAGTGTGCGCCGCTTGGGCCAGTCCGGCGGTGTTACCCGCCGGTGACGCTCATATGGCGCGAGACGGCGGGGCGGCTGGTGCGGCGGTCGATGATGAAGTCGTGACCCTTCGGCTTGCGGCCGATGGCTTCGTCGATCGCCTGTGACAGCAACTCGTTGCCTTCCGAGGCGCGCAGCGGGGCGCGCAGGTCGGCGGCGTCTTCCTGGCCGAGACACATATAGAGCGTGCCGGTGCAGGTCAGCCTGACGCGGTTGCAGCTTTCGCAGAAATTGTGCGTCATCGGGGTGATGAAGCCGAGGCGGCCGCCCGTCTCGCGGACCTGGACATAGCGCGCCGGTCCGCCCGTCTTGTAGGGGATGTCGTCGAAGGTGAACTGCTGCTCGAGCTGTGCGCGCAAGAGCGACAGCGGCATGTACTGGTCGGTGCGGTCCTCGTCGATCTCGCCGAGCGGCATCGTCTCGATTACCGTCAGGTCGGCGCCGCGGCCGTGCGCCCAGCGCATCAACTCGGGCATCTCGGCGTCGTTGAAGCCCTTGAGGGCCACCGTGTTCAGCTTGACGTGCAGCCCCGCGGCCTGGGCAGCGTCGATGCCCTCCAGCACCTTGTTGAGGCTGCCCCAGCGGGTGATGGCATGGAACTTGTCGGCATCCAGCGTGTCGATGGAAATGTTGATGCGCTTGACGCCGCAATCGGCGAGCTCGGGAGCGAATCGGGTGAGCTGCGAGCCGTTGGTCGTCAGGGTCAGCTCCTCGAGCGCTCCCGACTCCAGGTGGCGCGACAGCTGGCGCACCAGGTGCATGATGTTCTTGCGCACCAGCGGCTCGCCGCCCGTCAGCCGGAGCTTCTTCACGCCCTTTTCGATGAACACCGTGCACAGCCGGTCGAGCTCCTCGAGCGACAGCAGGTCCTTCTTGGGCAGGAACGCCATGTTTTCCGCCATGCAATAGGTGCAGCGAAAATCGCAACGGTCCGTCACCGAAACGCGGAGGTAGCTGATGTTGCGACCGAATGGGTCGATCATGTCCATGAATGCTCTTCCAATGCTCGTGGCAGCATGCCTGTCCGACTGACCATATACAATCATCTGATGGCTTGTGGCTATTGGCTCAAGGTACAGCTACGTGGCAATTCGCAACGGCGGCGTGGCAGGTCAGCTGCCGCCAGGGAGAATCTGGAAGGGAATTTCGATGAGCGCGCCAAGGGAACTCAGGGTTTCGAAGGATCGGCGGATGCTGACGGTGACCTTTGCCGACCACCATCCATTCGAGCTGCCGGCCGAGCTCTTGCGCGTCGCGTCGCCATCGGCGGAAGTGCAGGGCCATTCGCCCGACCAGCGCGTCACGGTGCCGGGCAAGCGCGATGTCGGCATCATGAAGATCGAGCCGGTCGGCAATTACGCCGTCAGGATCACCTTCGACGACCTGCACGACACCGGCATCTTCACCTGGGACTACCTGCACCAGCTGGGCCACGAGAAGGAGGAACGGTGGGAGGCATATCTTGCGGAGCTTATCGAGAAGGGGCTGAGCCGCGAAAAGTAGTCAACCGCGAGCATTTTTCTATTTCTATCGTGTAACGTTTCATCTATTGTGCACTGCACAATAGATGAGGAACCAGCAATGATTGGCAGGCAACTCGTAGAAACTATTGATTCGCTGCCGAGTTCCACGCCGATGAAGCTGGCTGCTGGCACGCTCTCTGAAAGCGCCAAATTGCGCAACGCCGCTCTCGACTGGCTCTTCTACGACGTGAATGCCTTGTCTCCCGAGGAAATGCACCTCCTGGTGAGCGAAACCAATACGGAAGGCGCCATACTTGTCGTTCATCCGAAAGGGACGAAGGGTCCGCTCAGCATCACGAAGTTGGACAGCTATGAAGCGCTGGTCGACTCGCCCGGTCGTAAGCTCAAAAAATTTGCCGTCGCCGGGGTCGGCAGCTCTGATGTCGGCGCCGCCGCTCTTGCCCGCAATCTGGCCGATCATACCGGCGAACCTGTTGGCGCGATCGTTGCTGGCTATGGCGTCGCCGATCTGCTTTCCGAGGCACTCGGCGGTTTTTTCTTCTTCGGCGCGGCCAATGCTATGGTGCAACGATGGCACGACGTAACCGCATCCCAAAAGGAGCGCACGGACGCCATGAAGCAAACATTGACGGCCATGGAACGCGGGTCGCTCTCCCCCGAAGAATTGACTATCTCCTCGGACATCGCCACTGGATTCAGCCCCGATACCATGACGCTTCTGCGGCTGCTGACCGAGAAGGATCGCAGGATCGATACGGTTGTCGGGCACAGCAAGGGGTGCCTCAGCATAGTCTTCGCCCTCGAGGCCCTTGCGTTGCTAAAAGACCACGCGGCCATCGATCACGCCAGGGCGGCGAAGTTCGTCACGCTCGGAGCAGTGGTCGAGTTCCCGAGAGGGTATGAAAACGTCAAGCAAGTGATCGGCGCGATCGACTGGTTCGGCGGCATGAATTCCCGCCTTGGCAAAGATGCCATCAAAGTTCCTGGCGCGTGGCACCATCTCAACAGGGCTTTGCCCTATCATCTGAATGCGCGGGACGTTTTCGCAAGCCAACTGTAACCCGGACTTTACTTCGCAGGTACGAACTGCTGAATCCTGCCGATGAAAACCATTTCCTCCATCGAGCAACTGGAAGCCCTCTATGGCCAGCCGGGGGAGACATCCCTCGTCAAGCAACTCGATCACGTCATCCCGGAATATGCCGCCTTCATCGAAGCCTCGCCCTTCGTGTCCCTGGCAACCTGCGGACCCGAAGGGCTCGACTGTTCGCCGCGCGGCGACCTGCCGGGCTTCGTGCGGGTGCATGACCGCAGGACGCTCATGATGCCCGACCGGCGTGGCAACAACCGTGCCGATTCGCTGAAGAACATCATCCGCGACGCGCGCGTCGGCCTGCTGTTCCTCGTGCCGGGCTCTGGCACCACGCTGCGGGTCAACGGGCGCGCCCTGATCAGCATCGACGAGGAACTCTGCGCCTCCTTCGCGGTGCAGGGCAAGCCGGCGCGGTCGGTGATCGTCATTTCCGTCGAGGACGTCTATTTCCAGTGCGCCCGCGCCATTCACCGCTCGCGGCTCTGGGACGCCGGCGCGCATGTAGACGCCGCCACGCTGCCGACGCCCGGCCGTATCCTGGAAGTCACCAGTCGCAAGTCGATAGACGGCGCGGCCTATGACCGCGAGTGGCCGGAGCGCGCCCGCAACACGATGTGGTAGGCCGCTTCAACTCGATGTGATGCGTTGGCCGGTAACAAATCGTCGGCCGGCGACGTATAGGCTGCATGAATGCAGGACCTTTTCGCGACATGACACCGTGGACTGATCGGGCCGGACGCTTTTCGTTGCTCAAGACGACGGTGCTCGCCGGGCTCTGCCTGCCGGCGCTGCTTTTGGCGCTGGCGGCTGCTCAAGGCCCGCTGGTGCCGGCTGGCTCGCCGAGCCTGCTCGGCGCGCGCCCGATCACCGAGGCCATTCACGAGACCGGCGACTGGGCGATCCGCTTCCTGTTCATCTCGCTGGCGATCACGCCGCTGCGCCGCATCGCCAACTGGCCGAAGCTGATCATGGTGCGCCGCATGGTCGGCCTGGCCGCCTTGTTCTATGCGCTGGCGCACCTTTTTCTCTACACTTGGGACATGAAGTTCGATGTCGTGCGCGTGGCGCTCGAGATCGTGCAGCGTTTCTACCTGACCATCGGCTTCGTGGCGCTGCTTGGCTTGGTCGCGCTCGGCTCGACCTCGACCGACGCAGCGATACGACGGCTCGGCAGGAACTGGGGCCGGCTGCACAGGATCGTCTATGTCATCGGCGTGCTCGCGGCCTTCCACTTCTTCATCCAGTCGAAGGCCGACGTCTACGAGCCGACGCTGATGGCCGGGCTGTTCTTCCTGCTGATGCTCTATCGTCTGGCGCACTGGCAGGGCTTCGAGCTGAAGTCGCCATGGGTTCTGATCGGCCTGGCCTGCCTTGCCGGCCTGGCGACGGCCGCCACCGAATATGCCTGGTACGGGCTCGCCACCGGCATCCCGCCCGGCCGCGTGCTTGCCGCCAACCTGCAGTTCGCCTTCTCGATCCGCCCTTCCTGGTGGGTGCTGGCGACGGGGCTTGCCGTCGCGCTCATCGCCTATGCGCGTCCCTATTTCGGCAAGCCGGACGCCGCATCCGGCCGCCGGCGAACAGCACGGGTCGCTGCCTGACTCGGTCCTAGTCGACCTTTAGTACCTCTGCGACGCGGCGCATCTGGTCGCCCAGCATGTCGCATTCGTCCGGGGTCGACTGGCTCATCGCCTTTTCGATCAGCGCCATGTGAACCTTCAGCGCCTTCATCAGCAGCGTCACGCCGTCATCCGTCAGCGTCAAGCGCAGCACGCGCTTGTCCTTTTCGTCGCCCTCGCGCTTCAACAGGTTCCGCTTTTCCATCTGGGGCAGGAGCATGGTGATGTTGGAGCGGCCGACCAGCAGCTTGCGCGCCAGATCGTGCTGCGACATGCCGGGATGGCGGTAGAGGTTCATCAGCACGTCGAGCTGCGCCGGCTTCAGGTCAAGCGGGGCGAGCGCCACGGCCACCGCGCGCTCTACCGCATGGCAGGCGCGCGCTACCGCGACCCAGTTACGGAAACGCGGATTATCCCAGGGCAAATCTTGCGCATTGTTCATGATTGAACTATTATGTTCATGCTTGAACGAACTCCTCCGTCGGACACCTATCATGGCACCATTCGCGGTCAAGGTCATCCGCGCCGCTTTCGGCCTCGCGGAGCATGTCGCTCCGAGGCTCGCAGGCCGCATTGCCTTCGAAATGTTTTGCCGAACCGCCGATCCGGAAAAGATGACGCCCGGCGAGGCGCGTGCGGTCGAGCGCGCCACCGGCTTCATGGCCGAGGCGCGCCATCACCGGATTCCCATGGCCGGTGGGTGTCTTGCAGTGCATGAGTTCCGTCCGCTCGATGGCCGGCCCAACGGCTCCACGGTGCTCGTCGTCCACGGCTGGAGGTCGCGGACGGAGTTCATGAAACGTGTCGTCGAGGCCTTTCGCGATGCCGGTTTTCGCGTCATCTCCGTCGATCTTCCCGGTCACGGCCAGTCGACCGGGCGCCGCCTGACACTGGTCGATGGCGTGAAGGCAATGCGATTGGCGAACGAATGGTTCGGCCCGTTCTCCGCCGTGGCCGGTCACTCGTTTGGCGGTGCGGTCGCCGCCAATGCGGTTGCCGGTTCCATCGGCGGCGTTCCCCCGCTCGAAGCAGCCCGTCTCGTGCTGATTGCGGCACCCAGTTCGCTCCCGGCGATCTTCCAGAACTTCTTCCGCCTGCTCGGGCTCGGGCCACGCGCGCAGGCGGCAATGGCCGACCGGATCGGCCGAATCGCGGGGCGTCCGCTCGAACAGTTCGACGGCACGAGCCAGCTCGCTGGCATCTCGGTGCCGACGCTGGTGCTGCATGCGCCCGACGACCGGGAAGTGCCCGGCTTTCATGCCGATTCCTACGCGGAGGCCGGTGCCCATGTGGTCCTGCATTGGGCTCCGGGCCTCGGCCATCGCCGCATCCTCTCCGACCAGGCCGTGCTTGCCACGGCACTGGACTTCGTGGCCGGGCAAACGGTTCCAGTTCACTGAGCCCGGGCGACTGACCGCCGCGGGGGTGCCGCCGGGAACATTCCGCCGGGTCACGATGTTGTGAAACCTAAGCGCAACACTGGGGGCCGAAATTGTGAGAACTTGGCGTTACCGGTATGAATCGCTATCGTTGCGCCTTACATCCGCCTTCCGGGGGACAACTTAGTCGTGCGGCAAATCGGAATGGATATTTGATGAGACTTTTTGCAGGCAAGACGATTTCGCTTCCGCTTGCAGCACTTGCTTGCGTGCTCGCCCTGGGCACGCCGCAGGCTGAAGCGCAGACGATTTTCGATATGCTTTTCGGCGGCAACCGTACTCGCGGTGAACCCCTGGGCACCAGCAGGCGCAACGATCACCAGAACGTATTTCGCTCCGACCGCCAGCGACGGCAGCAGGAAGAGCAGCGTAAGGTCGCTCCCCGCAAGAATGTCGTCCGGGCCGCGCCGGCAAAGATCTCCGCGCCCTCCTATTACACTTACAAGGCCGATGCGCTCCGTCGCGTGGACTTCTCGTCGCTCGCCGCCATCGGGCAGTCGGCGTCGCTCGACCCGGCTTCCGCCAGCGAGTTTCGCGAGGCGGTTTCCGGATTGGTCGGATACGAGCTTTTCGCCGAGACCGAAGCAGGCAAGGCCATCATCGACTACTACACTGCCAACCCCGACTTCATCTGGGTGAGCGGCAACGACATCAACGACCGTGGCCGCGAGGCGCTGCGGGTGCTCGGAGAAGCACCGAGCTACGGCCTTCCGGCTGTCGACTACGGTCTCGCGGTGCCGTCCAGCACCGGTGCGGCCCTCGATGAAGTGAGCCGCGAGCAGGAATTGATTCGCTTCGAAATGGCGCTGTCGGCGCGGGTGTTGCGCTATATCAGCGACGCGACGAACGGCCGTGTCATCCCCGACCGCATCTCCGGATATTACGATCTGCCGCGCAAGCCGATCGATTTCGTTGCTGAACTGAAGGCGCTGGCAGCCAGCGCAGACGTGCGTAGCCTGCTTGAGTCGCGCCACCCACAGAGCGCCGAATACAGGGCGCTACGGGTCGAACTCGAGGCACTTCGGGCAACGACCGAGAACAGCATCGTCGTCGACCAGTCGCTCGTCGTGAAACCTGGCGGGCAGGATCCCGAATTCTCCAACCTGCTGCGCATCATCGCCCGCGATCTCGATGACGAGATGGGCGGCGAGTATGGCGAACTTCTGGCGCAGCGCGTCAACAGCGAGGAGTACACGGACGATCTCGTTCCTGTGATCAAGGCGGCCCAGACCAAGGCTGGCCTGCGGCCGGACGGCGTCGTCGGCCCGCGCACGGTTGGCGCACTCGCCGGCAACTCGCGCGCCGACCGCATAGACAAGGTGGTCGTCGCGCTGGAGCAGATGCGCTGGCTTCCGCATGAACTCGGCGAAACGCGCGTCTTCATCAACCAGCCGGAGTACAACGCGCGGTTCATCGAGAACGGGCAGGAAAAGCTCAACATGCGGGTCGTCGTCGGCAAGCCGTCGAACCAGACCAGCTTCTTCTACGACGAGATCGAACAGATCGACTACAATCCTTACTGGGGCGTGCCGCAGTCGATCATTGTCAACGAGATGCTGCCACGCCTGCGCGGCGATCCTGGCTATCTCGACAGGGCCGGCTACGAGGTTACCGACGCCAGCGGCCGTCGCATTTCATCCTCGTCCATCAACTGGGGCGCCTATGGCTCGAAAGTGCCGTTCAACGTGCGTCAGACTCCGAGCGAGGCAAATGCGCTCGGCGAGTTGAAAATCCTGTTTCCGAACAAGCATGCCATCTACATGCACGACACGCCACAGAAGGCCCTCTTCGACCGTGAGACGCGTGCCTTCAGCCATGGCTGCGTGCGTCTGAAGGATCCGCGCGGGATGGCGGCGGCCGTACTCGGCACCAGCATCGACCACGTCGAGGCGAAGCTCAAGCAGGGCCATTCGTCGGAAAAGACCCCCAAGATCCCGGTCTATGTCGCCTATTTCACCGCCTGGCCGGACAAGAACGGCAAGGTCGGCTACTTCGACGACATCTATGGCCGGGACGACAGGCTCAGCGCTGCGTTTGAAAAGACCGACGAAGTGCGGGCTCCGAGCAGCTAGGCTCGGAGCGGCTCCTCGACAGGCGGACGCATCGGCGCTGCGGCGTGTATTCTCGAAATTTCGAATGACGCTGAGAAGATGGTGGGCGATGCAGGGATTGAACCTGCGACCCCACCCGTGTGAAGGGTGTGCTCTCCCGCTGAGCTAATCGCCCGCTCGAAGCCCGAAGGCCAAGCGAGCCGCGATATAGGATGCGGGCCGCTGCTAAGTCAAGAACGCGTGTGGCCTGCGATCGACAGAATGAGCTCGTTGGCCAGTTCGACCGTCAGCTCGTCGAAATGCGAGATGACCCTGGACGGGTCGAACTCCCGCACATGCCGGTCGGTGTAGCCGAAATCCACCGCGACGACGGGAATGCCCGCAGCCTTGGCCGTATCGATGTCGGTGCGCGAATCGCCGACCATCACGGCACGCTCGGCGCTGCCGCCGGCCACGCGGATGGTTTCGGTGAGATGGCGCGGATCGGGCTTGCGGCAGTCGAATGTATCCTGGCCGCAGATTGCAGCGAAGTAACGGTCGAGGTTGAGCGACGTCAGCAGCAGCTTCGCGAAGGCTTCCGTCTTGTTGGTGCATACCGCCATCAGGAAGCCGGCCGACTTGAATCTTGCGAGGGCTTCGACGACTCCCGGATAAGGTTTGGAACGGCCCGGGATGTTGGCGCCGTAATGGTCGAGAAACAGGGCGAAAAGCCGGTCGTGCTCATCGGCGGCGAGCGCTCTTTGCTGCGCGTGGTAAGCGCGCTCGATCATTACTCTTGCGCCGTGGCCGACGAACTGGCGGAAACCTGCAGTGTCGGCCATCGCCGCGCCGCCGGCGCCAAGCGTGTGGTTCAGACTGTCGAGCAGGTCTGGGGCGGTGTCGACCAGCGTCCCGTCAAGGTCGAACACGATTATCGGCTGGCTCATTGCGTCTGACCTTCTGTCTGGCTCGCCCCAAGGCGCGCCGATGGCCGATAACGCGCACCGCGGCCAAGCGCAAGCCGGAGCGGACCATCTCCTCGACCGGGACTTTGCCGGCCGCACCAAAGATGGTACCAGCGCCGCCATTCAACCCTCTGCCGGTGACCTGACAGATGAATGCACGAGACCTTAAGATGCGAGCCGCCGAGGCGGCTCTCGGGCATGTCGAAGACGGCATGCGTCTTGGCATCGGTACCGGCTCGACCGCCGAGGAATTCGTGCGGCTACTCGCCGCCAGGGTGGCGGGCGGCATGACGATCGTCGGCGTACCGACGTCGGAGCGCACGGCTGATCTGTGCACCGAGCTCGGCATCACGCAGTCGACGCTCGACGAGACGCCGGAACTCGACCTGACGGTCGATGGCGCCGACGAGGTCGACCCGCAACTCAACCTGATCAAGGGCGGCGGCGGCGCGCTGCTGCGCGAGAAAATCGTCGCTGCCGCGTCGAAACGGATGATCGTCATTGCCGATGACAGCAAGCTGGTCGGGACGCTCGGCCGTTTCCCCCTGCCGATCGAGGTCAATCGTTTCGGGCTCGTCGCCACCCAGCTTGGCATCGCCCGGGCGGCCTCGCAGCTGGGACTTTCGGCTCCGCTGATATTGAGGATGACGGACGGCCAGCCATTTGTTACAGACGGCGGTCATTTGATCCTGGATGCATCTTTTGGCCGTATTCCGGATCCAAGAGCGCTGTCAAACGCGCTGCACGCCGTTCCGGGGGTGGTCGAGCACGGCCTTTTCCTGAACTTGGCGAAGGTAGCAATCATTGCAGGCGAGGGCGGCATCAGGACCATGCGCCCGGCCTGAGAGAAACAGGGGAGTTCTTCCGACCATGCATTTCGTTTTCAGCGTTCGTCGTGCCGCCGCAGTCGTGGCGACAACGGCCTTCGTCGCATTTGCTTCCCACGCGTCTGCTCAGGACATCAGCGAAAGCCATATAAAGGCAGCGCGCGCGGCCATTAGTGCTGTCCGGGCGACAGATGCATATGACAACATACTGCCGGCTGCCAACATTGCCCTCAAGCAGCAGCTCATTCAGCAGAATCCGGATCTCCAGGAGATGATCATCGCCACGGTCGATGCCGAGACAATCAAGATGGCAGGCCGCCGCGCCGACCTGGAACGTGAGGTTGCGCTTGCCTATGCAAGGGTATTTTCCGAGCCTCAGCTCAATGAGATTGCGGCGTTCTACCAGTCGGATGCCGGCAAGAAGCTCCTGACAGATGGACCGATCGTTGCCCGCGAGGTCGCGAAGGCAGCCGAAATCTGGCAGCGTGGCATTTCGCGCGATTTGACAGAAGCAGTCGGCAAGGAACTCGAATCCCAAGTGGCGGCTCAAGTCAATTCCAACGTCTCGGACTCTCCGGCAGCGCCAGCCACCGATTCGGCGACGCCGGCGCCAGCCGACGATGCCGCGGCGCCGCAGCCGGAAACGCCGGAGTTGCAGGGCCTCGACGCGCCGATCCAGTAACGCGCGACGGTCCTTCTCGAAAAATGCTGTGAAAGCCCGGCCCGTGCCGGGCTTTTCATTTCGGCCGCCGGCCCTTACCTGTCTGGCGACTGCCCACACTGCAAGGAAGATTGACAATGGCCCGCTACGACTTCGACCTCTTCGTCATCGGCGGCGGTTCGGGCGGTGTCCGGGCCGGGCGTGTCGCCGCGGGGCTCGGCAAGAAGGTAGCGGTTGCCGAGGAGTATCGCTTCGGCGGAACCTGCGTGATCCGCGGCTGCGTACCGAAGAAGCTGTTCGTCTACGCCTCGCAGTTTCCCGAACATTTCGCGGACGCAGCCGGCTATGGCTGGACGGTGCCTGAAGCAAGCTTCGACTGGCCGACACTCATTGCCAACAAGGATCGCGAGATCGGCAGGCTCTCGGGCATCTATCAGCAGGGCGTCGAAAAGGCCGGCGGCACGGCCATCCACAGCCGCGCCACGCTGGTCGATGCGCACACGGTGCACATCGAGAACGAGAATCGCACGGTCACCGCCGACCAGATACTGATCGCCACCGGCGGCAGGCCCAACCCGCACGCCGCGCTGCCCGGCCACGAATACTGCATCTTCTCCAACGAGGTCTTCGATCTCCCGGAACTGCCGAAATCGATCGTCATCGCCGGCGGCGGCTACATCGCCGTTGAATTCGCCAACATCTTCCACGGACTCGGTGTCGAGACGACGCTGATCTATCGCGGCAAGGAAATCCTCGGACGCTTCGACATGGATATGCGGCGCACCCTGCATGCGGCCATGGAGAAGAAGGGGATCCGTGTACTCTGCCACACGATCTTCGAGGAGATCCAGAAGAACGACGACGGCCGGCTGGCGGCAATCGTCACCGGCGGCGAGGTGCTGGTCGCCGACCAGGTGATGCTCGCTATAGGGCGCATCCCCAACACCGAAGACCTCGGGCTGGAGAATGTGGGCGTCGAGATCGGCGTCAAGGGCGAGATCTTGGTCGATGCGCTGTCGCGCACGAACGTCGACAACATCTGGGCGATCGGCGACGTCACGGACAGGGTGCAACTCACGCCGGTGGCGATCCACGAGGCGATGTGCTTCGTCGAAACCGCGTTCAAGGACAATCCGACCGAGCCCGATCTCGACTGCATTGCGACGGCCGTGTTCTCGCAGCCGGAAATCGGCACTGTCGGCCTCTCCGAAGACGAGGCGGCGAAGCGCTTTGCCGCGCTCGAAATCTACCGCGCCTCGTTCCGGCCCATGCGCAACGTTATGGCCAACCGCGATGACCGGATGCTGGCCAAGCTCGTCGTCGATGCCGATACGAGGCTCGTCCTGGGGGCGCATATTCTGGGCCCCGACGCCGGGGAGATGGCGCAGCTTCTCGGCATAAGCTTGAAGGCTGGACTCACCAAGGACGATTTCGACCGCACCATGGCCGTGCATCCGACGATCGCTGAGGAACTCGTGACCATGTACAAGCCGAGCTACCTGATCCGCGACGGCGAACGCATTGAGACTGCCTGAGCGAGACGTCAGGCGACGCGCGGCAGGGTTGTCCGTCCTGACAGCAGGCGGTCCAGGCTGTACGCACCGCCGCCCCAAACGACGAGCGCCAGCGCCATCGCCGCCCAGGGCAGATGGAAGTTCGCCCAGCCCTCAGGGACGGTGATCTGGATCACCGCCGTCATCGCCAGTATGCCCAGTGCTGCAAAACGCGTGCCGATGCCGAGCACCAGCAAAATGGGCAACACGATCTCGCCGATCCCGGCCAGTGTCGCGGCGGCGATGGGGTACGGGTAAGGCACCAGGCTGCCGAATATGTGCAGTTTGAATTCCTGCGTGAAAAGGTACCGCGCACCGTTGGAAAGCTGCAGGAACCCGTCCCATTTTGTGAGACCGGACTTGTAGAACGGCACGGCAATCGCGATCCGCAGCGCCAACAGTGGGATTGCCTCCGGGATCGACGCCAGCAGGCGCTCGACTCGACCGATCGCGCCGGGGAGGAACTGCTTCTCCGTATCAGGAGTCGGGGTCATGAATTGTCACCTTCTGAAATGGGCTGCAGCCGCAGGACGGTGCCGAGCGACACAAGACCGACAAGGGCGCTGCCGAAATCGAAGCTCGCGTCATGAGACGCTGCCTGCGCGGCTCCGCCGAGCGACTTGCCGGCGAACAGCGTGGCGGCGAAATTGCCGTCCTGGGGCGGTACTATGTGCACCCTGACATCGGCCTGCGGACGCAACACGAGGATCGTTTCGGGGCCCGAATGCGCAACGGAAGCCACCGGATCCTGCTGGTGCGCCGCCCAGATCGAGCCGACCGGCCAGTCCGACCGCAGCAGGGACGCCGATGGCATTGGTACAATGCCTGATCCGACAAGAATCTCGGGATCGGTACCGGCAATCGCTGCAATGTCGAGCGGCGTCGCGTCAGCGGCGTGGTAGGCACGCATCCACAGAACCTCCAGTCGCGCCACGTCGCCGAGATAGGGCACGCCACGTGTCGTCTCCAGATCGTCGATGAACTCGGGAAAGCCGTCGCCATACTGGAAGATCAGCGGCGAACGCGGCCGTTCCTGCCGAATGAAGCCGCGGGCCATCTGCTTGAAGAACGCGTCGCCGACAAGCTTGCGTGATACCGGAAACTTCTGCTCCAGCGCGGTGATCAGCGAGACCATGACATTGTTGCGGTAGACGTCGAAGCGGGCTGCGTCCGCGCTGCCGCGCATCGTCGTCACGCCGGCCGGGAGGGTCGCGGCCGGGTCGAGCAGCGCGGCGGCGAATTCTGACTGGCTGGAGGCCGCGCTCATGGCTTAGGCGAACTTCGACAGCGTCTTGCCGGACTGGTGTCCCTCCATGACGGCCTCGGCTCGCCTGGCCTCGGCAAAGAGGGTTTCGAAATCCGGCACATTGTTGTCCCACTCGATCAGTGTCGCCACCGGGCCGCAGCGCGACAGCGTGTGGTCGTAAAGGCTGAAGACGTCGTCGAGCACGGGGCTCGCGTGGGCATCGATAAGCAGCCGGTCTCCGGCGCCATCGACAGCCTCGTCATAGCCGGCCAGGTGGATTTCGCCGACGCGCTCGACCGGGAAGCGGTCGATATAGGCGACCGGATCAAGCCGGTGGTTGACCGACGACACCATCACATTGTTGACGTCGAGGAGGAGGCCGCAGCCCGTGCGCTCGCATACATCGGCCAGGAAGTCGATCTCGTCGATCGTGCTCTCCTCGAACAGCACATAGGTCGACGGATTTTCGAGCAGCATGCGCTGGCCCAGGAATTGTTGCACCTCGTCGACATGACTGACGACGCGGTCGCGCGTCTGCGGCGTGTAGGGCAGGGGCAGAAGGTCGTTGAAAAAGGCGCTGTCATGCGTCGACCACGCGAGGTGCTCCGAGAAGGATGCCGGCCGGTACCGGTCGATCAGGCTTTTCAGGCGTGCCAGGTGCGCCTTGTCGAGCGGTCCTTCGGCCCCGATCGACAGGCCGACGCCGTGTAGGGAAATCGGATAATGTTCTGAAATCGCTTCGAGATAGCGGTGCGGCGGGCCGCCGTCGCCCATGTAGTTCTCTGCGTGAACCTCGAAGAAACCGACGTCGGGCTTGCTCTCGATGATGTCGGCGTAGTGCGCAGGCTTGAGGCCGAGGCCTGCGCGGGGCGGAAGGGCGGACGGACGAAGCATCATGTTCTCCCGGCTTGCTTGAAGGGGACTGGGCGGAGGGACATGCCTTCCGCCCGCCGTGGAGATCACATGGCCTCGAGCATGCCCTTGTGGCCGTCGACTTCCATGGTCGTGCAGGTGCCGGCCGGCACGGCCTTCCAGGCATTGGCCTGGTAGTCCTTGGTCGAGGTTCCCGCGCATGTCGTGCCCGCGCCGGCGGCGCAGTCGTTCTGGCCGGCGAGCGAGATGCCGTAGCATTTTTCCATGCCTTCCATCTTCTCGGGCGCCAGCGGGGCCGCAACGGCAGCCGTGGCGAAGGCGGTGGCGAGCGAGCCGGCGAGGGCGAGGGCAAGCGTTTGACGGTTCATGGTCATCTCCTGTGTGATCGTTGCAGCGAGAGCCGCACACCGGCCTCGCACTCCACACTTCGCCACCGCTTCGCGGATGTTACGCCGGCATGGGAACACGGTTTCGTGAGCGCCCGGCGTTTTGGCTTGGACAATGTTTGACCCGGCAAGTAACAAAACCGCGGGAACGGCGAAGTTTGAGGAGCAATCGCTTGTGAGTGGCAACCATGAGGCCGAGCTTGCCCGGCTGATGCGGGCCGCCATCGCAGGCGACGAACGCGCTTACGACCTGTTCCTGCACAAGACCGCGACGCTGGTGCGTGGCTATTGCCGGACGAGGATCGTGCATGGCGGTGTCGACCCAGAGGATATTGTGCAGGAAACGCTCCTTGCAGTTCACGTCAAACGGCATACATGGCGCCAAGAGAGCCCTATCTCTCCGTGGCTCTACGGCATAGCGCGCTACAAGCTGGTCGACGCATTCCGCCGCCGCGGACGGGTGATCGAGGTCGAGCTCGACGATATTGCCGGCACGATCGCTGTTGCAGAAGAGGAAACGGCCAGCGACCGCGACATAGAGCGCGTGCTCGAAACTTTGCCGGCGGGGCAGAAGGCGGTCGTCTCGTCGATCTCGGTCGACGGCCATTCGATCGGCGAAACGGCCGAAAAGCTCGGCATGAAGGAAACGGCGGTTCGCGTTGCCCTGCATCGCGGCTTGACAGCCATCGCGCGGCGCTTTGGACGACAGACATGAAGACGGACCAACTCATCAGGGCTCTCAACGCCGACGCCGGACGCCGCGGCCTGTCCCTGCAGGCAACGTGGACGACGGCAGCCGTAACGGCCACCGCGCTTGCCGCGCTGGTGTTCATGGTCTTGCTCGGCCCCCGCCCGGATATCGCCCAAGCGGCCGAAACGGTGCGCTTCCTCTTCAAGTTCGTCGTCACCGTCGCACTGGCGGCAAGCGCGCTGTTCCTGCTGGTGAGGCTATCGCGCCCCGGCGCCGCCCTTGCCGGACCGCTCAGCCTGCTGCTGCTAGCGCCCGCGCTACTTGGCGGTGCGGTCGGGCTGGAGTTCCTGGCGCTCCCGCCGGACGTTTGGCGCGCCAACTGGATCGGCAACAACAGCACTGTTTGCCTGACCTTTATTCCTTTGATCGGCCTGCTGCCCCTGTTGGTCTTCGTGATGGCGCTGCGTCATTCCGCACCGACGCGTCCGGGCCTTGCCGGTGCGGTCGCCGGCCTGCTCGCCGGCGGCGTTTCGGCCACCTTCTATGCCGCGCAGTGCAACGACGATTCGCCGTTTTTCGTCGCCACGTGGTATCCTCTGGCCATCGCCATGCTGATGGCGGCCGGCTTCCTGCTCGGTCGCGTATTCGCGCGCTGGTAGCCGCAGCCGGGCGGGCAGGGCATTCCGGGCTGGAATCAACCGCCTGCTTCGTGTATTGAGCCGCCTTCCCATTGGGGACACACAAGCTGCTGCGCGTTGCAGCGGCACAATATGCTGGATCAAGACAATGACGAAATGGTCGCCGAACTCGTGGAGAAGCAAGCCAATCAGCCAGGTCCCGGCCTATCCGGACCAGGCTGCGCTGGCCGCCACCGAGAAGCAGCTCGCGACCTTTCCGCCGCTGGTTTTTGCAGGTGAGGCACGCAAGCTGAAGAAGCAGCTTGCGCAGGTCGCACAAGGCCACGCCTTCCTGCTGCAGGGCGGCGATTGCGCCGAGAGCTTTGCCGAGCATGGCGCCGACAACATCCGCGACTTCTTCCGCGTCTTCCTGCAGATGTCGGTCGTGCTGACCTTCGCCGGTTCGCAGCCGGTGGTGAAGGTCGGCCGCATCGCCGGCCAGTTCGCCAAGCCGCGCTCGTCCGACAACGAGACGAAGGGCGACGTGACGCTGCCATCATACCGCGGCGACATCATCAACGGCATCGAGTTCGACGAGAAGTCGCGCATCCCGGATCCGGCGCGCCAGGAAATGGCCTATCGCCAGTCCGCCGCGACGCTCAACCTTTTGCGCGCCTTCGCCCAGGGCGGCTATGCCAGCCTCGAAAACGTGCACCGCTGGATGCTCGGCTTCGTCTCCGACAGCCCGCAGGGTGAGCGTTACGAGGTGCTGGCCAACCGCATCACCGAGACCATGGACTTCATGGCGGCGGTCGGTATCACGTCCGAGAGCAACTACGCGCTGCGCGAGACCGATTTCTACACCAGCCACGAGGCGCTGCTGCTTGGCTACGAGGAGGCGCTGACGCGCGTCGATTCGACCTCGGGCGACTGGTACGCGACGTCGGGCCACATGATCTGGGTCGGCGACCGCACGCGCCAGCCCGACCACGCGCATATCGAGTACTGCCGCGGCATCAAGAACCCGCTCGGCCTGAAATGCGGTCCGTCGCTGACCCCGGACGGCCTGTTGCAACTGATAGACCTCCTGAATCCGGAGAACGAGCCCGGCCGGCTGACGCTGATCGCCCGTTTCGGCTCCGACAAGGTGGGCGACCACCTGCCCAAGCTGGTGCGCGCCGTCCAGAAGGAAGGCCGCAGCGTCGTCTGGTCGTCCGACCCGATGCACGGCAACACCATCACGGCGGCCGGCTACAAGACGCGGCCCTTCGACCGCATTCTCAAAGAGGTCCAGACCTTCTTCGAGGTGCATCGCGCAGAGGGAACGCATCCGGGCGGCATCCATGTCGAGATGACCGGCAAGAACGTCACCGAATGCACGGGCGGCGCCCGCGCCATTCGCGACGAGGAGCTGCAGGACCGCTACCACACGCATTGCGATCCTAGGCTCAATGCCGATCAGGCGATCGAACTGGCTTTCCTGGTGTCGGAACTGCTGAAGAAGAGCTCGGTCTCGGACAAGAAGGTCGTCAACGGCTGACGCACTTGGCCGGCCGCCGGTGCGGCCGGTCAGTCCTTGCGGTAGAGCATCCAGTTCTTGCCCGGTGTTTCGGGTGCGGCTGAAAACAGGTTGACGCGATTGCGGCCGGCCATCTTGGCGCGATAGAGCGCCCGGTCGGCCTTGGAATAGAGGTCTTCCGGGCCATCGGCCTGGGCCGCCATGCAGACCCCCATCGAAACCGTTACCGATCCATAGAGCGCCGGGTTCTGGGCGTCGCCGAACTGCGCCTGCTCGATGGCCTGGCGGACGCGCTCTGCGATGCCGAGTGTCGCTTCCTCGCTTGCGCCTTCCACGATCAGTGCGAATTCCTCGCCACCGGTGCGCGCGACGAACACGTCGTCGCGGGTGCTGCTGCGCATGATCCGGGCGATGCCGCGCAATATCTTGTCGCCGGCGGGATGCCCGAAGCGGTCGTTTATCCCCTTGAAACGGTCGATATCCGTCAGGATCAGCGCATTGAACATGACGCCGGACTTGCTGTTGTAGATGGCAGCGACTGCGCGGTCGAAGGCGCGCCGGTTCCAGATCAGGGTCAGCGGGTCGGTGTCGGCAAGCTTCTTGTATTCCTCGAGCTTCGACTTGACGCTTTCGAGCTCGGTCGTCTTGTCGCCGAGCGTGGTCATGACCTGCTTGCCGTGCTCTATCGTCGAGACGGTTGCCGTCGACATTACCTCGACGATCTTCTGCAGCAGGTCCTTGCTGATGATGTTGCGGCTGTTCAGCCCCTCGGCCGTCTGGTCGAGCATGCGGCCGTATTTTTCCAGATGGCCGCGCTCGTGACGCAGGATGGAGGCGATGTCCTCGAGTTCGCGGGCGATCGTCTCGCGCGCATGCTCGACGATGCCGGTGCCGTGATTGTCGGGAAAGAACTTGCGGCCGATGCGGTCGAGCTGGTCCTGGGTCGGCCTGTTGCTCAGCGATACGACCTCGAGGCTGAGTTCGTGGTTCGATCCGGCCAGCGCCTCGTAGAAGATTTCGTAATTCCGGGGCAGGCCCACGACCCCCAGCTGCCGCATCGTTGCAACCACCGCAGACGCCAAATCGGTCGTCGTTTCGGCTTGAGCGGTGGCAGGCTGCATCGGCATTCCATCCCTGTCGCTTCGGTTCGTCGCAATGCCCATCTTGCGCAGATTGCGTCGATGGATTCGGTCCGAACCGGAGGAGCGCCAAGCTTCGCAGGCAATTCTGGAACGAGGATGCGCGCCCCCTGATGCGATCCCCGTATGCCTGCACCATAGGCCCGACCGCGCTAAAAATTTCTTAAATTCCAAGGAGTTTCACCTTGCCGCCACCTCCGGAAGGCGAAAATCTTACTTTAGGGGATGAATGCGGCGCTTTCCTTGCGGAATGCGTCGCCAAATCTCTTTGCGCCTGGCAACAATTCCTGTGACATTGGAGCCGCGAACTAACGGCAGATTGGGTGGTATATGAGCGGCGTGCACACGGGATCCTGTCTTTGCGGCGCTGTACGATTTACCGCGTCGGGGCCGCTGCGCGGTGTCGTCTATTGCCACTGCTCGCAATGCCGTCGGCAGTCCGGCCATTACTACGCGGCGACCAACGTGGCGCAAGCCGACCTCTCGATCGAGGGCGCCGGCAACATCACCTGGTTCGCCGCCTCCGACTTCGCAAAGCGTGGCTTCTGCGCGACCTGTGGTTCGGTTCTGTTCTGGAAGCACAACGAAGAGGCCGAGGTGTCGGTCATGGCCGGTGCCTTCGACCAGCCGAGTGGGCTGAAGGGCGAGAGCCACATCTTCGTCGTCGACAAGGGCGACTATTACGATATCGACGACGGCCTGCCGCAATACGAGCGCTCGACGCCGACGCTGCGGGTCGCCGGAGACTAGGCGCCAGTCTTCTCCCTCCGTCGCTGCGGCATCTTCGGCACCGCATTCTGTCCGGCGAAAAACCAGTTCCCTATGGTCGGGCAGATGCTGTAAGGCGTGGCTTTCCTGCGATTTTGGGGATCACCATGGAGCGCCTGATCAAGGCCTGGCAGAACTCGGTACGGGCCTTCGGCAAGCTGATGCGTTCGGAAACCGCGTTCCAGCAGGAGCTGATACTGCTGGTGGTCTCGCTGCCGCTCGGGTGGTTCCTGTCCACCACCTGGCGCGACTACGCGCTGCTGATCGGTTCGATCCTGGTGCTCATCATGGTCGAGGTTCTCAATACCGGCATCGAGGCTTCCTGCGACGCCGTGTCGAAGGAGTTCGACATCGACATCCAGCTTGCCAAGGACTGCGGGTCGCTTGCCGTGCTGATCTCGGTCTTCCTTGCGCTCGCCGTCTGGACGCTTGCTGTCATCGAGACGTTTTGGGGGCTTCAACTCTAGGCGCTGCTGTCCTACATATCGGTTACCAAAGGATACCGTCAATGACCGACAGCACCATACTCGAGCTCGAGCGCCGCAACGCCCTGCCGGACGATCTGCGCTTCCTTGCCGAAAAATACCCGCGCGACGACTGGCAGGCGCACGCCAACATCCACGGCATGGCCAATATGTGGCTGCAGCGGCATGACATGTTCCGCGAACTCGGCGGCATCCTGACCACGGCGATCGCCGACTACCGAGAGGGCCGCACCAACGCGCCCGAATTCGCGCAGTTCTTCGCGCCGCGCCTGAACTTCTTCCTCGGCAATCTCGACGGCCACCACAATGTCGAGGACCAGCACTATTTCCCGGTCTTCGCCCGCGCCGAACCGCGCCTCAAGCGCGGCTTCGACATCCTCGACCTCGACCACCACACGATCCATGAAGGTCTAGAGGCGAATGCCGAGACCGCCAACGCCTTTCTCAAGGCGTTGCAGGGCGACGATGACGCGCAGCGCCGCGCCGCCGATCTCTACGCCGATGCCAACACGCGGCTGGTGGCCATGCTCGGCCGGCACCTCGCCGACGAGGAGGATCTGATTATCCCGCTGATCCTTGAAAAGGGCGACCGCGGGCTCGGCGTCGGCTGATCCCTAGGCGGCGTGGCGCGCCCGGCTGAAATGATGCGCCGCTAGGCCCGCGACGATGGCGACCGCAATGCCGATGCCCAGTCCGATCAGCAGCCTCTCGTGCTTCAGCAGCGCGTCGCCGATGATCTGCTCGGCGCCGATGCCGAAGACATAGCCTATGCCGCCGAACAGCGCCGTCCAGACGGCGGATGAGATGGCGTTGAGCACCAGGAAGAGCGGCAGCCTTATGCCCGACAGGCCCGCAGCGACGCCGCCGACCAGCCGGAACCCGTAGATATAGCGATTGCCGAGCACGTAGATCACCGGATGATCGTTGACCAGCCTGTAGGCCCGGTCGAAACCGGGCTTTTCGCGCATGCGCTTGACGAAGGGGCGGTCTGCAAAGCGGCGGCCCGACAGGAAGAACATCGTGTCGCCGCCGAAGGCGCCCGCAAACACGGCGAGAAACGCCTGCCAGGGAACGAAAACCTGCTGGTGGGCGAAGAACCCGGCCAGGATGGCAGCGCTTTCGCCTTCCGCCACGCATCCCAGGAAGACGGCTATCAGCCCGTATTTCTCGATCAGCAGGTGGATCGTGTCGGTCATGTCGCCGGTTTCCCGGTATCCAGGCGCTCGTTGATGCGTCTCAATTGCTCGGCCATTGCGGCGATTTCCTCGCGCATGCCGATGATCTGGCCATGCCGCATCTCGTCGAGCTTCTCATGCAGCGCCATGATCTCGATCTCGGCCTTGAGGTTCACCTCGTAGTCATGCGCGGCGTCGAGCCGGTCGCGCTGGCTCTGGCGGTTCTGCGACATCATGATGACCGGCGCCTGGATCGCCGCGATCATCGACAGGACGAGGTTGAGGAAGATGAAGGGGTAGGGGTCGAAGGGGTGCTGCCCCAGCAGCCAGATATTCAGCGCGATCCACACGGCCAGGAAGCCGAGAAAGCCGAGGATGAAGGTCCAGGACCCGCCGACCTGCGCGATCCGGTCGGCAATGCGGTCGCCGGTCGACTGGTCGTTGGCCTCGACGACGTTGATGTCCTTGGAGAGGGTGCGCTGCTCCACCGCGCTTTGCAGCACCCTTGCCTCGACATCGCTCAGCTTGTCCGGGTTGCGCCTGAACCAGCGCTTGGCAAGATCGGCTACGGTAAGCTGCATGGCGGCCTCTAAATCGTGTCGGCAAGAATGGCGGCCCGATATATGAAGGAAGCCGGGCACAAAGCGCAAATCCCGCGGAGAGAATGATGCTGCCATTTGAGAAAATCAGGGCGCGCGCCGTCGAACGCAAGGGCGGGGAGGTGGCGCTTGCCTCGTTGCTCGGACCGGTGCCCGACAATGTCGCGGTCGCCGCGATCCCCGACGACCGTATCCTGTCGACCATGGCCGAACGCGTCTTTGCCGCCGGCTTCGTCTGGCGCGTCATCGAGCAGAAATGGCCGGGCTTCGAGGAGGCCTTTCTCGGCTTCGAGCCGAAGCGGCTGCTCTTCCAGCCGGAGGATTTCTGGCACGATCTCACCGCCGACAAGCGCATCGTGCGCAATCCGCAGAAGATCAGGTCGGTGCGCGACAATGCCGCCTTCATCGAGGCAGTTGCGCGCGACCACGGCAGCTTCGGGAAATTCCTCGCGCAATGGCCGGTCGACGACCAGATCGGCCTGATGGCCTATCTTGGCAAGCATGGCAGCCGGCTTGGCGGGGCAACCGGGCGCTATTTTCTTCGCTGGCTCGGCTGGGACACCTTCATGATCGGCGGTGACTCGATGGCGGCGCTTCGCGACGCCGGGCTCGACATCGCCGAGACACCGAACAGCAAGCGGGACCTGGCGCGCATCCAGATGCAGCTCAACGCCTGGCGCGAGGAAACCGGCCTGCCTTACGCGCACCTGTCGCGCATCCTCGCGCTGTCGATCGGGGAGAACCGATCGCCCGAGGTGCTCCGCGAATACATGGGCGAATAGTGGCCCAAGCAAACGGCATTGCCGCCTGTAACGTTGCGGGCTAAACCGCTCCCCATGAACAGCAAAACCCCTCCCGACGTGCTGCGTATCGCGGTTGCCCAGTTGAACCCGATCGTCGGCGACGTCGCCGGCAATCTCGCCAAGGCGCGTGAGGCAAGAGCCGATGCCGCGCGCCACGGCGCCGACCTTGTCCTGTTCACCGAGCTCTTCATCTCCGGCTACCCGCCGGAGGACCTGGTGCTGAAGCCGGCCTTCCTTAAGGCCTGCGAGCGGGCCGTCGCGGACCTTGCCGCCGAGACCGCCGATGGCGGGCCGGGCCTCATCATCGGCACGCCGCTGAAGCGCGACAGCGGCACCCACAATTCGATCGTCTTCGCCGATGGCGGCAAGATCATCGCCGAGCGCCACAAGGTCGACCTGCCGAACTACGGCGAGTTCGACGAAAAGCGCGTCTTCCAGGCCGGCCCGGAAATCGCCGGACCGGTCAATTTCCGCGGCGTGCGGCTCGGCATCCCGATCTGCGAGGACATCTGGGGCGATCTCGGCGTCTGCGAGACGCTGGCCGAGACCGGTGCAGAACTGCTGCTGGTGCCCAACGGTTCGCCCTATTACCGGGGCAAGGTCGATGTCCGCCAGCAGGTCGTCATCCGCCAGGTGCTCGAGAGCGGCCTGCCGATGATCTACGCCAACCAGCTCGGCGGCCAGGACGAACTCGTGTTCGACGGCGCTTCCTTCGCCATCGGCGCCGACAGTTCGCTGGCCTTCCAGATGAGCCAGTTCGAGGAGGCCGTCGCCGTCACCACCTGGAAGCGGACGGAAGACGGCTGGACTTGCAGCGACGGGCCGATGTCCAAGATCCCGGAGAAGGAAGAGGCCGACTACCGTGCCTGCATGCTCGGCCTGCGCGATTATGTGAACAAGAACGGCTTCAAGAACGTCGTGCTCGGCCTGTCGGGCGGAATCGATTCGGCGATCTGCGCGGCCCTTGCCGTTGATGCGCTCGGCGAGGAGCGGCTGCGCGCCATCATGATGCCCTACCGCTACACGTCGAAGGATTCGCTGAAGGACGCCGAGGATTGCGCCCGCGCGCTTGGCTGCCGCTATGACATCGTGCCGATCTTCGAGCCGGTCGACGGGTTCACGAATGCCCTGACGCAGCTCTTCGAGGGCACCGAGGAGGGCATCACCGAGGAGAACCTGCAGAGCCGCACGCGCGGCACCATCTTGATGGCTGTCTCCAACAAGTTCGGCTCGATGGTCGTCACCACCGGCAACAAGTCGGAAATGTCGGTCGGCTACGCCACGCTCTACGGCGACATGAACGGCGGCTTCAATCCGATCAAGGACCTCTACAAGATGCAGGTCTATGCGCTGTCGGCGTGGCGCAACACCACCGTGCCGCCCGGCGCGCTCGGGCCGTCCGGCATCGTCATACCGCAAAACATCATCGACAAGGCGCCCTCGGCCGAACTGCGGCCCGACCAGACCGACCAGGATTCGCTGCCGCCCTATCCGGTGCTCGACGACATCCTCGAATGCCTCGTCGAGAACGAGATGGGCGTTGACGAGATCGTCGCGCGCGGCCATCCGCGCGAGACGGTGCACCGCATCGAGCACCTGCTCTACATCGCCGAGTACAAGCGCCGCCAGGCGGCGCCCGGCGTGAAGATCACGAAGAAGAATTTCGGCCGCGACCGCCGCTACCCGATCACCAACAAGTTCCGGGACAGGGCGTAGCCACGGCGTCGATGGAAATCTCGCACGATCCTGCCCGGCTGGATTTCAAGGCGACCTCGGACCTGCTGATCGCCACCTATTGGGGCGGCAAGCGGACCGAGGAGATCAACCGCCGCGCCTTCGCCAACTCGATCTGCGCTATCGCGCTGGTCGACGGACGCCAGGTCGGCTTCGCCCGTGCGTCCGGCGACCGCGCCGTCTTTGCCCGCATCTCCGACGTCATCGTCTGGCCCGAACATCGCGGCAAAGGCATCGCAAAGGCGATGGTCGCCGCGCTGCTTGCCCATCCCGAAATGAAATCGGTCACCACCTTCATGCTCAACACGTCCGACGCGCACGGCCTCTACGCGCGCTTCGGCTTCCGCCCGGCGACCGACGGCAACGAGATGCGCCTCGACCGCTGAGGGCTGCTTCAGCCCCCCGGCTGGCCGCCATTCTCCACCGCCGCCCGGCTTGAATAGACATGATCGACAAGGCCCCAGTTCCTGGCGTCTTCGGCCGTCATGAAGAAGTCGCGGTCAAGCGTCCGCTCGACCTCTTCCTCGGTGCGACCGCAGTGCTCGGCGTAAAGCCGGATCATCCGCTTCTTCAGCTTCATGATGTCGGCCGCGTGGCGCTCGATGTCGGAGGCCTGGCCTTTGAAGCCGCCGAGCGGCTGGTGCAGGATCATGCTGGCATTGGGCAGGGCGGCGCGGCGCCCGGGTTCGCCCGCCATCAGCAGGAACGATCCCATCGAATGGGCCGAGCCCATGCACAGCGTGGCAACCGGGCACTGGATGAAGCGCATCGTGTCGTAGACCGCGAAGCCGCTGCTCACGACCCCGCCCGGAGAGTTGATGTAGAACGAGATCTCACGCTTGGGATTCTCCGATTCGAGGAACAGAAGCTGCGCGCAGATCAGCGCGGCAGTATCGTCATTGACCTCGCCGTTCAGGAAGATGATCCGCTCCCTGAGCAGCCGGGAAAAGATGTCGAAGGAGCGTTCACCGCGGGGTGATTGCTCCACGACCATCGGGACAAGCGCCATCATGTCGCGCATCGGCGAATACTCCATTGTCTGGTTGAGTGGGATTAGGTCAGGCGGCGAGCGCGAGCGGCGGGCTGTTGCCGTTGGCGGCGCGCACCGGCCGGGCCGGGCTGTGCGTCAGCCGGAACCAGGTGTTGCCGCCGGGTCTCGGGCCGATCTCGAAGGTGACCGTGCTTTCGCGTGCGTCCTGCGCGTCGCGCCATGCGTAGCGGACGCGCGAGCAGGGCTCTTCATCGATCATTTCGTAGCTCTGGTCGGTTGCCTCGCCGGGGCGCGGGTCGAGCCACGCCGAGACGAGTTCGGGCACGGTGATCGCGCGCCAGACCTTGTCGGGCGCTGCGTCCAGTTCGCACTCGACGACGACATCGTCGCGCGTCTCGCCATCCTCGTCGAGGCTCATTGGTCCATCTCCTTGAGCAGCGTCTTCAGGCGCCCGACTTTCTCGGGCCAGAAGGCGCGGTAGCGGGCAAGCCAGTCGAACAGCGGCGCCATGCCGTCCGGGTCTATGCGGTATCTCACATGCCGCCCGTCGCGCTGTTCGGCGACGAGCCCGGCGCTCCGCAGCACGGCGATATGCTGCGAGACCGCCGGCTGCGAGACGCCGAGGCCATCGCGCAATTCGGTGGCATTGCGGTCGCCTGTCGTCAGCCGGTCGAGCATGGCGCGGCGGGTGGGATCGGCAAGGGCGCGAAAGATATCCGACTCGTTCATGAAGTGAGATAAGCATGCACTTATCTGTTTGGCAAGCAGGCGATTTGCTGACGCAGCGGCGAGACGGCCTGCGGCCATTGCATAGCTTGCCCAACCGGCTAGAACTTATCCGGCTAGGTTGCGCTGATCGTCGGGCGATTCTGCCGCAATCTGCGATGCGATCTGCATCGGTTACTCCCAGAGCCTGTTGATGACATTCTTCTCCTTTCTCCGCGATAATGCGCGCTGGCTTGCCGGTGGGCTGATGTTCACCTTCTTCTCGTCGTTCGGCCAGACCTTCTTCATCTCGCTGTCGGCCGGCAGCATCCGAGAGGAATACGGGCTGACGCATGGCGGATTCGGCGTCATCTACATGATCGCGACGCTCGGAAGCGCGCTGACGCTGCCCTATCTCGGCCAGATCGTCGACCGCTACAGCGTCCGCAAGGTGGCGCTGATCATCGTGCCGATGCTGGCGCTGGCGGCGGTCTCGATGGCATTTTCCGTGCATGTCGTTCAACTCGTCGTCACCATCTACATGCTCCGGCTGTTCGGGCAGGGCATGATGACCCACACTGCCTTTACCGCCATGGGCCGATGGTTCTCGGCGCAGCGCGGGCGCGCGATCTCGGTGGTGACGCTCGGCCAGAATGCCGGCGAGGCGGTGTTTCCGCTGCTCTTCGTCGCTGCCGTCTCATGGGTGGGCTGGCGGCACTCCTGGCTTCTCGCCGCCGCGCTGCTGCTGGTTACGGCGCTGCCGGGCATCACGCTTCTCATCAACGCCGAGCGCAGTCCGCGCTCCACCGATCCGCAGCCGCGCGCCGCCGCCGTCCGCGACTGGACGCGGGCCGAGGTCGTGCGCGACCCGCTGTTTTACGTCCTGCTGCTCGGCGTCATGGCGCCGGGCTTCATCGGCACGACGATCTTCTTCCACCAGGTCTATCTCGTCGAACTGCGCGGCTGGTCGCTGGAAGTGTTCGCCTCGTCCTTCACCGTGATGGCCTTCATGACCATCACCTTCGCGCTGGTGTCCGGCGTGCTGATCGACCGGTTCTCCGGGGTGGCGCTGCTGCCGGGCTTTCTTTTGCCCCTGGGAGCCGCCTGCCTGGTGCTCGGCTCCTTCGAGGGTCAGTGGAGCGCCTTCGTCTTCATGGCGCTGCTCGGCCTGTCCTACGGCTTTTCGTCGACGCTGTTCGGCGCGCTCTGGCCCGAGATCTACGGCATCCGCCACCTTGGCTCGATCCGTGCGCTGACCGTTGCCGTCATGGTGTTCTCGACGGCTATGGGGCCGGGCCTCACCGGCTATCTCATCGACCACGGCGTCAGCTATCCGGCACAGATCATCACCATGGGCGGCTACTGCCTTCTTATTTCGATGGTAATGTTTTATGTGGCAAAACAAGTACGGCGGCGCTCTGCCTTGTTTACACCCGAAGTATCGACTACGGCCCGCGTATGACAGTCACTGTACGTTTCGCACCTTCGCCGACCGGCCAGATCCATATTGGCAACGCGCGCACGGCCTTGTTCAACTGGCTTTTCGCGCTCAAGAACGGCGGCCGCTTCATTCAGCGTTTCGACGACACCGACCTGTCACGTTCGAAGCAGGAATATGCCGACGGCATCCTCTACGACCTGCACTGGCTGGGCATTTTCCAGGACGGCACCGAATATCAGTCGCGGCGCATCGAGACCTATGAGGCGGCGGCCGACAAGCTGCGCAAGGCAGGGCTGCTCTACCCCTGCTACGAGACCGCAGAGGAACTCGATCTCAGGCGCAAAATTCGCCGCACGCGCGGCCTGCCGCCCGTCTATGGCCGCGAGGCGCTGGCGCTGACGCATGAGCAGATCGCCGAGCACGAAGCGGATGGTCGAAAGCCGCACTGGCGCTTCCTGCTGCCCAATTTCAAGGACGATCCCTTCGAAACCGAGCGCACGGAGGTCACCTGGACCGATGTCGTGCGGGGGGAAGAGACCGTCGATCTCGCATCGCTTTCGGATCCCGTCCTGGTGCGCGAGGACGGCACGTTCCTCTACACGCTGCCGTCTGTCACCGACGACATCGACATGGGCATCACCCATGTCATTCGCGGCGACGACCACATCACCAATACCGGGGTGCAGATCGCGCTGTTCAAGGCGCTCGACGCCGAGCCGCCGGCTTTCGGTCACCACAATCTGCTGACCACGGCCTCGGGCGAGGGACTGTCCAAGCGGACGGGCGCGCTGTCGGTCGCCGGTTTGCGGGAGTCCGGCATCGAGCCGATGGCGCTCGCCTCGCTGGCCGTGCTGGTCGGCACGTCCGAAAATGTCGAGGCTGTCGCCAGCATGGCGGAACTGGCGAAGCGGTTCGACCTCACGTCGACATCGAAGTCGGCTTCGAAATTCGATCCTGACGATCTGATCACGCTCAACCGCGCGCTGCTTCTGCAGATGCCGTTCTCGGATGCCCGCGACCGTCTCGTCGCCTTCGGCGTCACCGGCGACCAGGCCGAGCCCTTCTGGCATGCGGTGCGCGGCAATATCGAAAAGCTCGCCGATGCCGCCAACTGGTGGCGCATCGTGCGCGACGGACCCGACACGCAGCCGGAGTTTTCCGAGAAGGATACGGAATTCGTCCGGACCGCGCTCGACCTCCTGCCGCCCGAACCGTGGGATGCAGGCACCTGGAAGCTTTGGACGAACGAGGTCAAGGAAAAGACCGGTCGGCGCGGCGGCATGCTGTTCAAGCCGCTCAGGCTGGCACTCACCGGGCTGGAGTCGGGCCCGGAGCTTGCAGACCTGTTGCCGCTTATTGGTCGGGAAGGAACGCTGGCCCGACGGCCCTGACATTCCTGTCGGCCGCGGTCTCGTCCCGTTCGGGGCCGATCACTGGGCCCGGGATGGCAGTCGCCTTGGCGGCGGGCTTGGCAGCCCCCAGCGTCACGATCGACGAGGGCGCTGCCGCTGGTTGGTCGGCGGGTTCGCCTTCCACTGACGCCGCAGCCGGCACGGGCGTCGACATCGCATTGTAATTCCGCGGCTTGCCGCAGCCGCAACCCGCCGGTTGCGGTACGCCGATCTGCTTGTAGAGATAGGCCGTCGGTAGCTCCGAATAGGGCGCGCCCGAGCCCGGAGAGACCATGTCTTCAGACTCTTCGCCCTTGGCGCGGTGGTAGTAGAGCTGCACCTCGGTGCCCGGGCAGCTCGATTCGCAGTTCTTCTGATCGCGGTCGAAATCCATCGGCGAGGAGGCGCTGGACATCGGGAAGAAATAGCCGTCGCAGGTGCGAACGCAGAGCGTCCGGTAGTTGCCCGGTGGCGGGATGAACCGGATATGCCCGCCCTCGTTGATCCATTGTCCGTCGCGCGGCTTGAGCACGCCGAGGCCGCTCTTGGCATCCTGCCGGCGCGGCGCCTCGGGTTCATCATCGAGGGAGCTGCGGCTCCTGATCTGCCCGCCGAAAATCTGCTCCAGTATGTTGCCGCCGCGCTCCAGGCCGCGCGGCAGCCGGCGCTCGGCCGTGCGGTCGTCGCGGCAGCCATTGGCGTCGAGCGCCGCCATCACCCGGGCACGCGACTTCCCGGAACCGCCGCCGAGCGCCATCTGCGTCCGCTTGCGCTGCAGCGCGTCGAGGTTGCGCTCCATCTTCTCGATCTTGGCGTTGATTGCGCCGCATTGGGCGTTGCCGCGGCCGAACAAGGAGAAGCCGCAACCCGATGCGCGCGATCGCTTGCGGGCGAGCTGCAATTGCTCGCGCTGGCGGTTGATCGAGGCGTCCTGCTTGCGAACCTGCGCCGACACCGTCTTCCCGCCATAGGTGGCGGCAAGGTCCGCCTCCAGCTGGCGGCATACCCGCGAATTCGCGGCAAGCGCCGGCGAGGCCGCGCCAGCAAGCGCGGCACAGAGCGCGACCAGGGTCACGATCCCTCTCAGGCGCAATGGTCCGGCAGCCATCTATCCAATCCCGAGCCGTGAACTGATGTTCATGCCTAACCCCGACAGGGTTAACCTCGCGTTTACGTTTGCCGGGCCCGGCCAGCTTGGCCGAGCAGGGGGAGTTCCGGCGCCCGGTGCGCGCTTTCTGCGACGGCGATCGCCGTCATGTTGACGACGCCGCGCGACGTCACCGAAGGCGTCAGGATATGTGCCGGCTTGTCGGTGCCGAGCAGGATCGGCCCGACATGCAGCGCGTCCATCATCTGCTTGACCGTCGTCAGCGTGATGTTGGCGGCATCGAGGTTCGGGAACACCAGCAGGTTTGCCTCGCCCTTCAGCGTCGAATGCGGGAAGACGCGCTGCCGCAGCGTCTCCGACAGTGCGCTGTCGGCGTGCATTTCGCCGTCGCACTGCAGGTCGGGCGCCGCCTTCTTCAGGATCGCAGCGGCGGCCCGCATCTTCAGCGTGCTTGCGGAGTCCCGCGAACCGAAATCCGAGAAGGACAAGAGTGCAGCCTTAGGCTCGATGCCGAAGCGGCGGATTTCCTCGGCCGCGAGGATCGTCATCTCGGCGATTTCCTCGGCCGTCGGGTCGATCGTCACATGCGTGTCGGTGAGGAAGATGACGCCGCGCTGGGTGATCAGCATCGACAGTGTCGACAGATCGTGGTCGCGGCTGACATCCGAGCGCGGGCCGATGATCAGCGCGACATTGCGCAGATGCCGCGCGAAACGGCCTTCCAGGCCGCATATCATGGCGTCGGCGTCGCCGCGTTTCAGCGCAAGCGCTGCAATCACCGTCGGGTTGGTACGCACCATCAGGCGCGCCGCCTCCTGGGTCACGCCGCGGCGGCCGGCAAGCTCGATCAGCAGGTCGACATAGATGCGGTAGCGCGGATCGTCGTCCGGATTGATCAGTTCGAAGTCGGTGCCCGGCCGGATGCGCAGCCCGTAGCGCTTGAGACGGACTTCCACGACATGCGGCCGGCCGATCAGGATCGGCTTGGCGATGCCTTCCTCGAGCACCACCTGGGCGGCGCGCAGCACGCGCTCGTCCTCGCCGTCGGCGTAGATGACGCGGTTTGCCTGCGCCGCCTTGGCGGTGGAGAACACCGGCTTCATCACCAGGCCCGAGCGGAAGACGAAGCGCGACAGCCGCTCCACATAGGCCGGCATGTCGTCGATCTTGCGCGAGGCGACGCCGCTGTCGCAGGCGGCTTTCGCCACGGCGGGCGCGATGCGCAGGATCAGCCGCGGATCGAAGGGCGAGGGGATGAGGAAATCCGGCCCGAAAGTCGGCGTCTCCTCCGAATAGGCCTTTGCCGCGACATCGGAAGGCTCCTCGCGCGCCAGGGCGGCGATGGCGCGCACCGCGGCCATCTTCATCTCCTCGTTGATGGCGCGGGCGCCGCAGTCGAGCGCGCCGCGGAAGATGTAGGGGAAGCACAGCACGTTGTTGACCTGGTTCGGGAAATCCGACCGGCCGGTGCAGATCATGGCGTCCGGCCGTGCCTGGCGCGCCAGTTCCGGCATGATCTCGGGCGTCGGATTGGCAAGCGCCAGGATCAGCGGCTTGTCGGCCATGCCCTTCAAGAGTTCGGGGCTGAGCACGCCCGCAGCCGAGAGGCCGAGAAACACGTCGGCCCCGTCGATGACATCGGCAAGCGTCCGCGCCGCCGTCTCCTTGACGTAGGGGTCTTTCCAGCGGTCCATTTCCTCGACGCGACCCTTGTAGGCGACGCCGAAGCGGTCTGTGACCCAGATGTTCTCCACCCTGGCGCCGAGCGACACCAGGAGGTTGAGGCAGGCAAGGGCGGCGGCGCCTGCGCCCGAGGTGACGATCTTGATGTCGGCTATCTTCTTGCCGGCGAGTTCCAGCCCGTTGAGCACGGCGGCGGCCACGATGATCGCGGTGCCGTGCTGGTCGTCGTGGAACACCGGGATGCCCATCTTCTTCTTGAGCTGTTCCTCGACCTCGAAGCATTCAGGCGCCTTGATGTCCTCGAGATTGATGCCGCCGAAGGTCGGCTCAAGCGCCGAGATGGTGCTGACCATCAGGTCGATGCCCGGCGCGTCGATTTCGATGTCGAAGACGTCGATTCCGGCGAACTTCTTGAACAGCACCGCCTTGCCCTCCATGACCGGCTTGGAGGCGAGGGGACCGATATTGCCGAGCCCGAGCACGGCCGAGCCGTTCGACACCACGCCGACCAGATTGGCGCGCGCGGTGTAGTCGGCGGCGGTTTCGGGGTTGTCGCGGATCGCCAGGCAGGGGGCGGCCACGCCCGGTGAATAGGCAAGCGCCAGGTCGCGCTGGTTGCCGAGCGCCTTGGTCGCCTGGATCTCCAGCTTTCCGGGCGTCGGATATTTGTGGAAGAACAGCGCCGCCTCGTCGAGGTCGAAGCGGGCGTTCTTTTCCTTGTCGGTTTCCATGCGCCTTGCGAACTCCTCCGGGGGCCTCGTTGCCGATGCTTCTAGCATGCAGAGGTGCATTTTCGATGTTGTCTGAATCGAAAATTCGGCACCTTGAACTCTCGACGGATTGTCAAGCAATCCCAGCGGCTTCGGATCATGTCTTCACGAACCGAATCCGCTGGTTGCCATTCTGCTCTAGAATGCGCTCACATAGAGCCCGCCATCGACGGGAATGTTCTGCCCGGTCATGTAGCCGGCCTGGACCGAGCACAGGAAGGCGCAGATCTGGCCGAACTCTTCCGGCGTGCCGAGCCGCTTGGCCGGAACGTTTTCGGCCAGCCGCTCCCGCCGCGCCTTGCCTTCAGCCGGGTCCTCCACGGAGCCTGGCTCATGCGGACCGCGCAGCCGGTCGGTGTCGAGCTTGCCGGGCAGCATGTTGTTGATGGTGACGTTCCTGTCGGCCACGGTGCGCGCGACGCCGGCGAGGAACGAGGTCAGGCCGGCGCGCGCCCCTGACGACAGGTCGAGGCCGGGGATCGGCACGTAGACCGACAGCGACGTGATGTTAACGATGCGGCCGAAGCCGCGCTCGGCCATGCCGTCGATCACCGCCTGGATCAGTTCCAGCGGCGCCACCATGTTGTTGGTCACGCCATCGAGGATCTTTTCGCGGTCGAGCTCGGAGAAGGGCCGGAACGGCGGACCGCCATTGTTGTTGACCAGTATATCCGGGTTCGGGCAGGCCGCGAGAATCTCCTTCTGGACCGCCGGGTCGGCGATGTTGCCCGTCACCTCGGTCACGGCGACGCCGAAACGGTCGCGGAGTTCCGCGCCGGTCGCGGCAAGCGCCTTGGCATCGCGCCCGTTGATGACCAGGTCGCAACCCGCTTCGGCCAGCGCCATGGCGCAGCCCTTGCCAAGTCCCCGGCTCGATGCGCAGACGATAGCCTTCTTTCCGGCGATACCCAGATCCATAAGTCGTTCTCCCTGTTGTGTTCGGCAGGCTGGTGTGAGCGTCCTTCCGGCCGCACCCGTCATACGCCTGTTGCATGAATCGGGTCTAGCGTGCCTAACCGCAACGGTACAGAAAGACCATGCCCGGCGTCGCAGCGAAGCAATTCCGCACCCTGTTCATCTCGGATGTCCATCTCGGATCGCGCGCCGCCAAGGCCGAGTTCCTGATCGACTTCCTGCGATTCCACGAGGCCGAGACGATCTTTCTGGTCGGCGACATCGTCGACGGGTGGCGGCTGAGGCGCAGCTGGCACTGGCCGCAGCTCCACAACGACGTGGTGCAGAAGCTGCTGCGCCAAGCCCGCAAGGGCACAAGCATCACCTATATCGCCGGTAATCACGACGAGTTCCTGCGCATGTTCCAGGGCACGCATTTCGGCGGCATTGTCGTCGCCGACCGTGCGATCCATGTCGGTGCGGACGGCCGCCGCTACCTCGTCATCCATGGCGACCAGTTCGACACGGTGGTGCTCAACGCCCGCTGGCTCGCCTATCTCGGCGACCGGGCCTACGATCTCGCCATCTTCGCCAACCGCCTGGTCACGCGGGCACGCCGCATGCTCGGCCTGCCTTACTGGTCGTTCTCCTCCTGGGCCAAGGTCAAGGTCAAGCAGGCGGTCAATTTCATCGGCGCCTTCCAGGACGTGCTCGCCGAGGAGGCGCGTCGTTCGGCCGTCGACGGCGTCATCTGCGGTCACATCCACCACGCCGCGATCGAGACGCTGCAGGACATCCGCTATATCAACACTGGCGATTGGGTCGAAAGCTGCACCGCGGTGGTCGAGCATTTCGACGGCAGCATGGAAATCCTCCACTGGCCCCATGTTCGCGCCGACACCGCGCCCGTGGCCGATGTCTTCGTGCCGGTTGCCATCGACCACCGGTCCGTCAAAGCCGCATGAAGGCGTTACCCAGCCATGGCTTTGCCGTTTGCCGCCCGGAGCGGCTGTTTTCCCTCTGTACCTGCTCAAAGGCATCCCGACCGTCCCGCTGACCGTCACGCCGCACGGCTCGGTGTCCTCGGTTGCGCGCCGGCTTCTGTGCATGGCGGCCAGGCATGCTCGCAAGCCCGTTTCGCCCGTCCCGCCGGCATGTTATGCGAAATGGCTGCCCGGCCGCCCGGTCCTGGCGGCTCCACCTGGACGCCAAAGCCAGCATGTCATTGCCGCCACTCACGCCCGGCCAGCTCGTCAAGCCGGGCCGATTCGAATTCCGCATCGCCTTGATCTTCACGGCGATCTTCTTTCCGCTCGGCGTCCATCTGCCCTATTTCCCGCTATGGCTCGAGGCCAAGGGGTTCGACGCCGCGCAGATCGGCATCATCCTTGCCGCGCCGATGTTCCTGCGCATTTTCACCACGCCGGTGCTCACCGCGCTGGCGGACCGGGCGAATGACCGCGCCAATGTGCTGGTCGCCCTGGTCGCAGCCGCCCTTGTCATGTCGCTCGGCTATTTCCTCCCGCCCACCTACATGACCGTGCTTGCCGTATCGCTCGGGCTGCACGTTGCGTGGTCGGCGCTGTCGCCGCTGGCCGATTCGCTGGCGCTTTCGGGTGTGCGCCGCTTCGGCTCCAGCTATCCCGCCATGCGCATCTGGGGCTCGATCGCTTTCCTCTGTGCCAGCCTCGTCGGCGGTGCCATGCTGGCCATCACCAGCCCGAATGCCGTCCCCGTCATCATCACCTGCGGCCTGGCCTGCACGCTCGCCGCCTCGCTGGCGGCGCCGCGCCTTGGCCGGCCGCGGCGCGCTTCGCCCCTGTCAGCGACCGAGCTTCAGGAAGCAGCACCCCGGCTCCTCAACCGCTACTTCCTCCTGATCGTCGCCGGCATCGGTGTCATCAATGCCAGCCACGGCTTCCTGTTCGGCTTCGTCTCGATCTACTGGAAGTCGATCGGCATCAATGACGCCGCCATCGGCTTCCTGTGGGCCTTCGCCGTGGTGGCGGAGGTGGGCGTGTTCCTCATGTTCACGCGCGTGTTCGGCCAGTTGTCGGCGACCGGCGTGCTGTGCGTGTCGGGTGCGGCTGCCGTGCTGCGCTGGCTGGCCTTCCCACTGATCGCGCCGCTCGGTCTCGGCCTCGTCGGCTTCTTTGCCATCCAGAGCCTGCACGCCCTGTCGACGGGCCTGTTCCTGATCGGCTTGCAGAAGGTCATCGCCGAGACCGTCGCGGACGAACGCACGGGGGCAGCGCAGGGCATCGCCTTCTTCGCCAATGGCTTTTCGATGGCCGTGGTGACGCTGCTGTCCGGTCCGCTCTACGAGAGCCTCGGTGTCGACGGTTTCTACGTCATGGCCGTCATCGCGCTCGTCGGTCTCGGCCTGATCGTGCTGGCCTCTCGCTCATCCCCAGAGCGCGCGCTCCGGCGGGAAGACCAGCGAGCCGCTGTAGGCTAGCGCCGGCTCCCGGTCGCGTGCGAGCAGCAACGGCCCGTCGAGATCGACGAAATCGGCACCCTGCGCCAGCAGTACGGCCGGCGCCATGGCGAGCGACGTGCCGACCATGCAGCCGACCATGATCGAAAAACCGAGTTCAAGCGCCCGATCCCGCAACAGCAGCCCCGCCGTCAGCCCGCCCGCCTTGTCGAGCTTGATGTTGACTGCGTCGTAGAGCCCGACCAGCGCGTCGAGGTCGGCCGCGCCATGGACGCTTTCGTCGGCGCAGATCGGCACGGCATGGTCGATCGTGCCGAGATAGGCATCCTGGCCGGCGGGAAGGGGCTGTTCGATGAGCGCGATGCCGAGTTCGGCGGCGACGGCCAGGTTTTCGAGCAGGTTCTGCTCGGTCCAGGCTTCGTTGGCGTCGAGAATGATGCGGCTGTCGGGAGCAGCCTCGACCACCGCACGGATGCGGGCGAGGTCGCCTTCGCCACCGATCTTGACCTTGAGCAGCGGACGTGCGGCGTTGGCGCGCGCCTGTGCCGCCATGGTCTCCGGATCGGCGAGCGACAGCGTATAGGCGGTCTGGAGCGGCTCGGGCGGCTTGGCCGAGAGTTTCTCGAACACGCGAAAGCCGCCAAGCCTCGCCTCGAGGTCCCACAGCGCGCAGTCCACCGCATTGCGCGCAGCGCCTGGCCGCATCAGGGAGAGAAGCTCCTCTCGTCCCGCGCCAGCCTCGATCCTGGCGGTGGCGTTTTCGATCTCGGCCCGCACGCTTTCCATCGTCTCGCCATAGCGCCGGTAAGGCACGCATTCGCCTCTGCCGGTCTTGCCACTGTCGGTGATCGAGCAGGTAATCACCTCGGCTTCGGTCTTCGATCCACGCGAAATCGTGAAGCTGCCGGCGATCGGGAAGGCTTCCAGGGCAACCGAAAGGACACGGCTCATGTTTATCTGCTCCGAGGGATCGTGAATGGCCGGCCGTCAAAGTGACAGCCGAACCGCGGCGAGATAAGAAGTTTCAACATGTTGATCAACGCCGAATCGCAAGCACCTGCCGGTGACAGCCAAGCTACAGGTCTCGACCCGCGTGTCGAGATCAGCGAGGACGGCGGCGTCGTGACCTGCGTTTTGTCGGGCAACTGGACTACACGTCGGGTCTCGCAGGTCGACAAGCTGATGCGCTCGATCCCGGCGCGCGACGGCCTCGGCACGCTGGTTGTCGACCTCGGCAATATCGGCCGCATGGATACGGCCGGCGCCTGGCTGATCGAACGCCTGATCGCGGCGGCGCAGGCCGCGGGCGCCGAAACGCGCATCGACGGCCAGAACGAGCTCGCCACCATCTTGCTTGGCGCGGTCCACGATGCTGCCGAAAAGGGCATGGAGCACCGCAAGGAGCGGCGGGCCAGCCTGCTCGTCCGCTTCTTTGCAGCGGTCGGGGCGCGCGTCTACGAGATGCGCAACGATTTCCTCGCCGCCATGCACATTCTTGGCGCCACGATCCGTGGCGGCCAGATGAAGCTCGGCCGCGGCCACGGCGTCAACTTCGCGGCGATCTTCAACCAGATCGACCGCATGGGCGTCGGCGCCATCCCGGTGGTGCTGCTTATGTCCTTCATCGTTGGCGCCATCGTGGCGCAGCAGGGCGCCTACCAGCTCTCCTATTTCGGTGCCGACATCTTTGTCGTCGATCTCGTGGGCGTGCTCATCCTGCGCGAACTCGGCGTGCTGATGACGGCCATCATGATCGCCGGCCGCTCTGGCAGCGCCATCACCGCCGAAATCGGCTCGATGAAGATGCGCGAAGAGGTGGATGCGCTGACCGTCATCGGGCTGAACCCGATCGGCGTGCTCGTCTTTCCGCGGCTCGTCGCCCTTGTCGTTGCCCTGCCTTGCCTTGCCATCGCCGCCAATTTCTCCGCACTTGCCGGCGGTATCCTCGTCTCCTGGCTCTATTCCGACATCGCGCCTGTCGCCTTCATCGACCGGCTGCGCGTCGCCATCGACGTGTCGACGATCTTTGCCGGACTGATCAAGGCGCCCTTCATGGCGCTGATCATCGGCATCATCGGCGCCGTCGAAGGGCTCAAGGTCGAAGGCAGCGCCGAATCGCTTGGCATGCACGTCACCGCATCGGTGGTGAAGTCGATCTTCGTCGTCATCGTCCTCGACGGCGCCTTTGCCGTCTTCTACGCATCGATTGATTTCTAGCATGGCGATGGAGAGCCACACCACCGACATCGACACGGCCGAGCCGCACGAAGACGCCGACGTCGTTCTAGCGGCGCACGACATCACCGTGGCCTTCGGCGACAATGTCGTCCTCGACAAGCTGTCGCTCGACGTCAGGCGCGGCGAAATCCTCGGCTTCGTCGGCGCTTCGGGCGCCGGCAAGTCGGTTCTGCTGCGCACCGTTCTCGGCCTGACCAAGAAGCGCTCCGGCACGATCAGGCTCTTCGGCGTCGATGTCGACAAGGCCACGGAGGCCGAGCGCATGCTGGTCGACATGCGGCTCGGCGTGCTGTTCCAGCACGGCGCGCTGTTTTCGGCGCTGACGGTTCTGGAGAATATCCAGATCCCGATGCGCGAATATCTCGACATGCCCAAGGCGCTGATGAACGAGCTGGCGCTGCTCAAGATCGAGCTCGTCGGGCTGCCGGCCGATGCGGCCGGAAAGTTTCCCTCCGAGCTCTCGGGGGGCATGATCAAGCGCGCTGCCCTGGCGCGCGCCCTGGCGCTCGACCCCGACATCGTCTTCCTCGACGAGCCGACGTCGGGCCTCGACCCGATCGGTGCGGCGGAATTCGACGAACTCGTGGTCAAGTTGCGCGACACGATGGGGCTGACCGTCTACATGGTGACTCACGATCTGGACAGTCTGTTCTCCGTGTGCGACCGCGTTGCGGTGCTCGGCAAGAAGAGGGTGCTGGTCGAAGGGACGATCGAAGATATGCTCGCGAGCGAGGAACCGTGGGTGAAGTCATACTTTCGCGGCAAGCGGGCAAGGCAGCTCGACCTTGCTGCGCGGGCCTAGGATTCGGAAACTACAGGCGGCATGGAAACCAAAGCCAACTACGTTATCGTCGGCGTCTTCGCGGTCCTGGCGCTCGTCTCGGCCTTCGTCTTCGTCTACTGGACGTCGGCCATCGGCGACAGGGGCGAGACGGCAACGCTGCGCGTGCGCATCCCGGGCTCGGCTTCGGGCCTTGGCCGCGGCAGTGCCGTTCTGTTCAACGGCGTCAAGGTCGGCGACGTCCGGCGCGTCTATATCGATGTCCTCAACCCCAAGGTGGCGATTGCCGATACCGAGATCGACCGGCTGACGCCGATCACCAAGTCGACCCAGGCCGATATCGGTCTCGCCGGCCTGACCGGCCAGGCCAACATCGAGCTCAAGGGCGCCGACTTGCAGGAGCCGAACCTGCTCGACGAGGCCGAGGAGCAGGAGACGATTGCCGAGATCACCGCCAACCCCTCGGCGGTCACCAACCTCTTGCAGACCGCTCAGGACATCTTCAAGCGCGCCGACAGCGTGCTGTCGCAGCTCGAGGGCTTCACCCAGGACGTGCGCGGGCCGCTCACCGAGACGGTACAGAACGCGCAGAAATTCTCCGAGGCGCTCGGCCGCAATGCCGACGGCGTCGACAAGTTCCTGGCTAGCGTCTCGGCGCTGTCGGAGGAACTGGCCGGCGTGTCGGGCAAGCTTGACGGAACGCTGAAGGCCGCCGAAGGCCTGCTGAATGCCGTCGACAAGGACAAGATCAGGAACATCGTCGCCAATGTCGAGACCTTCACCGGCGACCTGAGAGCGCAGAGCTCGAAGCTCGAGAAGATCGTCGACGGCGTCGATTCCGCGGTCGCCTCGATCGACGGCTTCGCCAAGGGCGCCAACCAGACGCTCACCAAGGTCGACGGCGTGCTCGACGGGGTCGACCCCGATACGGTGCGTACGGCAATGGCCAACATCGCCAAGGCGAGCGACAGCGCCAGCAAGGCCGCCAGCGACGTCGCCGACTTCACCGGCAAGCTGAAGCCGCGCTCCGACGACATCAACTACATCATCACCGACGCCAAGGAACTGACGTCGCGGCTGAATGCCGCCTCGGTACGCGTCGACGGCATTCTGGTTAAGGTCGACAAGCTGCTCGGTTCGGGTGAGGCCGAGGGCCTGTTTGCCGATGCCAGCACGACGCTGAAGTCGTTCCGCCAGGTCGCCGACACGCTGAATTCGCGCCTCGGTGCAATTCTGGACGGGCTTTCGCGTTTCTCGGGCCAGGGGCTGCGCAATGTCGACTCCCTGGTGCAGGATACACGCCGCTCGGTCGGCAGGATCGAGCGCGCCATCACCGACCTCGAACGCAACCCGCAGCGCATCATCACCGGCGGCGACGGCAATGTGCGCCAGTATGACGGCAGGACACGGCGTTGACAATGGCAGGCGGCACCCGCAAGAAAGACCGGTTGGGGGATGACCTGATCCGGAGTTGCGGATTCGATCCGGGGGCGTTGCTTTGAAATCGTCGGTTTTGCTGTCATCGGCTGTCGCACTGAGCGTGCTGCTTTCGGGCTGCGCGCTGCTCACCCCGACCAAGCAGCTCGATACCTATGAACTGACGGCGCCAGACGCCGCCAGGGGCAAGGGCCGCAGCCGCCGCCAGATACTGATTGCCGAGCCCTCGGCGCTCAAGGCGCTCGACGGCGAGAACATCGTCATCCAGCCGGCGCCCGGCGTCATCCAATACCTAAAGGGTGCGCAATGGGCCGACCGGCTGCCCAAGATCGTGCAGGCGCGGCTTGCCGAGACGTTCCAGCGCTCGGGCAATTTCGGCGGCGTCGGCAAGCCCGGCGAGGGGCTGGCGATCGACTACCAGATCATCACCGAAATCCGTGCCTTCGAGGTCAGGGTCGGCGCCGGCGAGAACGCCGATGTCGAGCTGTTCGTGCGCATCCTCAACGACCGCAACGGCGTGGTGCGCGCGGCCCAGACCTTCACCGCCAGTGCACCGGTGACCGGAACCGGCAACGACGCCTATGTCCAGGCGCTCGACAACGCCTTCGGGCAGGCAGCCGTCGACATCGTCGCCTGGGCCGACTCGCTCATCTGACAGGCGCCGGAGGGCATCCGGCAAGACGACTCCCAGGAAACAGATAAGAAAAAGGCGGGATCACTCCCGCCTTTTGTCCCTTCGTGCTGCCTGAAGCCTAGCGCAGGCGCCCGCCCGCATGCGCGAGCATGGTGTAGACCTTGCCGGTATCGGAGGTCAGGTAGGTCTTGGTCATGACATTGTCGCGGTCGTTGCGGGCAACGTCGTTCAACAGCTTTTCGAAATCCTCGCAATAGCGGTCGACGGCAGCGCGGAACTCGCTGTCGGCCTGGTACTTGCGGCGGATCTCGTCGAAGGTCTGCTGGCCCTTCAACGTGTAGAGCCGGCGGGTGAAGACGTCCCGCTCGCCGCGGCGATAGCGGTCCCACAGCTCGATCGAGGCTTCGTGATCGATGGCGCGGGCGATGTCGACCGACAGCGAGTTGAGCGACTCGACCACCTGGAGCGGCGAACGCGGGCTCTGTACCGGGCGCGGCCCGGCATCTGCGACCGTCGCCGGCACCGTTTCGTCATCCTCGTTCGGAACGCTGGCCAGGAGATCGTGCACCCAGCCGGCCTGCGGCTGGCGCGCACTGGCCTCGTTCTGGCGCTGCGGCGCTTCGGCGGGACGTTCAGCCGTTACGGTGCCGCGAGCCGGCGCCTCGGGGGCTGCCGGACGGGG
>CAMYMG010000070.1 GCA_947259295.1 uncultured Rhizobiaceae bacterium
AAGGCGCCGACCATGTAGAGCGAGCCGTGCGCCAGGTTGATCAGCCCCATGACGCCGAAGATCAGTGTCAGCCCGGCTGCCATCAAAAACAGCATCACGCCGAACTGGATGCCGTTGAGCAGCTGCTCGATGACGAGTGCAAGGCTCATGCGCGCAAACGTCCCTGCGCCATGATCGAAGCGGCCGCCGCGACCAGCGCTGCATTGTCCGGTGCCGGCGATCCGTCGGGCATGACCAGCACGTCTTCGTAGCCGATGCGGGTATCGCAGCCCCGCGCGGCGGCGTCCGCAATGCAGGCCCATGCGCTTCTGTCGAGCCCGTGGAGCAGGATCGGTGTTCCGGCTGCGCCATCGCCCAGCAGCCGGATCACTTCATCGGCTTCGGCGAGCGCGGGCTCGGCTGCGATGTCCTGCATCTCGACGAGGATACGCAGCAGCGCTGGCCGTTCGGGCAAGGAGAGCAGGCGCTCGGCATCGGCGACGGACCAGACGCCGGCCTCGATGCCGATGCCCCTTGCCGTCATGATGTCCATCACCTCCGGCGCGTCCTCCTCGTTCAGATTGATTGATACGTAGTCGGGCAGGGTGGTCCACCGTTCGATATGGGCGTGTCGCGCACGCTTGCCGGGGGCGATCCAGGCGCCGGTCCCGATACCCACCGGCATGCCGGGAACGGCTTCGCGGATACGATCGAGAGCAGCCGCCACATCGTCCGGCGCGAGGCTTTCGCGTCCCTCTGCATTGCGCGGGTGTACATGCAATGTTTGCGCGCCCGCAGCCCGCACGGCGCGGGCGTCGGACGCCAGTTCGTCCGGTGTAAGCGGGACGCGCGCAGCATCTTGCCGCGCGCGTCCCCCGTTCAAGCAGGCCTGGAGCACGCGCCCCTACATCTTGCAGTCTTTGGCGTAAGCGTCTTCGTGATCGACAAAGCTGGTCGCCGCGATCTTGTTGGTCACCACGCCGTCGGCATCCTTGATCACCTCGCGGACGTAGAAATCCTGGATCGGGTGATGGTTGGTGTTGAACGTGAACTTGCCACGCACCGAGTCGAACTCGGCCGCCTCGAGTGCCGCGCGGAAGGCATCGGCATCCTTGACGTCGGCCTTGGCCGCCGCCGAGGCGATCAGGCTCGCCGTGTCGAAACCCTGCGCCGCGTAGATCGAGGGCAGGCGGCCGTATTCGGCCTTGAACGCCTCTACGAACTCCTTGTTCTTCGGGTTGTTGAGGTCCGGCGACCAGGAGGCCGTGTTCTTGGCGCCTAGTGCTGCGTCGCCCATGGCGCTCAGCACGTCCTGCGAAAACGAGAAGCCGGGGCCCATGACCGGCACCTCGACGCCCGACTGGGCATACTGCTTCATGAAGGCGATGCCCATGCCGCCGGGCAGGAAGAAGAACACCGAGTCTGCTCCCGAGGCCCGGATCTGTGCGATTTCCGCTGCATAGTCGGTCTGGCCGAGCGTGGTATAGACCTCGCCGACCAGCTCGCCCTTGTAGAAGCGCTTGAAGCCGTTCAGCGAATCCGTGCCGGCCGGGTAGTTCGGCGCCATGATGAACATCTTCTTGATGCCCTGCTTCTCGGCGTAGTTGCCGGCGGCCTCATGGAAGTTGTCGTTCTGGTAGGCGACGTTGAAGTAGTTCTTGTCGCACTTCTCGCCGGCGAGCGGCGAGGGGCCTGCATTGGGCGACAGGTAGAACTTGCCCTGCGCTACCACGCTTGGCACCACTGCCATCGCGAGGTTCGACCAGATGATGCCGGTCAGTACATCGACCTTGTCGCTCTGGATCATCTTGTCGGCGATCTGCACGGCGATCTCCGGCTTCATCGCGTCGTCCTCGGTGACCACCTCGACGTCCTTGTTGCCGGACAACTTCAGCGACAGCATGAAGCCGTCGCGCACGTCGGTGCCGAGCCCCGCGCCGCCGCCCGAAAGCGTCGTGATCATGCCGACCTTGACCGGTTCGGCAAAGGCAAGGCCGGACACGCCAAGCCCGAGCACAAGCGCCGCTGCTGCAAGAATAGGTTTCATTCAGGTCTCTCCCATTGGTTCTGCGCCCAACGTGCCCAAAACCCGCGCCGTTGCAAACCCTATATTTTAAGAGTGAAGTAATTTTGTTGGCTTGCGGCCGGTCATCCTCGCGACCTGTCAGTGCCGGTCACCACGGCCGGACCGCCCTCGTTGAAGATGCTGCACCACGCCAGCGCCTCCCTCACCCTTGTGGGGAGGGAATGAGGGTGGGGGTACTTCCCTCGTTTTCGGTAAGGATTGCGATCGACTGCCGTCGCAGACCCCCACCCCGACCCTCCCCACAAGGGGGAGGGGGACCGCCGGCGCCTGTGGTCGCCGCACTGATTTTGCTTGTGGCTGGCCTGCTGATCTCATCCAGCCTGCACCACGCCAGCCCCTCCCTCCCCCTTGTGGGGAGGGATAATGGGTGGGGGTACTTCCCGCCCCACCGTCAGCGATAAGGGTGGGGGTACCTGCCGCGCCTCAGCCCGTCGCCTGCTCGCCGGCCAGTCCGTCCATGATCGGGCATTCCGGCCGCTCGTCGCCATGGCAATGGCGCACCAGGTGGCGCAGCGTGTCGCGCAGGCCCACCAGTTCGGCCAGCTTGCGGTCGATTTCCTTGAGCTTCGCCTCGGCGATCGCCTTCACCTCGGCGCTTTCGCGCTGCTTGTCGTCGTAGAGCGACAGCAATTGCCGGCATTCCTCGACCGAAAAACCCAGCCCGCGCGAGCGCTGCAGGAAGCGCAGCCGGTGCACGTCCTCGGTCGAGTAGTCGCGGTAGCCGTTACCGGCGCGGCCGGCCTTCATCAGGCCGATGTCCTCGTAATAGCGGATCGTCTTCGGCGGCAGGCCGGACTTTTCCGATGCGGTGCCGATGTTCATCGCTTCCTCCGTCTCACTTCAGCTCCAGTGTCCGCAGCCGCAGCGCATTGCCGATCACCGACACCGACGACAGGCTCATTGCCGCCGCCGCGATCATCGGCGACAAGAGCGTGCCGAACACCGGGTAGAGCACGCCCGCCGCCACCGGCACGCCGACGGCATTGTAGACGAAGGCGAAGAACAGGTTCTGCTTGATGTTGCGGATCGTTGCCTGCGCCAGCACGCGGGCCCTGACGATGCCGTTGAGGTCGCCCTTGAGCAGCGTGATGCCGGCGCTCTCCACCGCGACGTCCGCACCCGTGCCCATGGCGATGCCGACATCGGCGGCAGCCAGCGCCGGCGCGTCGTTGACGCCGTCGCCCGCCATCGCCACTCTGGCGCCCGCCGCATGCAGTTCGCCGACCAGGTCCTTCTTCTTTTCCGGCAGCATGTCGGCGCGTACCTCGTCGATGCCGAGATTGGCGGCCACCGCCTTCGCCGTGCGCTCGTTGTCACCAGTCGCCATGATGATGCGCAGCCCGTGCTCGTGCAGGGCGCGGATCGCCGCGGCGGTCGTCTTCTTGATCGGATCGGCGACGGCCACCAGCCCGGCGGCCTTGCCGTCGACCGATACGAACATCGCCGTCTTGCCTTCCGAGCGCAGCGCATCGGCCCGTTCGCTGAGCGCGCCGACCTCGACGTTGAGGCTGTCCATCATGGCGCGGTTGCCGAGCGCCACGCTGGCGCCGCCGACCTTGCCCGCGACGCCCTTGCCGGTGACGGAATCGAACTCTTCCGCCTTCTCGACGCTCGCGCCGCGCTCCCTGGCGCCGTCGACGATGGCCTCGGCCAGCGGATGTTCCGAGCCCGTCTCCAGGCTAGCCGCCAGCGACAGCACCTTCGCCTCGTCGAAGCCGCCTGCGGCGACCACGTCGGTCAGCACCGGCTTGCCCTCGGTCAGCGTGCCCGTCTTGTCGACGATCAGCGTATCGACGGTCGAGAAGCGCTCCAGCGCCTCGGCATCCTTGATCAGCACGCCGGCCTGCGCGCCGCGCCCGGTCGCCGTCATGATCGACATCGGCGTCGCCAACCCGAGCGCGCAGGGGCAGGCGATGATCAGCACCGACACAGCCGAGACGATGGCGAAGACAAGGCTCGGCTCCGGCCCGAACGCCCACCAGGCGAGGAAGGCCAGGATGGCCGATAGCACGACGGCCGGCACGAAGTAGAACGACACCCGGTCGGCCAGGCCCTGGATCGGCGCGCGGCTGCGCTGCGCCTTCGCCACCATCTCGACGATCTGCGACAGCACCGTGTCGGCACCGACCTTCTCGGCCGTGATCACCAGCGAGCCGTTCTTGTTCAGCGTGCCGCCGGTCACCGTATCGCCCTCGGTCTTCTCGACCGGCACCGCTTCGCCCGACAGCATGGATTCGTCGACCGCCGAACGGCCTTCCGTCACGCTGCCGTCGACCGGGATGCTTTCGCCCGGTCGCACCCGCAGCCGGTCGCCCGTCTGCACGTCCTCCAGCGGCACGTCGGTTTCCGAGCCGTCATCGCCGATCCGCCGTGCCGTCTTCGGCGCCAGGTCGAGCAGCGCGCGGATCGCCGAGCCGGTCCGCTCGCGCGCCTTCAGCTCCAGCACCTGGCCGACGAAGATCAGCGCCACGATCACCGCCGAGGCCTCGAAATAGACCGGCACGGTGTCGCCATGGCCGCGGAACTGGTGCGGGAAGGCGTCCGGAAACAGCGTCGCGAAGAGACTGTAGAGATAGGCGGTGCCTACGCCGATCGAGATCAGCGTCCACATGTTGGGGCTGCGGTTGACGATCGATTCGAAGCCGCGGTGGAAGAACGGGATCGCTGCCCACAGCACCACTGGCGTTGCCAGCACCAGCTCCGCCCAGGTTGCCGTCGGCTCGCCGATCCAGTCGCGGAAGGGCAGGCCGACCATCGGCCCCATGCTGATCAGCAGCAGCGGCACCGACAGCAGCCCGCTGACCCACAGCCTGAGCGTGAAATCGACGAGTTCCGGGTTCGGTCCCTCGTAGCCGGTCGGCACCCCCATCGGCTCGAGCGCCATGCCGCATTTCGGGCAGGAGCCGGGTCCGTCGCGCACCACTTCGGGATGCATCGGGCAGGTGTACTGCGTGCCCTTGGGCATCGACTCGGCAGCGGGCGGGCCGTCGGCGTATTTCTCCGGGTTGGCCTCGAATTTCGTCTTGCAGCCCGCCGAGCAGAAATAGTGCGCCTGCCCCTCATGGCGGGCGAAATGCTTCGCCGTCGCGCGGTTGACTATCATGCCGCAGACCGGGTCGGTCGCGGTCAGATAAGCGTCGGGGTCCTTGGTGAATTTCGCGCGGCAGGACTCGCTGCAGAAGTGAATGACATGGCCGTCATGCTCGGTACTCGGCTTGCCGGCCGCCGGGTCGACGATCATGCCGCAGACCGGGTCGCGCACCACGTCCTCCGCCATGCCAGCCGGCTTTCCGCCGCCCGCGCAGCAGCCGGCCTGATGATGATGGTCGTGGTCATGGCTGGTCATCGGAAAATCCTTCGAACGATATGTAGGCCGCCTGCCTACACTTTCCAGTCACTGGAAGGTCAAGGCGCATCTCTGCCCCTTGACCTTCCCCCTGCTGGAAGGCGCATCGATATGTCTTCGCCGCTGGAGAGCATCTCGATGAACAGACTGACTGCCCTGGCTTCCGGTATCGCATTCGCCGGATTCCTCACGCTTGCGCCCGCCCTTGCCCAGATGAACCACGGCACCATGCAGATGGACGGCATGGACGCCACCTCGATGGCCTATGCCGATGCCATGAAGAAGATGGACATGGACATGTCCGCCATGGCGATGACCGGCAAGCCCGGCGCCGATTTCGCGGCGATGATGATCCCGCATCACCAGGGCGCCATCGACATGGCCAAGGCCTATCTGGATAGCGGCGAGAACGATCCCGAATTGACGAATGTCGCCAACGACATCGTGACGGCGCAGGAGACAGAGATCGCCTTCTTCAAGGCCTGGCTGGCGAAGAACGGCCAGTAGCGCTTCAGGCCGCCTGCAGCGCGCCGAGCTTCTTGACCGCCTGGTACTGGCTGAAAAACACCTCGCCGGTCAGCTCTTGCAGGAAGTGCGAGCGCTTCAGCCGGTCCATCACCGGTCCTTTCACCTCCGACAGGTGAAGCGTGATGCCGGCCGTATCGAGCCGGTGGTTGATCTCCTCCAGGCTTTCCAGCGCGCTGGCGTCGATGGCGTTTACCGCCGGGCACATCAGGATCAGGTGCTTCAGTTCCGGCCGGTCGGCCGTCAGTTCGGCGATGCGGTCCTCGAGATAGCGGCTGTTGGCGAAGTAGAGGCTTTCGTCGACCCGGATCGACAGGATTTCGGGGCTCGTCGTCACCGCGTGGCGCTCGACGTTGCGGAAATGCTCGGTGCCCTCGACATTGCCCACCACCGCCATGTGCGGACGCGATGTCCGGTAGAGATGCAGCAACAGCGACAGCGCCACGCCCGCCACCACCCCGGTCTCGACGCCGAGGAACAGCGTGCCGAGAATCGTAGCGGCCATCGCCGAAAAATCGATCTTGGAATAGGTCCACACCCGGCGCAGGGCCGAAAGGTCGACCAGGGACAGCACGGCGACGATGATCGTCGCGGCCAGCGTGGCACGCGGCAGGTCGGCCAAGAGCGGCGTCAGGAACAGCGTCGCGCCGGCGATGCCGATAGCGGTGAACATGCCGGCGGCCGGCGTCTGCGCGCCGGCGTCGAAATTGACCACCGAGCGGGCGAAGCCGCCGGTCACCGGGTAGCCGGACGAGATCGCCGAGGCGATGTTGGCCGCGCCTAGGCCGATCAGCTCCTGGTCGGGAACGATCCGCTGCCGCCGCTTGGCCGCCAACGTCTGCGCCACCGACACCGACTCGACGAAGCCGATCAGGCTGATCAGCAGGGCAGGGACCGCCAGCGCCCGGATCAGTTCGAGGTCGAGCACGGGTATCGCCGGGACCGGCAGGCCGGACGGAATAGCGCCGACCAGCGCGACGCCGCGGTCGCCGAGGCCGAAGAAGGAAGTGGCGAGGATCGTGCCGGCCACCGCGAGCACCGGGCCGGCCTTGGTGACGAACTCGGCACCGCGAGGCGTCATTCCTGCGGCGGTCAGTAGCGTCTTCAGCCTGAGCCGCACGAAATAGAGGAAGCCGAGCACGGCCACCCCGACGGCCAGCGTCGCGGCATTCGTCTGGCCGATGCTGCTCGCGAGGCCGGTGACGATCTCGGTCAGCGTGCTGCCGCCGGCCGGCACGCCCAGTATGTATTTCAGCTGGCCCGCCGCTATCAGCAGTCCCGACGCGGTGATGAAGCCGGAGATCACCGGGTGGCTGAGGAAGTTGGCGACGAAGCCGAGCCGGAACAGCCCCATGGCGATCAGCATCAGGCCGGAGATCAGCGCCAGCAGCATCGCCGCGGCGATGTAGGTGGCCGTACCCTGCGCTGCGATTTCGCCGATCGCCGAGGCGGTCATCAGCGACACCACGGCGACCGGCCCGACGGCGAGCGTGCGGCTAGTGCCGAAGATGCCGTAGGCAACCAGCGGCAACACCGAGGCATAGAGCCCGACCTCGGCCGGCAGCCCGGCGAGCATCGCATAGGCGAGCGACTGCGGGATCAGCATGATCGTCACGATTACCGCCGCCACCAGGTCGCTCGACAGCACGGCGCCGTCGTAGCGCCGGCCCCAGTCGAGGATCGGCAGGTAGCGTGCCGCGGCGCGTTGCCAGGTCGGGCGTGTCATGGTGTCAGGCGGCCTTCGGCACGGCGGAGCCGCTGTCAGCGACCACTCTTGCGATCCACATGCCGGCAAGCATGGCCGGCACGAAGGCCAGCGTGCCTGGGGCGGCAAGTGCGAGAGCGGTCAGCGCCGGTCCCGGGCAAAAGCCGCCTAGCCCCCAGCCGATCCCGAAGATCGCCGGGCCGGCCAGGATGCGGCCGTCGATGTCCTTGCGCGTCGGCACCTGGAACGTAGCGCCGGAGATCGGCGCGGCGCGGCGGAACACCAGCCGGTAGCCGACGAAGGTCACGATCACCGCGCCGCCCATGACAAAGGCGAGCGACGGGTCCCATGTCCCGGCAAGATCGAGGAAGTTGAGCACCTTGGCGGGGTCTGACATGCCCGACACGACGAGCCCGACGCCGATCAGCAGGCCAAGCGCCAGATTGACGATGAAAGACATTTTGGGCTCCTCAGAACGCGTGGCGGATGATGAAGACGGTGACGATTGCGGTCGCCATGAAGGTCGCCGTGGCGACGATGGAGCGCGTCGACAGCCGCGACAGGCCGCAGACGCCGTGGCCGCTGGTGCAGCCATTGCCGTAGACCGATCCGAAGCCGACCAGCAGCCCCGCGCCCATCATCAGTGGCAGGTTGGACGACACCGTCTGGCTGACTGAAAAGCCGCCAATCCACATCATTGCAAGCGGCGCGGCGACGAGGCCGATAACGAAGCCGAGGCGCGACAGGAAGGCGCTGTCGCGATAGGGCGGCAGCAGCCGCCCGGCAATGCCGCTGATGCCGGCGATGCGGCCTTCCCAGAGCATCAGCAGCACGGCCGACAGGCCGATCAGCGCGCCGCCGAACAGCGAGGCGAGGGGCGTGAATTCAGTCATCTCTTCGGTTCCTTGGTTACGACAGTTGCAGGGTCAGCGCAGAACATCCGGTGCATCATGGTGACGAACTCCGCCACGCGCCCGTCTGCCAGCCGGTAATGCACCGACTTCGATTCCTTGCGGCCGACGATGAATCCGGCCTCTCTGAGCTCTGCGAGTTGCTGCGACAGGCCGGGCTGGCGGATTTCGAGGGTGTCCTCGAGGTCGCGCACCGAGCGCTCGCCGTCGACCAGCGCGCAGACGATCATCAGCCGGCTTGGATGCGCTAGCCGCTTGAGAAAGCCGGCGGCTTCTCCGGCATTCTCAAGCATCTCGGCGGTGTTGGGCGAAAGGTCCTGCTTCACCGCGTCACTCCCACGCCGCCCCGCTCAACGCGTCGAGCGGAAATTTGAGGTAGCGCTTGCCGTTTGCCTCCGGCTCGGGCAGGCGGCCGGCATTCATGTTCACCTGCAGCGCGTGCAGGATCAGCTTGGGCATCGGCAGCGTCTTGTCGCGCGCCTCGCGCAATGCCACGAAGTCGGCCTCGGTCTTGCAGGTCGAGATATGCGTGTTCTTCGCCTTCTGCTCGGCGACAGTCGATTCCCACAGCGGCTCGCGATCGTCCGGTTGGTAGTCGTGGCCGGTGAAGATGCGCGTCGCGTCGGGCAGTGCCAGGATGTCCTGGATCGACTGCCACAGACGGCTGGCGCTGCCGCCTGGAAAGTCGGCGCGCGCCGTGCCGCTGTCGGGCATGAACAGCGTGTCGTGCACGAAGGCCGCGTCGCCGATGACATAGGTGATCGAGGCCAGCGTGTGGCCCGGCGAAAACATCACTTTGGCCGGTATCGAGCCGACCGAGAAGGTCTCGCCGTCGGCGAAAAGCCGGTCCCACTGCGATCCATCGGCCGGGAAGTCGGGCCAGTTATAAAGGCCCTTCCACAGCTTCTGCACCTCGGTAACCTTGGCGCCGATCGCCTTCGGCGCGCCAGTCTTCTGCTTCAGATAGTCAGCCGACGACAGATGGTCGGCATGCGGATGCGTGTCGAGGATCCACTCGACCTCGAACCCTTCCTCGCGCACGTAATCAAGGATTGCATCCGAGCTGATGGTCGCCGTGGCTCCCGACTTCTCGTCGAAGTCGAGCACCGGATCGACGATCGCGCATTTCTTCGTGGCAGGATCGGCAACGACATACTGGATCGATGACGTCCGCTTGTCGAAGAACCCTTTCACCTGTGGCTGCTGCATGTCCGGCCTCCCTGTGGTCGGTTGATCATGACTGGCGCGGCTGCCCTCTGCACCCAGCACCACCTATCCCAACAACTAAATCATTTGCGAAAAAATGCAATAGAAAAAATGCAATAGTAAACCTGAAAGCAGTGCCGCCGGGGAGACCTTGGCCTGGACATCGGATTTCGACCGCTGGCCTTTCCGGCGCGGTGTGCCGCGCGCTATGACACGCTGGAACCGGGAGAACACCAATGGCCGATATCGCGATCCGACCGCTCGAGCAGCCGGACCATGCCGACTGGCGTCGCTTGTGGACGCTCTATCTGGAGTTCTACGAGACCAGGGTGCCGGAGGAGGTCTACCTGACCACCTGGCGGCGGCTCTTCGATCCGGGCGAGTTTGAGCCAAGGGGCATGATTGCCATCGTCGAGGGCAAGCCCGTCGGCCTCGTCCACTATCTCTACCACCGCTCCTGCTGGTCGCTGGTCAACAACTGCTACCTGCAGGATCTCTTTGCCGATCCCGAGGTCAGGGGAACCGGCGTCGGCCGCGCGCTCATCGAGGCCGTGCACGCAACTGCCGCCAGGGCTGGCGTCGCCAACGTCTACTGGATGACGCACGAAACCAACATTGTCGGCCGCCGGCTCTACGACCGCGTTGCCCGCCGCACCGGCTTCATCGAATACGATATGCTCTGAGGCGACCCGATCAGGCGCCGTTGCGCGCCTCGAGCCAGCGCAGCACCAGCATTTCCTCGTCTTCCAGCCCCTCGACCGGCTTGCGCCGCGACCTTCGCGCCAGCGCGAACTCCTCGGCCAGTCGGCCTTCCTCCCACGACGTCATCACCTCCGGGTGGATATAGCAATTGCGGCACACGGTGCGCGTGTTGCCGAGATGCCCGGCCACCTGGTCGATCACCGCGTTCATCGCCATCGCTCGCTCGCGCTTCGTCTCCGGCAGGCCGGCTCCCGCAAACAGCGACGCCGCCGTCACCGTGCCGCCCCAGGTGCGGAAATGCTTCGAGCTGAAGCCATTGCCGCCCGCCTCGTGGATATAGGCATTGACGTCCTGCGAGCGCACGACGCGGCGGTCGCCATCCTCGTCGATATACTGGAAGAGATGCTGTCCCGGCAGTTCCTGGATGCCGCGGATGATCTTGGCCATCCGCCGGTCTGTCACCTTCAGGTTCCATTCCTTGCCGGACTTGCCCTTGAAGGCGAAGCGCAGCCGTGAACCCTCCACCACCACATGCCGGTTGCGCAGCGTCGTCAGCCCGAAGCTCTTGTTCTCGCGCGCATAGGTGGCGTTGCCGACGCGGATCATCGTGTTGTCGAGCAGCCAGACGATCGACGCGATGACCCGTTCGCGCGGCAGTTCACGCTTGCGCAGGTCGCGGTCGAGCCGCTCGCGGATCGCCGGCAGGGCACGCGCGAACTCGACCAGGCTCGAATATTTCACCTCGCCGCGGCTTGACGACCATCTTTCGTGGTAGCGGTACTGCTTGCGGCCGCGCAGGTCGCGGCCCGTCGCCTGCAAATGGCCGTCGGCATCGGCGCAGATCCACACATCCGTCCAGGCCGGCGGAATGGCGAGCATCCGGATGCGGTCGAGCGTCTCGGGGTCGCGCACCGGGCTGCCGTTGGCCTGCTGGTAGGCAAAGCCCGTGCCGCGTTTGCGGCGTCTGATGCCGGGCTCGGCATCGCTGACATAGGTCAGGTCCGCCAGCCGGGCATAGTCGGCAGCCTCCGTCACCCCGCCACCGCCACCGGTCGCCGAACTGCCTGCCATCATCCGCATGTCGCTTGGACCTCCGTAACGCCGTCAATAACCGGTCCAGCCCCCGGAAGTTCCCGCACCGCCGATTATCCGCGCTCCATTCGCCTCGTCGCTTGATGCTGTGCCGGCTAATCATTGCCGATGGCTCATTCTCGTCGCGTCGTCGAAACTTCATCGAACCGCAACAAATCGATTGTCGATCTGTCACAATCGAAAGATACTCCCCCTCGCGGGATACCACCCTCGCCAACCAGAAACGGGAGAGAAACATGACGTTTCAAGGCCTTGCGGCCGGCCTAGCCGCCACTTTCACCCTGCTGTCCTCGACTTCAGCCTTCGCCGTCACCGAGATTTCCTGGTGGCACGCCATGACCGGCGCCAACAATGAAGTCGTCGAAACATTGTCCAAGGAATTCAACGAGAGCCAGAGCGACTACAAGGTCGTTCCGGTGTTCAAGGGCACCTATCCGGAGACGCTGAACGCCGGCATTGCCGCCTTCCGCGCCAAGCAGCCGCCGGCGATCATGCAGGTCTTCGATGTCGGCACGGGCGTCATGATGGCGGCCGAAGGCGCCGTTAAGCCGGTTGCCGAAATCCTCTCCATGGGCGGCACCGCTTTCGACAAGAGCCAGTACCTGCCGGGCATCGTGGCCTATTATTCCAAGCCCGACGGCACCATGCTGTCCTTCCCCTACAACTCCTCCTCGCCGGTCCTCTATTACAACAAGGACATCTTCGAGAAGGCCGGTCTCGACGTGAACAATCCGCCCAAGACCTGGCCTGAGGTCTGGGAGGCGGCAAAGAAGATCAAGACCAGCGGCGCGGCGCCCTGCGGCTACACCTCGACATGGCTGACCTGGATCCACACGGAGAATTTTGCCGCCTGGAACGACCTGCAATACGCCACCAAGGAAAACGGCCTTGCCGGCACCGATGTCGAGCTCAAGGTCAACTCGCCGATCTTCGTCAAGCACTTCCAGGAACTCGCCGATCTCGCCAAGGACGGCACCTTCAAGTATGGCGGGCGCACCTCCGAGGCCAAGCAGATCTTCCTCGCCGGCGAATGCGGCATCTTCACCGAATCCTCAGGCGGCCTTGGCGACATCGTCAAGTCAGGCATGAACTACGGCATCGGCCAGCTTCCCTACGAGCCGGAAGCCCCGAACGCGCCGCAGAACACCATCCCCGGCGGCGCCAGCCTCTGGGTTTTCGGCGGCAAGTCCGACGAGGAGTACAAGGGCGTCGCGGCGTTCTTCACCTTCCTGTCGCAGACCGACATCCAGGCCCGCCTGCATCAGGTCTCCGGCTACCTGCCGGTGACGCTCGCCGCCTATGAGGAAACCAAGAAGTCCGGTTTCTACGAGAAAAATCCGGGCCGCGAGACGCCGATCACCCAGATGATGGGCAAGGAGCCGACCGAGAACTCGAAGGGCGTCCGGCTGATCAATCTGCCACAGGTCCGCGACATCGAGAACGAGGAGTTCGAGAAGATGCTGGCCGGCGAGCAGACCGCTCAGCAGGCGATGGACAACATCGTCTCGCGTGGCAACGCCGCGATCCAGCAGGCGATCGGCAACTAGCCGTCGCGGTCACCGATGACGATTGCCCCGCGCGTCCCTGCGCGGGGCAATCCGCCTGATCGGAGGAAGCCCTGTCCCCACGCGTTGTGTTTCCCAACAAGGTGCTGCCCTATCTGCTGCTCGCGCCGCAGCTCGCCATCACGCTGGTATTCTTCTACTGGCCGGCAAGCCAGGCCCTCTATCAGTCGATGCTGCGCGAGGATCCGTTCGGCCTGAATTCCAGCTTCGTCTGGTTCGACAATTTCGAGCGCGTTCTCTCCGACCCCTCCTATCTCAATTCCATCAAGGTCACGGCGGTCTTCTCGGTCGCCACCGCCTTCGGCGCCATGGCCACCGCGCTGCTGCTCGCCGTCATGGCTGACCGCGTGGTGCGCGGCCGCGGCATCTACCGTACGCTGCTGATCTGGCCCTATGCCGTCGCTCCGGCCATTGCCGGCATGCTCTGGCTCTTCCTGTTCAATCCGTCAATCGGCACGCTGGCCTACGGGCTGCGCTGGCTCGGCATCGCCTGGGATCCCCTGCTCAACGGCACCGATGCCATGGTCCTCGTCGTCGCCGCCGCCTCGTGGAAGCAGATCAGCTACAATTTTCTGTTCTTCGTCGCCGGCCTGCAGGCGATCCCGAAGACGCTGATCGAGGCCGCCGCCATCGACGGCGCGGGACCGACCAAGCGCTTCTGGACGATCGTTTTTCCGCTGCTGGCGCCCACCACATTCTTCCTGCTCGTCATCAACACCACCTACGCCTTCATCGACACCTTCGGCATCATCCACGCCGTCACCGGCGGCGGCCCCGGCAAGGCGACCGAGACGCTGGTCTACAAGCTTTACAATGATGGCTTCGTGAACCTGATCCTCGGCGACAGCGCCGCCCAGTCGGTGATCCTGATGATCATCGTCATTGCGCTCGCCGTCTTCCAGTTCCGCTTCGTCGAGAAGCGGGTGCATTATGGCTAGGCCCGCATGATCGAGAACACGCCCGTCCGCACCGTCGTCGCGCACCTTCTGCTGCTGCTCGGTATTCTGATCGTCGCCTTCCCGATCTACTACACCTTCGTGGCGTCGACCCACTCGCTGCAGACCATCCTGCGGCCGCCGCTGCCGTTGCTGCCGGGCGACCGCTTCGTCGAGAACTACTCGACCGCGCTGTTCGGCGGCGTCGGACGCATCGGCGGCGTCTCGGTTGCGACCATGCTGTGGAATACAACGGTCATGGCGCTCGGCATCGCCATCGGCAAGATCGTCATCTCGATCCTCTCGGCCTACGCCATCGTGTTCTTCCGCTTCCCCTTCCGCATGACCTTCTTCTGGCTGATCTTCATCACCCTGATGCTGCCGGTCGAGGTGCGCATCCTGCCGACCTACAAAGTCATGGTCGACCTGCATCTGATCGACACCTATGCCGGCCTGATCATCCCCATCATCGCCTCGGCGACGGCGACGCTGCTGTTCCGGCAGTTCTTCATGACCATCCCCGGCGAACTGGTCGAGGCGGCGCGCGTCGACGGCGCCGGGCCGTTCCGCTTCTTCAAGGACATCCTGCTGCCGCTGTCGAAAACCAACATCGCCGCGCTCTTCGTCATCCTCTTCATCTATGGCTGGACGCAGTACCTGTGGCCGCTGCTCGTCACCAATTCCAACGACATGAACACCATCGTCATCGGCCTGAAGAAGATGATCTCCTTCGCCGATGCCGACACCGAATGGCACCTCGTCATGGTCACCTCGATGCTCGCCATCGTGCCGCCGATCCTGGTCGTCGTGCTGATGCAGCGCTGGTTCGTCCGCGGCCTCGTCGATACGGAGAAATAATGGCAACCGTCACGCTCAACGACGTCAAGAAGGTCTATCCGGGCGGCGTCGAGGCCGTCAAAGGCGTCTCCATCGCCATTCCGGACAAGGCGCTCTGCGTGCTGGTCGGCCCTTCGGGCTGCGGCAAGTCCACGCTGCTGCGCATGATCGCCGGCCTCGAATCGATCACCGCCGGCACCGTCTCGATCGACGACAAGGTGGTCAACGCCATCGGCCCGACCGAGCGCGACATCGCCATGGTGTTCCAGAACTACGCTCTCTACCCGCACATGAAGGTCTACGACAACATGGCGTACGGCCTGCGCAACCGCGGCACGCCGAAGGACGAAATCGACCGCCGCGTGCGCGCCACCGCCGAGAAGCTCGAACTGACCCCGCTCCTCGACCGCCGCCCGCGCGAACTGTCGGGCGGCCAGCGCCAGCGCGTCGCCATGGGCCGCGCCATCGTGCGCAACCCGAAGGTCTTCCTGTTTGACGAACCGCTCTCCAACCTGGATGCCAAGCTGCGCGGCCAGATGCGCATCGAGATCAAGAGCCTGCAGCGCTCGCTTGGCGTCACCAGCGTCTACGTCACCCATGACCAGCTGGAGGCGATGACGCTCGCCGATCTCCTCGTGGTGATGAACGCCGGCAAGGTCGAGCAGATCGGCGATCCGCTCGACATCTACGAGAAGCCTGCATCGACCTTCGTGGCGAGCTTCATCGGCGCGCCGCCGATGAACCTGTTGCCGGTCACCATGGGCGAGAAGGGCTTTGCCTTCGCCGACGGGTCGGCGGTCGACGCCGCCCAGGGTCACAAGGATGCCGCCACCTTCGGCTTCCGCCCGGAGGACGCCGACGTCGCCTTCGATGAAGATGTACCGGCCGGCGCGCTGACGCTGGCCGCCGAGGTCGAGGCGGTCGAGCCGGTCGGCGCCGACAGCTTCCTCTATTGCGCCGCGGC
>CAMYMG010000071.1 GCA_947259295.1 uncultured Rhizobiaceae bacterium
ACCGAGGGCGTGCCGGCACGCTGGCGTCCGCCACCGCGGCGCAGTTCGCCCTCTGCCTTGCGTCCGCCGCGCTTGGGTGCACCGCGGCCGCGGCGCGGCGCTTCGTCGTCACCTTCGCTGGCCGGTACGGTGGAAAGGTCGCCGTCCTGCCAGGGAATGTTCTGGCCGATCAGCTTCTCGATGGCGTCGACATACTTGCTGTCGTTGCGCGTGACGATCGAAAACGCCTTGCCCGTACGGCCCGCGCGTCCCGTGCGCCCGATGCGGTGGACGTAGTCCTCGGCATGGATCGGCACATCGTAGTTGAAGACGTGGCTGACGTCGGGAATGTCGAGACCGCGTGCCGCGACGTCTGAAGCAACGAGATATTTCAGCTTGCCGTCGCGAAAGCCTGCGAGCATCGCCATCCGTGCCCGCTGGTCCATGTCGCCATGCAGTGCGCCGGCGTCGAAATCGTACTTGACCAGCGACTTGTAGAGCTCCGACACCTCGACCTTGCGGTTGCAGAAGATGATCGCGTTCTTCAGGCCCTCGTCCTCGGCGCGCATCAGGTTACGCAGAACCTCGCGCTTGTCCCACGGCTTGGGGCCGGACTTTACCAGCTGCTGGGTGATCGTACTCGAGGTGGAAGCGGCGCGCGAAACCTCGACGCGAACCGGTGCATGCAGGAATTTTTCCGTCAGCTTGGTGATCTCAGGCGGCATGGTCGCCGAGAAGAACAGCGTCTGGCGCGTCATCGACGGCATCATTTCGCAGATGCGTTCGATGTCGGGGATGAAGCCCATGTCGAGCATGCGGTCGGCTTCGTCGATGACCAGGATCTCGACGCCGTTGAGCAGGAGCTTGCCGCGCTCGCGGTGATCGAGCAGGCGGCCGGGCGTCGCGATCAGCACGTCGGCGCCGCGTTCGAGTTTGCGTTCCTGTTCGTCGAACGACACGCCGCCGATCAGCAGCGCGATGTTCAGCTTGTGGTTCTTGCCGTACTTGATGAAGTTTTCCTCGACCTGCGCAGCGAGTTCGCGCGTCGGTTCGAGGATCAGCGTGCGCGGCATGCGTGCGCGCGCCCGGCCCTTTTCGAGGCGCGTGATCATCGGCAGCACGAAGGCGGCGGTCTTGCCGGTTCCGGTCTGGGCGATGCCGAGCACATCCTTGCCCTGCAGGGCATGCGGAATGGCGCCCGCCTGGATCGGCGTCGGCACCGTGTAGCCGGCGTCGGTGACGGCGGAAAGGACCTTGGGAGACAGACCCAAGTCTGCAAATGTCAACGCTTCTTCAGCGGTCGTAGTGTCTGAGGACAAATTGTTTGGCTGCTTTTGTTTGTTCCGTGGCGCGGCGGGTTCGCCGCGGCAGGCGCCACGCGCCTGCAAGATTGTGCAATGCGATAAGCGCCGGCCCCTGTTTTGTCAACTTAAATGCCGGTAATGTGCGGTATACGAGGCGCTAACCTTAGCGGATAACGTTAAGGCCGACGCCTCGACACCGGCATCAGTAGAGAAACTGTTCGGCCAGGATGCGCTCGTTCCAGGAGTGGTTGGGGTCGAACAGCAGCGTGGCGGTCGCTGTCGGCGATTCACGCACGATCACGCAGGTGACGGCCTTGACCTCAGTGTGATCGGCCGCCGCGTTGACCGGCCGCTTGCCCGGCTCGAGGATGTCGAAGCGTACCGTCGCGCGGTTGGAGAGCAGTGCACCGCGCCAGCGGCGCGGCCGGAACGGGCTGACCGGGGTGAGGGCGAGCAGGGGCGCGTCCAGCGGCAGGATCGGGCCTTGCGCCGACAGGTTGTAGGCGGTCGAGCCAGCCGGCGTCGCCACCATCACGCCGTCGCAATAGAGTTCGTCGAGCCGCACCTGGCCGTCGATCGTGATCTGGATCTTCGCCGTCTGGTAGGACTGCCGCCATAGCGCCACTTCGTTAATGGCAAGCGCGGTCAGCGTTTCGCCGCCGTCCGTCTCAGCCTGCATCTCAAGCGGCCGGATTGTCTCTGGCTGCGCCGCTTCGAGGCGCGCATGCAGGTCGGCTTCGTTGAACTCGTTCATCAGGAAGCCGATGGTGCCGCGGTTCATGCCGTAGATCGGCTTGCCCGTGTCCATCGTCTCGCGCAGCGTGTGCAGCAGGAAGCCGTCGCCGCCAAGCGCCACGACGACATCGGCCTCGGCGATGGTGTGCTGGCCGTAGCGGGCGGCGAGCTTCTGGGCGGCGGCGCGCGCATCGCCTGCGTCGGACGAAACGAAGGCCAGTTTTTCCCGGGATTGGTCCATCTGTTCTCTTGCCGAGCCCTGTTCGTCGCGTGGGGGCCTCGCGGGGTTAGCACGGGGCGTGTTTGGTGCAAAGGGACGAGATTCCAGACGGGCGGCGGGGTGCTGCGGGCGAATTCATCGCGCCGTGGGGTGGAAGTCCGACCGTATGATTGATACATGACAGTCGTGAGATTGGGGCCGTGTGCGCGCATCAATGCGATCGCGGCTGCCGGCCAGAAGTTTTCGCGCGACCCGCCGGACATGCCGGATCGGCTGCCCGAAACTGGACGACCGCATCACTCACAGGCAGCGCCCGGCGCATCCGGACAACGCGGCCTGAAGGAATGAAAACAAAGGAGACGTCATGGCCCGCCCGCCCAACTACAATCACGAACGCAAGGAACGGGAACGGCAGAAGGCCCTGAAGAAGGCCGAGAAAGCCGAGGCCAAGGCCGCCGCCAAGAGCGAGAAAGACAAGGGCGAGACCGTCCAGGGAACCGAAGAGGAATGAACGCGGGCGAGGAGAAAGCCGCACGCACCCACAAGGCTTCCCGCCAGATCATGGATGCGGAGGTCGTGTCGCGCGAGAAGAAGACCGCGCGGCTGAGAGCCCTGCGCATCGAGAAGGAAGAAGCCGAGCAGGCAGCACGCGACGCTGCGCCGCCGGTGGCCAAGAAACCCGCACGCAAGAAAAAGGTCCCGGCTGCATAGCTCGGAACCCTGGTAGGCAGGCCGATTCGGGTCGGCCGACCGGCTTTTAGACGTCGGCCTTTTCGGTAACCACGACGTCGACCTCGCGCGCCGCCGCCATGAAGGCGCGCCGCGCGGTCATCGCCGGCTTCCCGCCATCGATGACGGCATGGCACGCCTGGAGTGCCGCCCGGTGCTTGGGGCTGCGTTTTCCCGGCCAGTTGTTCATCAGGAAGTCGGAGGCGTCCTGCGCCGTTCTCAGTATTTTTTGCTGCTCAGGCGAACCGAACTTTACGGTGACCGGAACATCGAAGCGTTGTTCTTGCATCGCCGCTCATACGCCATCGGTCCGGTCAAAGCGAGAGGCCGCACTGCACAATCCTCAAAGCCGAGGCAGACTATTTGCACACGACCCGCACCCGGCCGTTTGCGCCGGCCTGGTTGCTGCAGGCGAGCTTGCCGGAGGAATCGCGCCTGACCATGACCGGCTTGATACGCCGCTTGGCCGCTGGCGGGCTGCTTGGCGGCGTCGGAAACTCGTCCTCGGCATAGACCGTTTCGTAGGTCTGCGGTTGCTGGCGTCGACGCATCCAGGATGGCACCAGCGGAGTGGTCGGCATCAGCGACGACACGGCCGGCGGCTTGGGCAGGATGACGGTCCCGTCCGAGGTCTTGGAGCAGCCGGCGAGCGGCAACAGCCACACGCCCGCCAGCGCGGCTAGTGTTAGCCGGCAAGCGCCAGCCGGAATCGTTGCAATTAATGACCCCATGAAAGTCCCTGACCCGAGAAACATGGGGATTTTACGGCGGAAACGCTAAGGATTTGCGAAGTTGGTGCCCCCGGCAGGAATCGAACCCGCGACCTTCGGTTTACAAAACCGCTGCTCTACCATCTGAGCTACAAGGGCAACGGCGCTCCGGTATCACATCTGCCGCGCCAGTAAAGTCAAAAGTCGAGTAGTGTTGGAGCTTGGCGTCACGGCCTCGACCGGGATGTGAGAAGGCGCGTTGCCGAACCGGGGCAAGCGAGGCGCTCTTTGCACGCATCTCGCCGAGCGATTGATCGCACCGGTCCTGCCGCCTCACAATCACCCGCTACATTGACTATCTTCGTAGAGGTTCGGGTTCGAGGGAGTGTTCACATGCTGAGATTTGTCGTCATCGCTCTTCTGGTGGTCTTAGCCTGGGCAATCATGGTCCGGCTTTATCGTACATTCTCAAAGCCCGGCATCGACTGGACCGGCTGGGCCTTTGCCGCCGGTTTCGTTGCGCTCGCCTTCTACCTGCGTCACGTGACGGGAATGGGCTAGGCCGGCTCTATCGCGAGCCCTACCGCCTACGCCGCGCCGGGCGTCTGGCACGCCCACGACCGGAGCGATTCCGCCTGTGAGAAAAAATCTCAAAAATCTTCGAACCTTTCTGCGAGCCCGCGCGACTGATGGTCATGAGGCGGATGGACGCCTCGTCACAAGGATCACAGGAGACCAGCATGTCGCTCAAGACCAAGATCACTTCCAGCCTGCTCGCCCTGACCGTGGCGGGCATCGCCATCGCAGGTGCCATCCAGCCCTCGTCTGCCAAGAAGCTGACCAATGCGGAGGCAGCCGCGATCGCCGGAATCGGCGGCTTCGTGCTCGGCGCCGCCATCGCGAATTCCAACCGCGGTCCCGACTATTACGGCGATCACCGCAGTTCATGGGAACGCCATGTCGACCGCTGCTACGCCCGCTACCAGTCCTATGATCACCGCACCGACACCTATTTCGGCTTCGACGGTCAGTATCACTACTGCCGGCTCTGAAAGGAGGTGATTTCGCGAAACGGATGAGAGGCGCCATCGGGCGCCTCTTAGCCATTCCGCGACAGAACATGCAGTCGGCCTGCCTAGCTGTCCCGCTTGCCGCCGATCATGCGGGTGATCCGGGCCGCCGCCTTATGCACCAGAGGCCCGAACTCGGCGGCGCGCTCGGGCGTCACCCGCACCGTCGGCCCGGAAACCGAAACGCCGCCGACCGGCTCGCCGAATTCGTTGAAGATGGCTGCTGCCACGCAACGCATGCCGGGATAGCGTTCCTCGTCGTCGACCGACCAGCCGCGCGCGCGGATCTCTCCAATGTCTTTTGACAGCGCCTGCGGGTCGGCGAGGGTTTTCAGCGTGAACGCCTCGAGCCCCGACTTACGGACGATGGCGCCGACCCGCTCGGAGGGGAGATGGGCGAGGATCGCCTTGCCGATGCCTGACGCATGGAAGGTGCTGCGCGTGCCCGGCCGGAAGAAGGCGCGGATCGCCTGGTGCGTCTCGACCTGGCTGACGAACACCACGCAATCATCCTCGGCGACGCCGAGATTGGCGGTCTCGCCGGTCGTTTCCATCAACTCCTGCATGACGCTGCGCGCCCGGTCGACCAGATTGCGGCGGCGCAGGAACGCCGAGCCCATGCGGTAGGTCTCGACGCCGATCAGCCAGAGCTGATCCGACTGCTCGAACTCGACCATGCCGTGCTGGGCGAGGGTGGTCAGCATGCGGTACGCGGTCGAGGCGGCGATGCCGCTTTCGGCGGCGATCTCGCTGAGCGACAGGCCGTTGCCCTGCGCCACGATGGCGAGGATCTTCAGCGCGCGGTCGAGCGACTGAACCGAGGCGGTGTCGGCCGGGACATTGAAGGCGCGCGGGCGGCCGCGCTGGCGTTTTTCGGGTGCGGTCATCTGAGCTTGATAGATCGGGCGGGGCGTCAGGGAAATGAAAAAATATTTCGGCCTGTCGGAAGTGCGATCTCATGGAAAAGGAATAGCCATGCGAAATGAGTAGGATAGCCGCAAAAGAGTCGAAATGAAAAAATATTCTGAAAAAATTGAAAAATGGCCTGACGGCTGCCATGCTTCGGCTACCAAGCAAAATGGAGCAAGCCCATGGCCAGGATGCGCGCGATCGACGCCGCCGTTCTCGTTCTCGAAAAGGAAGGCATTTCCTGCGCCTTCGGCGTGCCGGGCGCGGCGATCAACCCGTTCTACTCGGCGCTCAAGGCGCGCGGCACACTGCGCCACGTGCTGGCGCGCCATGTCGAGGCGGCGTCGCACATGGCCGAGGGTTTTACACGCGCGAAGGCCGGAAATATCGGGCTCTGCATCGGCACGTCCGGCCCGGCCGGCACCGACATGATCACCGGGCTCTATTCGGCTTCCGCCGACTCGATCCCCATCCTCTGCATAACGGGGCAGGCGCCGCGCGCGCGGCTGAACAAGGAGGATTTCCAGGCGGTCGACATCGCGGCGATCGCCGCACCCGTCACCAAATGGGCGGTCACCGTCATGGAGCCCTATCTCGTGCCGATGACGCTGCAGAAAGCGTTTCACCTGATGCGCTCGTCACGTCCGGGGCCGGTGCTGATCGACCTGCCGGTCGACGTGCAGCTTGCCGAGATCGAGTTCGACATCGACAGCTACGAGCCGATGACGCCCTTCAAGCCGGCGATGACGCGCGGCCAGGCGGAGAAGGCGCTCGCCATGCTGAACGAGGCCGAAAAGCCCCTGATTGTTGCCGGCGGCGGCATCATCAATGCGGATGCCTCGGATATTCTGATTGAGTTCGCCGAGATCACCGGCGTTCCGGTCATCCCGACGTTGATGGGGTGGGGGACCATCCCCGACGACCACCGTCTGATGGCCGGCATGTGCGGGCTGCAGACCTCGCACCGCTACGGCAACGCCACGATGCTCGCGGCCGACTTCGTGTTCGGCATCGGCAACCGCTGGGCCAACCGCCACACCGGCTCGATCGACGTCTACACGAAGGGCAAAAAATTCGTGCATGTCGACATCGAGCCGACGCAGATCGGTCGTGTCTTCGCGCCGGATCTGGGCGTCGTCTCGGATGCGGGCGCGGCGCTGAAGATGCTGCTCGACGTCGCCACCGAGTGGAAGACGGCGGGAAAACTGCGCGACTGGTCGGGCTGGGCCAAAGAGTGCCAGAGCCGCAAGAAGACGATGAAGCGCAAGACGCATTTCGACCAGGTGCCGCTGAAGCCGCAGCGCATCTACGAGGAGATGAACAAGGCCTTCGGCCGCGACACGACCTATGTCACAACGATCGGCCTGTCGCAGATCGCCGGCGCGCAGTTCCTGCATGTCTACAAGCCGCGCAACTGGATCAACTGCGGACAGGCGGGACCGCTCGGCTGGACGTTGCCGGCAGCGCTGGGCGTGCGCGCGGCCGATCCCGATCGCGATATCGTCGCGCTGTCTGGCGACTACGACTTCCAGTTCATGATCGAGGAACTGGCGGTCGGCGCGCAGCACCGGCTGCCCTATATCCACGTCGTCGTGAACAACGCCTATCTCGGCCTGATCCGCCAGGCCCAACGCGGCTTCGGCATTGATTTCGAGGTCGACCTCGCCTTCGACAACATCAACACGGTCGGCCATGCCGAGGTCGGCTACGGCGTGGATCACGTCGCGGTCGCCGAGGCGATGGGCTGCAAGGCGATCCGGGTCAGGCGGCCGGAGGAGTTTGCCGGCGCCTTCGAGGAGGCCCGCCGGCTAATGCAGGAGCACCAGGTTCCGGTCGTCGTCGAGTTCATCCTCGAGCGGGTGACCAACATCTCGATGGGCACCGAGATCGACAACATCACCGAATTCGAGGAACTTGCCGAGAACCACGAAGACGCGCCGACGGCAATCGTCATGCTCGACTGAATCGGTTTCTTAAGTTTCTGACTCATTTTCTGAGGGATTGACCTTATGCCACGGTTTTCAGCCAATCTTTCGATGCTCTTCGGCGAGCATGACTTTCTCGACCGCTTTGACGCGGCTGCCCGCGCCGGCTTCAAGGCGGTCGAATATGTCGGCCCCTACGACCATGCGCCCGAGGTGGTGGCGGCGCGCCTGAAGAAGAACGGGCTGGAGCAGGCGCTGTTCAACCTGCCGGCCGGCGACTGGGCGGCGGGCGAGCGCGGCATCGCCGTCCTGCCAGACCGGATCGACGAGTTCAGGAAAAGCGTCGACACGGCAATCACTTACGCGAGAGCCCTTGGCTGTCCGCAGGTGAACTGCCTGGCCGGGATCGCGCCGGCGGGGGTGGACGCGGCAAGGCTCGAGGATGTCTTTGTCGAGAACCTGAAGTTTGCTGCCGACCGGCTGGAACAGGCCGGGATCAAGCTGCTGGTCGAGGCGATCAACATGCGCGACATACCCGGCTTCTTCCTCAATACGTCGAAGCAGGCGCTTCGTATCATCGACCGGGTCGGCTCGAAAAACCTTTATTTCCAATATGATATCTACCACATGCAGGTCATGGAGGGGGATCTCGCCCGGACCATCGAGGCAAACCTCGACCGCATCGCGCATATCCAGCTTGCGGACAATCCCGGCCGGCACGAGCCGGGGACGGGCGAGATCAACTATCCGTTCCTCTACGAGCATCTGGACCGCATCGGCTACACGGGATGGGTTGGCGCGGAATACAAGCCGAAGGCTGGCACCGAGGCTGGGCTGGGGTGGTTTCGGGCATTGAAGGCGAAGGCGGACGCGGCGGCCTGAGGAGGCCCCCTCATCCGGCCCTTCGGGCCACCTTCTCCCCGGTGGGGAGAAGAAAAGGGCGTCGGCGTCGCCTTCACCTTGACAGGAACAGAGAGCTTGCGTCAGCGCTGGTGATTTCTCTCCCCGAGGGGGAGAGGGTGGCCGAGCGAAGCGGAGGCCGGGTGAGGGGGCTGCGCCAACCGCGCTGGCCGAAGCCGCAGGGAGAGTGACATGGAAACGTTAGGCTTCATCGGGCTTGGCATCATGGGCGCGCCGATGGCGGGGCATCTGCTGGATGCCGGCTACTCGGTGGTGACATCCGACCACCGCAAGCCGCCGCCGCAGGAATTGGTCGACAAAGGTCTGAAGGCGGTTTCAGGGCACGACGCGGTGGCGAAAGCCGCAGACATCTTGATCACGATGGTGCCCGACACGCCGCAGGTTGCCGATGTGCTGTTCGGTGATAGCGGCGTCGCGGCCGGGCTGTCGAAGGGCAAGCTGGTCATCGACATGAGCTCGATATCGCCCATCGAGACCAAGGAATTCGCCACAAAGATCAATGCCCTCGGCTGCGACTATCTTGATGCGCCGGTATCGGGCGGCGAGGTCGGCGCCAAGGCCGCCTCGCTGACCATCATGGTCGGGGGCGAAGAGGGACCATTCGAGCGGGCGCGGCCGGTATTCGAGACCATGGGCAAGAACATCACGTTGGTCGGCCCGAACGGCGTCGGCCAGACGACCAAGGTCGCCAACCAGATCGTCGTCGCGCTGACCATCGAGGCGGTCGCCGAAGCGCTGGTGTTTGCTTCGAAAGCCGGTGCGGACCCGGCCAAGGTGCGGCAGGCGCTGATGGGCGGGCTCGCCAATTCGCGCATCCTCGAAGTGCATGGCGAGCGCATGATAAAGCGCAGCTTCGCGCCGGGCTTCCGCATCGAGCTGCACCAGAAGGATCTCAACCTGGCGCTGGAGGGCGCGAAATCGTTAGGCGTGGCGCTGCCCAACACCGCGTCCACGCAGCAGCTGTTCAATGCCTGCGCGGCGAGCGGCGGCGCGAAGGACGATCATTCCGGGCTGGTGAAGGCGCTGGAAAGGCTGGCGGGGCACGAGGTGGGGTAGGGGTGGGTGCGTCCTTCGAGGCTCGCCCTGCGGGTTCGCACCTCAGGATGAGGGATGGTGGTGCGGGGAGGCACAGCCGTGGGTTGGCGCCTGCCGTCGATTGCGTCGGTGGTGTTTCAGAAAGCCGTTCAATTAGCCGGAGCCTGGCACCAAACGTCCTCATCCTGAGGTGCGAGCCCGCAGGGCGAGCCTCGAAGGACGCACGGAAACTGGCGCCTACCTCGCGAGAAACCGCCTCGCTGCATAAAGCGCCACCGCAGCGGCGTTCGACACGTTCAGCGAACGGATCGCGCCGGGCATGTCGAGGCGGGCGAGCGCCGATACGGTTTCTCGCGTCTTCTGGCGCAGGCCCTTTCCCTCGGCGCCGAGCACGAGCGCGACCCTGTCGCCGGAAAAGCTCTTCTCCATTTCTCCAGGTCCGTCCGAATCGAGGCCGATGGTCTGAAAACCTGCCTCGTGCAGGCGGCCCAGAGCATCGGCGAGGTTTCTCACCTCGATCAGGTCGATGTGCTCCAGCGCGCCCGAGGCGGATTTCGCCAGCACCCCAGACTCGGTCGGGCTGTGGCGCGAGGTGACGATCAGCGCGCCGGCGCCGAAGGCGACTGCCGAGCGCATCACCGCACCGACATTGTGCGGGTCGGTGACCTGATCGAGCACGACAACGAGCCTCGTGTCGCCGAGCGCCTCAAGCGGCTTGGGGCTCAGCGGCTTCGCCTCGATGACGACACCCTGGTGCACGGCCTCCGAGCCGGTGATCTTGTCGATCTCGCGCGGCTCGACGATCTCGGCCGGGAAGGATAGGGCGGCCATGTCGCCTAGCTCCAGCCGCTCGGCGGCGTTGCGCGTCACCAGCATGCGGGTGATCTTGCGGCGCGGATTGTCGAGCGCGGCGCGCACGGTGTGGATGCCGTATAGCCGCACCAGGCCGTCGGGAGCCGGGTCGCCGGGTGCAACCGGCTTGCGCGGCTTGAAGGCCGGCTGCGGCGCTCCGCTCTTCTGGTCGCGATAGGTGCGACGCAGGTTGGCGTAATGGCTGTCCTTGGGGGTCTTGCTGTTCTTGCTGTCGGTCATGGTCGGTTCTATAGCGGCAACGCGCGGCCAAGGATATGGCGCGTTACCCACCCTGCGGCCGATTTTGCCGCGCCGAGGCGTTGTGGCGGTTGACACGTTTCGAGCGTGCCGCCATAAGGCGCTTCGCGGATCGGCAGCCACTGCCGGCTTCGCGAAACAGTGCCTCGTCGCATGGTTCCGTCGGCAGATGGAGGAGTGCCCGAGTGGTTAAAGGGGACGGACTGTAAATCCGTTGGCTCAGCCTACGTTGGTTCAAATCCAACCTCCTCCACCACTGCCGGACCGGACCGCGCGACAGCGGCCTCGCTTTTCAGCGGAGGCCATGGCAATAAGGAGCGGCGCGGGTATAGCTCAGTGGTAGAGCAGCAGCCTTCCAAGCTGAATATGCGGGTTCGATTCCCGCTACCCGCTCCAAACCCGATCAGATTTACAGTTATTGCATCGGCGCGCTCGAGAGGGCCGACGACGGTCAAGCGGCCCAAAGAGGAACCGCCAGGTTTGCTCCGACTTATAGCTTGGCTGAAGAAATCCGCACCAGGAGCGTGTCATGAACGACAATCGACGTGAGACCGGGGCCCGCAAGCCCGTGCAAGACCATCGCCAAGCCGAAACCGACCAGGACGCCGGCATGCCGGAGAAGCCGAAGCCCTATGGGCTCACCGAATCGGTTGCCGATGTCGATGAAAAGACGCGTCATTCAGATGGGCGTCGTCCGTCGACGGCCAGCCAATCAGAAGCAGTAGCAGGTCCGGCTCTGGCGGAGCATTCGAAGGATGCAGCGCGACCCGATCCACGGCCGGATCCCGCCGGCAGGCGCTGAAGATTTGAGCGGGGCGAAGAATTTTCAGGCCTTCTTCGCCCGCGACCCTGTCACGGTTGCACGGGAACTGATCGGCACGACGTTGCTGGTCGACGGCGTCGGCGGTCGGATCGTCGAGACGGAAGCCTATGCTCCCGACGATCCGGCATCACACAGCTACAAGGGAAAGCGCCCTGGCAACGCATCGATGTTCTCCGACCCGGGAACCGCCTATGTCTACCGCTCATACGGGATACACTGGTGCCTGAACTTCGTTTGTACGACCGCAAGCGCGGTGTTGATCCGAGCGCTTGAGCCGGCCACCGGCATCGACCAGATGATCGAGCGCCGAGGCGGCATTGCCGACCTCCGGCTGCTCTGCTCGGGTCCCGGGCGTCTCTGCCAGGCCCTGGGCGTGAACAAGGACCTTGACGGTCGGCTATTCGACCGGGCGCCGTTCAACCTGGACGTGCGCGCCAGTGAGCCTGTGACATTGCTCGCCGGTCCGCGCATCGGCCTGACCCGCGCCATGGACACGCCCTGGCGCTTTGGCATGGCCGGCTCGCGCTTTCTGAGCAAGCCTTTCAGATAGCTCGTGCGGTGCTGAAGGCGGGACGCCGCAAGCTCTTCATATCATTTGATATGATGCGGATATGTTCCCAGAAAAAATGTGAAAAATAATCGCGCTGGCCGCGGGAACGCGGCGGGCCATGTGGAGTTACCGGTGGGGATCACGGCCCCGTGATCCGAAGCATGCACCCAGGATAGAAGGGACGCCATCATGGCCAAGGAAAAGACACTTGAAGACCTGTTTCACGACACGCTGAAAGACATCTACTACGCAGAGCGCAAGATCCTGAAGGCGCTGCCGAAGATGAAGCGCGCCGCACAGTCGGACGATCTCAAGGCGGCATTCGAGAAGCATCACCAGGAGACGGAAGGTCAGATCGAGCGCCTGCAGCAGGTGTTCGAACTCTTCGGCAAGCCGGCACGCGGCAAGACCTGTGACGCCATCGAAGGCATTCTCGCCGAGGGCGAGGAGATCATGGACGAGTTCAAGGATACGGCTGCGCTCGACGCCGGCCTTATCTCCTCGGCTCAGGCCGTCGAACATTACGAGATGACCCGCTACGGCACGCTGAAGCGTTGGGCGACCGAACTGGGCATGACCGATGCGGCCAAGCTGCTCGACGCCACGCTGCAGGAAGAGTCCAAGACCGACAGCGACCTGACCAAGCTCGCCGACTCGTCCGCCAACGATCGCGCCAAGGCCAAGAAGGCCGCCTGACTACAATCGACCCGGGGAGGCTAGCTCGCCGGGTCGCTTTGCCGCTGGGCGGGTGACGCCTGCGATCCAACCATGCGTGCGATGACAAGGCCCAGCACCAGCAGTGCCGCGGTAAGCCCTGTTGGAATATGCTCCGCCGGCCCCCAGCCCACCAGAATCCCGGCAATGGCGATAGTCGCCAATTCGCGGATGGAAAAGCCGCTGCGGCCGAGGAATGCCAGCGGTACAGCCAGCGCCACCAAGTCGTAGATGAACGAATAGGGCGATGCGAGGATGGTGGCCGAGGCCAAGGCTGCCGCTTTTATGTCGAATCCGGCTTCGTCGCGCCAGAGCTTAACCACCATTCCGCAGAGCACGACGCAGAGTAGCCCATGTGCGCTCCATGCCACCGGGGACGCGAAGCCGAGCGTTCGGGCATAACCATAGAGGCTCTGCAACTCGGAGAACTGGGTACGTCCTTCAGATAATATGGCGCTGTTGATCCGGCCAGCGGAATCGACGAATGCCGTCCAGGCATCAACGCCGAACACCGTGGCCGAGACACCTGCCAGCAGAAATGCGCCGACCCCTGCGAAGCCAACGACGCGCAAATGGCCGCCGGCAATGAGCGCAACGGGGATGAGCAGGCCGAATTGTGGCTTGAACGTCAGCAAGCCGAACAGGATGCCGGCCAGTGCCGGCCGCTTTTCGATCAGGGCGATGCCGCCACCGAGCAGTGCGGCGATAAGGAAGCCGTTCTGGCCGACGACGACGTTCCAGAACACAGCCGGCCAGGCGAGAGCCGCCACGCTCGCATGCCAGTTGCCCTGACTCAGACGGATAGCGGCAAGATAGAGCCCGATGCCGAGACCCATCCAGACCAGCAGCGCCACCGGATAGGGCATTAGCGCGAGCAGCGGGGTGACCAGCATGAAGGTTGGCGGATACTGCCAGGTGAACAGGCCCGTAAATGCCGTGCCGGCCTCCTGCGTGGCTACATCCTTATGGATAGCCCAGTTATAGGCGTCGACGGCGTGGCCTTGCAGGGCGAGCTTGCCGGCCGCCCAGAAGGCGATGAAATCGGTTGCAACCGCCTGGCCCTGACTATCGATCAGCCAGATACCCATGAAGAAGGTCGACAGCAGCAGCGCCGCGTAGGCGACCACCAGGGCGAACAGAAAAAGGGGGATGGCTCTGTGGAGCATGCTCCGGTCGCCGGTGATCGTGGCTGGCCTCATGATGCCCCAAACTGCGTTTCGCGAGGCCAGATTGTCGCCGACGCCGGCTAAAAAGTTCGTGTCGCGCAGCACTTGTCTCCAACCCTTTGCATTCAGCCGCCGGCGAACCTATATCCGGCGCTCTCATCCGAAGCGGATCTTGACGACGCGGCAGCGCACGGCACGGCGTTGCCAAAAGGCACTTGTGTTTTGCGACCTTTGTCGTTAATCGCCCCGCTTCGACCCCAAGTCTCAGTGTTGATGCCGTTAGGAAAGAAAACATGGCAAAAGGTAAATTCGAGCGCAATAAGCCTCATGTGAACGTTGGCACGATTGGTCACGTCGATCATGGCAAGACGTCGCTGACGGCTGCGATCACCAAGTATTTCGGCGAGTTCAAGGCCTA
>CAMYMG010000072.1 GCA_947259295.1 uncultured Rhizobiaceae bacterium
GCCTCCCGTAGGAGTCTGGGCCGTGTCTCAGTCCCAGTGTGGCTGATCATCCTCTCAGACCAGCTATGGATCGTCGCCTTGGTAGGCCATTACCCCACCAACTAGCTAATCCAACGCGGGCTCATCCATCTCCGATAAATCTTTCCCCCTAAGGGCGTATACGGTATTAGCTCCAGTTTCCCGGAGTTGTTCCGTAGAGATGGGTAGATTCCCACGCGTTACTCACCCGTCTGCCGCTCCCACCGAAGTGGGCGCTCGACTTGCATGTGTTAAGCCTGCCGCCAGCGTTCGTTCTGAGCCAGGATCAAACTCTCAAGTTTTGAAACTTTGATTGGCTGAATAATCACAACCCCGAAAGGTCATGATCTGGTCACGCTTCGAATTGACGAGAACATTCACACCTAGATGCTTGCGCATCTTGGTAGATTTTATTCTCTCAAAACGTGTCCGCCAAAGTCTCGTTAGGAACCGTCTCATCCCTGGCGGGGTGAGGGGTTCCGCAGGACTCTGCCGCCCACGTTTCTCTTTCTTCAATATTCAATTGTCAAAGAACAGACTTCGCAGACGCGATGTCGTGGGCCCGGATGCATTTGCGCTTGGGGCCCGGTTGAGTGTCGCTCTCGCGGCTCTCTTGATTTCGTAACACAAGGGCGAACTCGTTTGCGCCAGCGGCGCGCCGCCCTCGTTGTTGAGGCGTATATAGTCGGGGGTGCTCCAAACTGTCAACAAGGATTCTGAACTTTTTTGAATTATTTGCGACAGTGAGCGACGAACCCTTTTGGACGCTGCGGCAAGCGCCCTGACTCCCCTTGCGATTCAGCCGCCGAACCCTGTTGCCCCCCTCTCCGCAGCCCCGCCGACGTGCCCCGATCGCGCCAAAAGCCGACTCGTGGGCCCGAAAATTCGTTAGCCGGGGCCTTTCTTTGAGCCCGAGGCCCCGTCGGATGTCGCGCCGGCTGGAAGAAATGTCACGTCCGGCCCGTCCGCGCGGTCGGAGTTGACGGCGCCGTGCCCTGGAATGCCCTGTTTGGATCGGATCGATTCCAGCCCGTGCTTTTCGAACCCGCCGAGGCCACGTCTGTGCGTTGCCTATATATAAAGTGTGGAGTGCGATTTTTCCAGGTGCGGGAATCAGTCCTGGCCTTGTGTGTTTGCCCGGGCCTAGCCCGGTCTGCAGCGCGCCCGCCCCGCCTACCGGTTGCTCTGCTCTGATGCCGCTGCCGGGTTGGCTCGCCCCTCCCCCGTACGAGATGATTTGCTGAGGACGCATTCGCGGCTTGCAGGGCGTCTTCAGTGTGGATCGACTGCGCGCCGGACACCGGATTACGAAATAGTCACAATAGGGCCGCATTACGGCTCCACGTCGGGAACGCGCTACTGTGACAAGAGAGGGGTGCCTGCCATATTCGCGGGCATTTTGTTCAAAGCAAACAGGCTATTGCGGGTCGAGCCGCCGGCTTCGTTGACTTCGCGCGCTCCGACAGGCAAATGTCGGACGGCATCATAAAAGTCGCAAAGCCTATGCCAGGGGAAGAAGCCGCCGTTTTTAATGCACGATATGGATCAAACCATAGCCGACCTCGGCAACGAGCCGCCGCTGATTGCCGATGGGCGCAGTGGACCGCCGGACCGGCGTGAGATTTCTGCCCGCTGGCTTTCCGGCACCTTCCTCACTGGAATCACCTCGAGTGTGCTGATGGGCGTGGCGCTGTTCGCCGCCCTCGACGGCCACGAGCAGCTTGCGACCCCGCCGGAGATCGCCGAGCTCGTAAGCCTCGCCGCCACCGGCGATTCAGGCGAATCGGCCAAGACAACCCGGCTGTCGCCGGCTCGCCAGATTTCCAAGGCGAAGGACCGGCGGCGCATGGAAGTGTCGATGGTCACCAAGGTCGGCGACCGCGACGTCATCCGCACAATGCCCTTCGTGCAGATCAAGATGGCGCTTGCCGCCAGCCACAAGACGACGCGCAGCTATCCGTCCTTCGACCCGCTGGCGATCTTCGCCGAGGACGGCGCCGCGCAGTCGGCATCGAGCACGACCGGCCAGATCTACGGCGCCAAGGTCGAGAGCGACATGAGCCTGAAGACGGTCGATTTCCCGCTCGACCAGGCTAGCTTCGACGAGAAGAGCGGGTTGTCCACAGAAGAAGTCGAGCAGGTGGTCCGCGAGACCGGCATGATCCTGAGCGACGGCGCGGTCCAGGTGGCGGCGCTCCATTACATCGTCCCGGAACGCTTCGGCGACACGCTCGCCACGCAGACCCTCTCGGCCTCCTACGGCGTTCGCATCGTCCCCGAGAACGTCTCCGTCACGCCGCGCACCACGAGCGAGGAACAGGCGACGGTCTTTGCCGAGGAAATCATTCCATTCACCGCCGATGCCGAGATCACCAAGGCCTTCGCCGATTCGGGCTATGAGGGCGAGGACGCGACCGGCATGGCGGAGGCCATCTCGAAACTGCTCGAGACCAAGTCGCTGAAGGCCGGCTCCGTGCTTCGCGTCGGGCTGGAGGTCCAGGGCGACGAGGCCATGGTCGTCCGCACCAGCGTCTACGACCACCAGCGCCACCTTCTGTCCATCGCGCTCGACGACGACGGACAGTTCGTGCCGGCGGCCGAACCCGAGAGCAATCCGGAACTGCTGACCGCCTTCGACGATGCGCCGGCCGTCGTGCGCGGCAATCTGCCGACCGTCTATGACGGCATTTATCGCGCCGCCTATTCCTACGGCATGTCGAAGGACATGACCAAGCAGCTGGTCAAGCTGCTCGCCTCCGATGTCGATTTCCAGTCGCGGCTGAAACCGTCGGACCAGATCGAGGTGTTCTTCTCGCAGCCGAACGGCAAAGACGAGATGTCGGACAAATCCGAACTGCTCTATGTCTCGGCGACCTTCGGCGGCAATACGCGCAACCTCTATCGCTTCCAGCTCGAAGACGGCTCGTTCGACTATTTCGACGAGGACGGCCGCAGCGCCAAGCAGTTCCTGCTGCGCAACCCGCTGCCCAACGGCAAATTCCGCTCCGGCTTCGGCAGTCGCCGCCATCCGATCCTCGGCTACACGAAGATGCACACCGGCGTCGACTGGGCCGCGCCGTCCGGCTCGCCGATCATCGCTGCCGGCAACGGTGTGGTCGAGAAGGCCGGCTGGGCCGGCGGCTACGGCAAGCAGACGATCATCCGCCACGCCAACGGTTACGAGACTTCCTACAACCACCAGAGCCGCTTCGGCGAAGGCATCAAGGCGGGCGCCCGCGTCAGGCAGGGCCAGGTCATCGGCTATGTCGGCACGACCGGCCTGTCGACCGGCGCGCATCTGCACTACGAGCTGATCGTCAACAAGCGCAAGGTCGACCCGATGCGCGTCCGCCTGCCGGTCGGCAAGGTGCTGAAGGGCGAGCAACTCGAAGCCTTCAAGCGCGAGCGCACCCGCATCGACGAACTGCTGCTCGAAGAAGAGACCGATCCGCTGAAGGTCGCCAGCGCCAAGGTCAGCGGCTGAGCCGTCCGGACGTCAGTCCTAACGCGCCGCCTGCTCTGACGGCGCGCTCCTCCCCTTCCCCGGAATGGTTGCCCAGGAAACGGCTGCGGCCAGCAGCGACAGCGCCGCGGTGACCCAGGCGACCGAGGCGAAGGCCGCGTCGCTGGCCGCGAGCC
>CAMYMG010000073.1 GCA_947259295.1 uncultured Rhizobiaceae bacterium
GCACCGGCAGCATCGGCCAGTGGGCCGGCGCCCGCGGCGCCCGCAAGTGCCGAGCCGTCGAAGAATGCCGTCCCCTCGCCGATGGTTGGCACCGCCTACATGTCGCCGTCGCCCGACTCCAAGCCCTTCATCGAGGTTGGCCAGACCGTCAAGGAGGGTCAGACGCTGCTGATCATCGAGGCGATGAAGACGATGAACCAGATCCCGTCGCCGCGCGCCGGCACCGTGACCGCGATTCTGTTCGAAGACGCCCAGCCTGTCGAATACGGCATGCCTCTGGTCGTGATCGAATAGCGCCGGGAAGCCAGCGCATGTTTCAGAAAATCCTCATCGCCAACCGCGGCGAGATCGCCCTCCGGGTCCTGCGGGCCGCCAAGGAGCTCGGCATCCAGACCGTCGTGGTGCACTCGACCGCCGACGCCGACGCTATGCATGTGCGCCTGGCCGACGAGAGCGTCTGCATCGGCCCGCCACCGGCGCGCGACAGCTATCTCAACATCCACCAGATCGTCGCCGCTTGTGAGATCACCGGCGCCGACGCCGTGCATCCGGGCTACGGCTTCCTCTCGGAGAACGCCAAGTTCGCCGACATCCTGGCCGCGCATAACATCACGTTCATCGGACCCTCGGGCGACCACATCCGCATCATGGGCGACAAGATCGAGGCCAAGCGCACCGCCAAGCGCCTCGGCATCCCCGTCGTCCCCGGCTCGGACGGTGCCATCACCGACGACGGCGAGGCCCGCCGCGTCGCCATCGAGATCGGCTTCCCCGTCATCGTCAAGGCCTCGGCCGGTGGTGGCGGACGCGGCATGAAGGTGGCGCGCACCGAGGCGGACCTCTCGGAGGCCCTGTCCACCGCGCGTTCCGAAGCCGGCGCCGCCTTCGGCGACGACGCCGTCTACATCGAGAAATATCTTGAGAAGCCGCGCCACATCGAAGTGCAGGTGTTCGGCGACGGCAGGGGCAACGCGATCCATCTCGGCGAGCGCGACTGCTCGCTGCAGAGGCGCCACCAGAAGGTCTGGGAGGAAGCCCCCTCGCCGGCGCTCAACGCCGAGGAGCGCGAACGCATCGGCGCCACCTGCTCCAAGGCCATCGCCGATCTCGGCTATTCCGGCGCCGGTACGATCGAGTTCCTCTACGAGGACGGCAATTTCTATTTCATCGAGATGAACACGCGCCTTCAGGTCGAGCACCCGGTCACAGAAGCCATCACCGGCATCGACCTGGTGCACGAACAGATCCGTGTGGCGTCCGGCGGCGGCCTGTCGGTCACCCAGGACGAGATCAAGTTCAATGGCCATGCCATCGAATGCCGCATCAATGCCGAGGACCCGCGCACCTTCGTGCCCTCGCCCGGCACGATCACCCATTTCCACACGCCGGGCGGCCTCGGCATCCGCGTCGATTCGGGCGTCTATTCCGGCTACCGCATCCCGCCCTATTACGACAGCCTGATCGGCAAGCTGATCGTGCATGGCCGCAACCGCGTCGAATGCATGATGCGCCTGCGCCGCGCACTCGACGAGTTCGTCGTCGGCGGCATCAAGACGACGCTGCCGCTGTTCCAGGACCTCGTCGGAAATCCCGACATCGCCAATGGCGACTATGATATCCATTGGCTGGAGAAGCATCTGGCAAAATCGGAGTAGCGCCAGCGCGCCATAGCCGCCATGACCCGTCCCTACGCACCCGGCTATCGCATTCCCTCCGAACTGTTGCTCAAGGCCTATGCGTCCGGCGTCTTCCCGATGGCCGAAAGTGCCGCCGACCCGGAAGTCTTCTGGGTCCGTCCCGAGACGCGCGGAGTCATCCCGCTCGACGGTTTCCATGTGCCCAGGAGCCTGCGCAAGATCGTGCGCCAGCAGCGCTTCGACATTCGCGTCGACAGCGATTTCGAGGCGGTCATCGACGCCTGCGCCGAAAAGCGCGAGGAGCGCGCCTCGACCTGGATCAACGCGCCGATCCGCGAAGCCTATGTGGCCCTGCATGCCCGCGGCCACTGCCACTCGGTCGAAGCCTGGCGCGAAGACCTGCTCGTCGGCGGGCTCTACGGCGTCAGCCTGGGCCGCGCCTTTTTCGGTGAGAGCATGTTTTCAAGGGAAACCGACGCCTCGAAAGTCTGTCTGGTCCATCTCGTGGAGCGATTGCGCGACCGCGGTTTCGTGCTGCTCGACACCCAGTTCACCACCGAGCATCTGAAACGCTTCGGCGCGATCGATGTGCCGCGCGGCCGCTACGAAAAGATGCTGGCAGAAGCGGTCGGCGGCGAGCCTGTCAGTTTCGCCTGACCAGGTCGGGCTCCGAGGTCGTCAAAGCCCGCTCAGCAGGCCCGGCAGGTCCTTCAGCATCGCGTCGCGTGCGCCAAATCCCGGCGTCAGTTTTTGCCGGCTGGAGTGCTGCCTCATGCGCGCAAACACGATCGTGCGCCCGTCCTTCTCTGCCCAGCCGACATACCAGCCTATCGGCCGGTCACGGTCCGGCTTGCCGTTGGGCTGCGACGCGAAGCCAGCCCCAGTCTTGCCGCGAACCGTCCATCCGTCGGACAGCGTGGCGACGGGCAAGATCGCCTTGGTCATCTCCTGAGCGCGGGCACTGACCGGAAGCTCTTCCTTGACGAGTTGCGCCAGGAAGTCGACCTGCTCGCGCGGCGATATTCTGAGCGAAGAACTCAGCCAGGCCCGCGTCAGCCCGTTGTCCTTTCCGGCATCGCCGGAGACGTCGGCATTGCCATAGCCGAAGGCGGCTGCGTAATCGGCAAAGTGCTGCATGCCGAGCGACAGCGTCACCTGCTGCGAATACCAGACGACTGAATCGCGCATCCAGACGGTCGGGTCGGTATCGGCGCGCCAGGACTTTACCCAGTCCGCATAGCCCTCCTTGAACGGCAATTCGGGATCGTGCTCGTCCTTCAGGAGCCCGGCATCGTAACCCATCAACGCGATCGGGATCTTGAAGGTCGATGCTGGTGGCACCCGTTCGTCGCACACGCCCTGCTCGACCAGAACATCCCCGGTGCCGGCATCAGCGAGAACCGTGCAGACGCTGTCAGCCGATGCGGCGGAAGCCGTCAGCATCGCCGCCACGGCCACAAATGGGGCTACGCCCGACAGACGTCTGATCGCAGCGGAAAAGTTCATGGAGTGACGCGGGTGCTCTTGGGTGCCGGCACGTCGGAATTCTGCTTGCAGCTCTTCAGCCAGACATCATAGACCGGATGCTCGACGGCATTGAGGCCCGGGCTCTCGGCGAACATCCAGCCGGAAAAGATGCGCCTGATCTTGCGGTCGAGCGTGATCTCGTCGACCTCGACGAAGGAATCGGTCCTCGGCGCTTCCTCGACCGGCCGCGAGTAGCAGACCCGCGGCGTCACCTGCAGCGCGCCGAACTGCACCGTCTCGTCGATATAGACGTCGAAGGTAATGATGCGACCGGTGATCTTGTCGACGCCGGTGAATTCGGCCACCGGATTGTTGATGCGCTCGGCCTGCGCAGCACCTGCCCACTGGACGAGCACGGCCGCCGCCAGCGCCCCGAGGATCGCCATCCGCTTGCTGGAAAAAGTCTGCTCAAGAAAAGCCATGCAACAGGCACCGGAAATCTCGCACAGCCTGAAAACGGCCGCGCATCTCGTCGCTAATGGAACAGTTACGCAGTTAGATGGCAATTGTGGCGACAACAAAACTCCGCCGAACCGGCACAGGCAAGCAGCAAACCCTTTAACCGCCGGGCGTCCAGGCGTCGTAGTCGCCCGTCACCTGCGGCCGTTTGGTGTCGCTGAGCACCGAGCCCTTTGGCCGGTAGGCGGCCGAGCTCCCGGTATGATTCGGCTGGTGCGGCTTCTGCCAGGCACGCGCCTTGTAGTCTTCCGCCGGCGGCGCAACGTCGACGCGGTGATGCATCCAGCCATGCCAGCCGGGCGGGATCATCGAGGCTTCGGCATAACCGTTGTAGATGACCCAGCGCCGCGTGCGGCCCTCCGAGTCGGTGCCGCCCTCGAAATAGGTGTTGCCGAACTGGTCCTGGCCAACCTTCGTGCCCTTGCGCCATGTATGGAAGCGCGTGCCCAGCGTCTGGCCGTTCCACCAAGTAAAGAACTGGGTCAGGAAGGTTTTCATCGAGATCCTCGTCGGCAGGCAAATGGCACTGCGCTGATGGCGGACAAACCCCGCCGCGCGCAAGCTGACTTATGGCTTTCCAGTCCCTGCATTGCAATAGCCCGAGTTGCCGCGGCCGACCTTGCGGGCGGTCGCTCAGGCGAGCGTCGCGGCCTTGCGTTCGAACACCAGCGCCGGCACCCCGGAATCCTCGGTGCCGCAATTCGCCGTGCTGCCGACCTGCACGAAGCGCTGCGACAGGTAGAACCCGATCGCCTTGTCATTCGCCTCCTCGACCTCCAGCCGGAACATGTCGGCATCGGGAAAGCTGTCGATGATTTCGTCGAGCAGCATGCCGCCGATGCCCCGTCCCTGCAGGGCCGGCAGCACGTAGAGCTGGTGCAGCTTGACCGTCTTGCCGTCCGCCCCGGCCCGGGCATAGGCAACGCCGCCCAGCCTTTCGCCGTCGTCAGCCACCAGGAAGTCGGAGTTCGGCTGGGTCAGGTGTTTCCGGAGTGCGGCGATCGAATGCCACTCGTCGGTGATTTCCGCCACTTTTTCCGCGCCGTAGATCGAATCGTAGGTGGCGTGCCAGGTCTCGACCAGCAGCGCCCGGATGGCGTCGAGGTCCCGCTCGCCGGCCGTGCGCACGAACACCTGACTAGTCCTCGATGCCGAGCTTGGCCTTGACCAGCTCGTTGACCGATTTCGGGTTGGCCTTGCCGCCGGTCGCCTTCATCACCTGGCCGACAAACCAGCCAGCCATGGTCGGCTTGGCCTTGGCCTGCTCCACCTTGTCGGGATTGGCAGCTATGATCTCGTCGACCGCCTTCTCGATGGCGCCGGTATCGGTAACCTGCTTCATGCCGCGGCTCTCGACGAGCTCCCGCGGGTCCCCGCCCTCGTTCCAGACGATTTCGAACAGGTCCTTGGCGATCTTGCCCGAAATCGTGTCTTCCTTGATCAGGTCGATGATCGTGCCGAGTTGCTCGGGCGAAACCGGTGCATCTTCAATATCCTTGCCGGCCTTGTTCAGCGCGCCGAGCAGGTCGTTGATGACCCAGTTGGCAGCCGTCTTGCCGTCGCGGCCGGCCGCCACCTTCTCGAAATAATCGGCGATCGCCTTTTCCGACACCAGGATCGAGGCGTCATAGACTGACAGGCCGAGGCTCGACACCAGCCGCTGCTTCTTGACGTCAGGCAGTTCCGGCAGGCCGACCGCCAGCGCATCGACATAGGCCTGGTCGAATTCCAGCGGCAGAAGGTCGGGATCGGGAAAATAGCGGTAGTCGTGCGCTTCTTCCTTGGAGCGCATCGAGCGCGTCTCGCCCTTGCCTGGGTCGAACAGGCGCGTTTCCTGGTCGATCTTGCCGCCATCCTCGAGAATGGCGATCTGCCGGCGCGCCTCGTAGTCGATGGCCTGCCCGACGAAACGGATGGAGTTGACGTTCTTGATCTCGCAGCGCGTCCCGAAATCCTCGCCCGGCCGGCGCACCGACACGTTGACGTCGGCGCGCAGCGAGCCCTCGTCCATGTTGCCGTCGCAGGTACCGAGATAGCGGACGATGGTGCGCAGCTTCGTCACATAAGCCTTGGCCTCGTCGGCCGAGCGCATGTCAGGCTTGGAAACGATCTCCATCAGCGCCACGCCCGACCGGTTGAGGTCGACATAGGAGAGCGTCGGATGCTGGTCGTGGATCGACTTGCCGGCGTCCTGCTCCAGATGCAGGCGCTCGATGCCGACCTCGATGTCCTCGAACTCGCCCTTTTTGTCGGGGCCGACTGAGATGGTGACGGTGCCCTCGCCGACGATCGGCTGCTTGAACTGCGAGATCTGGTAGCCTTGCGGCAGGTCGGGATAGAAATAGTTCTTCCGGTCGAAAACCGACTTGTGATTGATCTGCGCCTTCAGCCCGAGCCCAGTGCGGATTGCCTGGCGCACGCACTCCTCGTTGATCACCGGCAGCATGCCGGGCATCGCCGCGTCGACCAGGCTGACATTCGAATTGGGGGCCGCGCCGAACTTGGTCGAGGCGCCGGAAAACAGTTTCGATTCCGACGTCACTTGGGCGTGCACCTCCAGCCCGATGATGATTTCCCAGTCGCCGGTGGCTCCGGCGATCAGGCGCTTGGGGTCGGGTGTGCGGGTGTCGATGAGAGACATGCGAGCGGGCCAGTATTTCCGATGAAACGTGGCCTGTTGGCTAGAACAAACGGCTCCGGCTGGCAAGGGACGAGCTTGGTCGGTGCGAAGTCGGCGAGCCCGATCGGACGATCGGACCCAAGGGGCACGGCCACCGCGAATATTGGCGGCCTCATCCCCGCCGCCGCGCCCTCGTCCGCGGCCGGCGGGCAGCAGCCGCCTGCTAGGCCGTGGCGATGTAGCTGCGGATTTCCTCTGCCTCGCGCTCGACATCCTCGATGCGCCGCTTGACGACGTCGCCGATCGAGATGATGCCATCGAGATGGCCGTCCTTTTCGACCGGCAGGTGGCGGAAACGGCCCTTGGTCATGATTTCCATGACTTCGTTGACCGTGTGATGCTCGTTGCAGATCTTGACCTTGGGGGTCATCACCTGGCGCACCGTCTGCTCCAGGGCGCTGGCGCCATCCTTGCCGATGACGCGGACGATATCCCGTTCGGAGATGATGCCGACGATCTTGCGGTCGCCATTGGTGACGACCAGCGCACCGATGCGGTGCTCCGCCAGAATTCGGACTGCCTCCGACAGCTGTTCGTTGGGGCCGAGCGTGAATACGTCGTGTCCCTTCTGCTCGAGAATGGCCTTAACCGTCATGGCGTCCTCCTTCTTTATTGGTCGAACGTTACTCCCGGGGCATTTTCTGTTGTTGCTGCAATGGTGCTACCGGAACGCAATCATTTCAAGTGAGGATCGATGGCGCTCAGACGGCCGACTGCGCGCTCAGAGCGACGCGCGCATCGCTGACGGACGGTCGAACAGCGCGATGCAGAAGAAACCAACCAGGAAGCCGCCGATATGCGCTTCCCAGGCGATCTGGCTGGTTTCGCCCGGTGTCAGCCCGACCAGCCCGGTGACGAGATTGATCGCCATCCACACAGCAAGGAACGTCACCACGCCGCGCGACCGCAGCACCAGCGGGATCGGCAGCACCGGGCCGCCGAAGGCCGACTGGCCGGAACTGCGGTCAATGCGGAAGCCGAAACGCGCCGCCGCTCCCATCATGCCCGAGATCGCGCCGGAAGCGCCGACCAGCGGGACCGGATCGTTCATGTGCAGCACATAGTGCAGCGCCACGGCCGCAACGGACGCGGCGACCCAAAACAGCACAAAGCGTGCCGCTCCGAGACGGTTTGCCAGTGGCGAACCGAAGGCACCGAGCCAGATCATGTTGACGGCAAGATGCGCGAAGCTGCCATGCATCAGCGAATAGGTGACCGGGCTGGTGAAGGCGTAGATGTCGAGCGGAAATTCACCCGAATAGCGCACCGGGATGAAGGCGCCCCGCACCAGGAGCTCGTAGTCCTGCTGCATGCTGAGCACGTGGAACTCGATCACGTAGACCGCCACGCAGACGGCGATGAAGAAGATGACGATGCGCGGCAGGTTGAACACCGGTTCGCGCCTCGCCGGCGGCTCTGCCGCCGCGAAGTTGTCCGGCTGGCCGTCGTCTTCGGGTGTTCGGGAATGGGGATCGTCGGGATGCGTCATGGCCGAGGCCTGTAGCCCAGGCCCGCCCGAATCACAAAAGAAAAGCCGTCCAGGGTTTCCCCCGGACGGCTGGTCGAGCCCCCTGCTCTCCCCAAGTAAATCGACTGCAGTGCCGCTTTCGTCGTCACTGTGATGTGCCATGGACACGCTTTCCCTGCAACGTAAACCAATCGTTAACCTTAACGTCCCGGCGCCGTGAACAACCCCAAACCGTGCTGGCATGCATCCTGCTGGGCACTGCATGTAGGTCATCGGAGAGGTGCGATTCTGTTCACCGATGGCACAGCAGAAAGCAGATCGCGCGGAGCCTGTTGGTATGAAATTGAATGGATCGATCGAACTGTTCCGCTACTGGAACCGACTGCGCGATGGGCGCCCGGCGCCGGCGCGGACCGAAGTCGAGCCTGCCGACATCAAGACCCTGCTCGCCGACACATTCATCCTGGAGAAGGACACGCGCGGCGAAGCCGTCTTCCGGCTCGCCGGCACGCGGCTCTGCGCAATCTACGGCCGCGAGCTGAAGGGTTTCTCCTTTCCGTCGCTGTGGCGCGACGAGGACCGGCGCTCCCTTGCACGGCTTGCAGAGAACGTGTTCGAGAAGAAATCCGTCGTGGTCATCTCCTTCGAAGGCATCAGCCGCAACGGCCGCACCAACAGTTTCGAGATGCTCGTCCTGCCGCTCGACGGCGGCGTCGCCAACCCGCGCTGCCTCGGTGTCATGTCGGCCGACCAGAAGCCCTTCTGGCTCGGCGCCGACCCCATCGAGGAAGCCGAGATCCAGACCATCCGCGTCCTCGACCCGGCGCGCGACCCGATCTTCCAGACCGGCCGCCAGGCGATCGGCGTGCCCGAACTTTCGCCCAACGAATTGCCCGCCACCGGCGACCGTCGCAGGCCCGGCGGATCGCGCCGCATCCGGCATCTGGTAGTGCTCGATGGCGGCCGCGAAGAATAGGTTCGAAACGCGCCTGCAACGGCCCTTCGCCTTACTCCTTGTTAACCTATTTGGCGCTAACTGAGACTGACACTTCGCGTTTCGCGAAGGAAGTTTCAGCGAGGATGAAGCAACGATGAGGTCAGCGGCGATCAATTACGCGCCGTCAACGGCTGAAAGGCGTAATTTTCAACGCGTCCGCGTTAAGATTTATGGCCGCTTCATGCTGGAGGACCGAACCGAGCATCCCTGCCAGGTGATGGACATGTCGCCGGGCAACGTCTCGCTTCGCACCGACCGCATCGGCCAGCCCGGCGAGAAGGTCATCGCCTATATCGATCATATCGGCCGCGTCGAGGGCGTCGTTACCCGCACGCTGCAGGACGGCTTCGCCATGACCGTCGTCGCGTCCGACCGCAAGAAGGACAAGCTGGCCGCCCAGCTGACCTGGCTCGCCAACAAGCACGAGCTCGACCTTCCGGAAGACCGTCGCCACGAGCGCGTCGCGCCGCGCAATCCGATGAGCGTGCTGCAACTGACCGATGGGCGCCAGTACGAATGCCGCATCATCGACCTCTCCCTGTCGGGCGCCGCCATCGAAATCGATGTCAGGCCGGCGATCGGCATCCAGGTGACGCTCGGCACCATGCGCGGCCAGATCGTGCGCCATTTCGAGGACGGTCTGGCGATCGAGTTCGCCGTCATCCAGCGGCCCGAGACACTCGACAGCGAATTCAGCGACAAGCCGCGTTCCTGACGCCTGCCACGCCTGCGGCATCCTATACCGTCACTCCCATGCATGATGGCCCTGCTCCCGACCGAGCCGGGCTTTTTCGTTCGGCGCCGTCTCGGACCGCTTCCCGCGGTACGTGTGCCTGGCCGTTCGAGGGCTTCCGCGTTGGCATGGTTGCCCGACCGGGAAAAAATCGATAAAATTTTAGAAAAATTTTATTCAGATTATCACTTAAGTCGATCTAGTTTTTACTCAACATCTACTGCGCCCTTTTGCGTGAAATAAATCGTCGCATGTCATTGTCCCTGTCGAACGGGGGACGTTGCTATGACGCACAGGAAGGGAAAGTCATTGCTGGTGGCAATGACGATCTGGCTCGGCGCTTGGGGAAGTGCTGCAGAAGCCGGACAGGCATTCATGCATACGGCTGGACGCACCACGCAGCCCATCGGCCACTACGAATTCTGCCAGCGCGAGCCGGGCGAATGCCAGCAGAAGAGCCCACGCCGCGCACCGACCGAACTGTCGCGCAAGCTCTGGGCCGAGATCGTCGACATCAACAACAAGGTCAACATTTCGGTCACACCGCGTACCGACATGGAAATGTGGGGCAAGGAAGAGCTCTGGTCCTATCCGACCAATGTCGGCGATTGCGAGGATTACGTTCTTGAAAAGCGCCGCCGCCTGATGGCGCTCGGCGTGCCATCGGGCGACCTGCTGATCACCGTGGTGCGCCAACCGAACGGCGCCGGCCACGCGGTGCTGACGGTGCGCACCAGCCGCGGCGAATTCATCCTCGACAATCTCGAGCCGCGGGTCATGCCCTGGGCCGACACCCCCTACAGCTACCTGAAGCGCCAGTCCGAGCGCAACTCGGGCTCTTGGGTCGCCATCGACGACGGTCGCAACGCCGTCGCGGTCGGCAGCGTCAACTAGGCGCACACTGCGCAACAAGCATCGGGGCCCCTTCCAAGGGACCCCCCATTGAAAACCCGGTCGAGTCCCCACTCCCCGTCCCCAACGATCGGGTTCAGGAGCCGGTCCCTGTCCCCGGGACCGGCTCCGCTCTTTTCGGGGCGGTCCCTCAGCGCTTAACCAGTCCCTTGGCGAAGCGCTTGCCATTCGCAACGTAATGCTCAGCCGAGGCGCGCAACCCTGCCACGGCATTGTCGTCCAGCACCCTGACAGCTTTGGCCGGCGCACCGACGATCAGCGAATTGTCCGGAAACTCCTTGCCTTCCGTCACCAGCGCACCGGCGCCGACCAGGCAGTTTTTGCCGATGCGCGCCCCGTTGAGCACGATAGCGCCCATGCCGATCAGGCTATTGTCACCGATCGTGCAGCCATGCAGCATCGCCCGGTGCCCGATCGTGCAGCCGCGGCCGATGCGCAGCGGAAAGCCGGGATCCGTGTGCATGACCGTATGCTCCTGCACATTGCTGCCCTCGCCGATCTCGATGCGTTCGTTGTCGCCGCGGATCACCGCGCCGAACCACACCGACACGTCGCGGCCGACGGAGACATTGCCAATGACCACGGCGTCCGGCGCTACGAAGGTGCTGGCCTCGTCCCTGAAATCCGGCTCGATCCCGTCGATCGCGTAAATCGGCATGCCCTGCTCCGCCCTGTTTCCGAGTCGCCGTCAGGATAGGAGGCCGGCGACGCGTTGGGCAAGGTCGAGCGCCACGATGCCGGTCGCCAGCGTCCAGCCGCCGGCTGTCCCGGCACAGGACAAAAGGAACAGCGACGACACCTCGCCGCGCCGCCACGCAGCCACCGCCTCGTTGAGCAGCATGTAGGGGCCGGCGGCTGCCGTGACCGCCAGCGATCGCACGATGTGGCGCGGCGTAACGAAGGGCTCGCTGAACGCCAGGCGGCGTCCGGCGGCCAGTTCCATGGCCGAGCCCAGCAGCCCGCACACCGTCAGCCCGGCCAGGAACGCGAAACAGGTGAGCAGGAGCGACGCCATCTTTACCATCCGTTTACCATGAAAAAGCAAAGTCGCTTTTGCAGCGCGTCGCAAGATGCGTGCCGCAACTGATTGTGCCGTGGGGGCACAGGCGAAGCCGATCGGAACAGCCGGATGACACAGGCAGCGACGCCGCAGGCACAGCAATTCCGCACCGTCGATTCATCGCTGATGATGAAGGTATTCTACGCCTTCCTGCTGCTTGCGCTGCTGTCGGCCGGCATCAGCGCCGCGGGCAAATGGTACGGCAAGGCGATCGCGCTCGCCGGGCACACCGATTCGACGACACTGCGCGAGATCGTCATCGGCAACAATGTCATCGTCGCGCCCGACAACATGATCCGCTTCGAGCGCTCCCGCCATGACGGCACCGCCGAACGCCTCGATCTCTACATGCGCTGGCCGGATCTCGACGGCTACACCGACGCGGCGCGCGCCGACTTCAACCATGCCGGCGACACGCGCCGCATCGTCTTCCTGTCGTTCGGCGAGAGGATGATGTCGCGCGACATGAGTGGCCGTCTCGCGCCGATCTATTCGGCGATGCTCGACCGCCCGGGCAAGCCTGGACCTGCCGGCATCACCCTCTACGCGTTTTCGGAAAAATCGGGCTACCTGAACGAGATGCTGGCGGTGGCCGAACGGCCGGGGACCGAGCCCTTCGTGGCGCGCTGCCTGAGCGGCGCGACTGCCGCGGAGTCACTGGCGCCATGCGAGCGCGACATCCACCTCGGCAACGACCTCAGCCTGTCCTACCGCTTTCCCGAGCAACTGCTCGGTCAATGGCGCGAACTGGACGAGGCCATTCGTCTGAAAGCGGCCGCAATGTTGAGGACGGCCGGCTAGCTGCCGGCAGGTACGGGCGCCCGGCGATCAGGCGAGATCGATGTCGAGGATCGCCATCGAGAAATTGTAGTCGCCTTCTTCCTCGTCCTTGTAGACCAGGCCCAGGAACTCGTCACCGACATAGACCTCGCACGAATCTTCCTTGCGCGGCCGTGCCTTGATCTCGAGATTCGGGTTCTGGAACACGCGCTTGAAGTAGGCGTCGAGTTTGCGGATTTCTTCCGGGTTCAAGGCATCTCTCCGGTTGTCGGTTTCGGAGGCGCTTCTGACATGGCAACGATGGCGATGTAAAGGCAAAGGCGAGCTTCCGGCCGGGAAACACGCCCCCGAGCACAGCGCGGCCCGCGCATGGCGACGGCCGCTAGCCCCTCAGGAAAGAGCCCCGCACGATCGCCGGATCAGAGGGCCGAATGATCGACCTGGTCGAGATTCTGCGCCGACAGAAGCTGGTCCATCTGGCGTGACGGGTGGTCGCAACCGGTCTCCCCCACGACTCGCGCCGGCACGCCGGCAACCGTCTTGTTGTGCGGCACGGAGGCCAGCACCACCGATCCCGCCGCCACTTTCGAGCAATGCCCGACCTCGATATTGCCCAGAATCTTGGCGCCCGCACCGATCAGCACGCCATGGCGGATTTTCGGGTGGCGGTCGCCGCCGGCCTTGCCGGTGCCACCGAGCGTCACGCCGTGCAGCATCGAGACGTCGTCCTCGATCACCGCGGTCTCGCCGACGACAAGGCCCGTCGCGTGGTCGACGAAGATGCCCTTGCCGATGCGCGCGGCCGGATTGATGTCGGTCTGGAACACCGAGGAAGAGCGGCTCTGCAGATAGAGCGCAAAATCCTTGCGGCCCTCGTTCCACAGCCAGTGCGCCAGCCGGTGCGTCTGGATGGCATGGAAACCCTTGAAGTAGAGCACCGGCATGATGAACCGGTCGCAGGCCGGATCGCGGTCGTAATAGGCCTGGATGTCGACGCGCACGATCGAGCTCCACTCGGGATTGGCGCGCAGCATCGCCTCGAAACTCTGGCGAATGATGTCGGCGCCGAGATCCTGGTGCGCCAGTCGTTCGGCCAGGCGATGCATCACCGCCTCTTCAAGGCTGCCCTGATTGAGGATCGTCGCATAGAGGAACGTCGCCAGCAGCGGGTCGCTCTCCACCGCCTCGGCGGCTTCCTTGCGCACCGCGCTCCAGATCGGGTCGATCGGCTCCGGCCGGTGCCTCTGTGCCACGCTGAGCGTATTCATCGTCGAACTCCGTGTCCGGGTCTGGTGTCGTGGGACGGCGTTATAGTCCACACGCTAGCATGTTTGAACTCAATTTTCCTTAGTGCATGATCAAATGAAAGTGGTTCATCGGGATTCAACGCGCCATGGAAAACGAACGATTGCTCCAGCGCGCGCTGGTGGAAGAACTTTCCGGGCTCTACCGTGCGCCCGGCCGCCACTATCACGGGCTCGCCCATATCGAGGCATTGCTTGGCCTGCTGCGACAGCATCTTGCGCTGATCTCCGATCCCGAAACGGTGGAAGCCGCCATCTGGTTTCACGACGCGGTCTATGACAGCCGCCGCGCCGACAACGAGCGTCTCAGCGCCGAACTCGCCCGTGAGAAACTGGCAGGCCTCACCTCGCCCGAGCGCCTCGCCATCATCGCCGGCATGATCGAGGCCACCGCCACCCACACCCCGCCGGCCCTCGGCGATGCCGCGGCCGACCGCGACGCCGCCCTCTTCCTCGACATGGATCTCTCGATCCTCGGCGCCCCGCCCGCCGAATTCGACGCCTACGAAGAAGCCATTCGGCGCGAATACGACTGGGTCGGCGAGGCAGACTGGCGCAAGGGCCGCGCCGGCGTGCTGAAGCGCTTCGCCGACCGCCCCGCCATCTACCACACCGAAGTCTTCAGGCAGGAGTTCGAGGCCCCTGCCCGGCAAAACATCGCCCGCTCGCTCGCGCGCCTCGCTGAGACTGGCTAACGCATCCGCCGCTTACGATTTGCGCCGGCGCTTTTCCCAGCGCACCGCGGTCCGCCGCCGCACCCGCCTGATGCCGGAATGGTCGTGCGACAGCACCAGAAGGCCGAGCGGAATCATCCAGAAGCCGAGCACCGGCAGGAAGCCCAGCGTGCCGAGCAGCACCAGGGCCACGCCGAGCGAAATCCGCAGCGCCCGCGACTGCGGCATCGGCATCTTGCGGCCGAACACCTTGACGAAGCGTCTCGGCGGGATGGGTTGTTCGCTGGGCTCTTCGGTCACGGACGGCTTTCGGCGCGATAACGGGCATTGCGTGGTCGGGCGGCAATCCCGCTCAGGCGCACGCGCGAATGGCCATATGATGACAGATCGGCGACATTGCGAGCGGCCACGTCAAACAAAAGCGGAAAAAGTTCGGGACGCCTCTTTGCAAAGCTGAAAATGGTTTGCTATAGGCAGCCCTCGCTCACGCGAGCCCTGTTCCCCGATAGCTCAGTTGGTAGAGCATTCGACTGTTAATCGAATTGTCGCAGGTTCGAGCCCTGCTCGGGGAGCCAGATCGCCTTTAAGGCATTGTTTCTTTCGCGCTTTTGGCCCTGTAAAGTTTCAGGCCACCATCTAGGCCGCCATGAATTAATATCGATTGATGCCGTTAAATGGCTCCCGAACCGGGAGCCATGCGCGATTGGATGATACTGATTGCACGGCTACAATGGGATACATTGAATAAGTTCGGTGCTGTGGGACGAAGATAGCGAAATTTTGGGCGCGGCTTGACGGAGCGTCACCTCATCCCCACATGCAGGTCGAATAGAAACAGCCGCGCACGTTTTGTTGGTTTTCTGCCGCGCAATATAAGTTGAAAACCATCACACGGACGGCCTACAGCGCGAGGCGGCTGCATCAAGGGACCCCGCGCCGAAGTCGATGGAGATGACCAGTGGTCGCTACCGTTGAATTCGAGGCAATCCAGACCGGCGAAAACAGGCAGGTGCGACTTAGGTTTGCATTCAGCCTGAGCCTCGGGATCGCCTCGGCCATCCTGATGATTAGCCGCCTGGCTTAACTAGAAGGGCACCCCGTTCTTGGGGTGCCCTTTTCTCTGACCACGTTCCATGGCTATGGAATATAAACAGTGGCAACGGCGGGAGAAGGCGGCGGGACTTTCTCAGAAGGTCTTAGCGAAGCTGCTGGGCCATGCCGAGATCACCGTCTCGCGCCAGCTACGCGGGCATTGGGAGAGCGGCGTCCCCCAGCATGTGAAGTCGGCTATCATCGCATGGGAGCTGATGAATGATGAGCAGAGATCAGAATGGGTCGAGCGTGTCGCAGCGGAGGCCGAAAGCGGCGGCTAGCAAAGCCGCCGCCTCGGCTCAGCGCACCGTGGCCTGCGTTGAGTGTGCCGAGAAAATTCCGACTGCCGCGAAGAAATGTTCCAAGTGCGGATCGCATCAAGACTGGCGACGGCACGTCCCCGTGAGCCAATCGACGCTTGCACTAGCGATTTCCTTGGTCGCCTTAGCCAGTTCGGTCGCGCTGGGTAGCAAGATGGTTGTTGAGACCGCATCCGGCTTGCTCAACGCGCCAAACACGCATCTGGGGATCGCAGTTGTTTCAGCCAACGAAAGAGGCGCAAGCGTTTTCGTATCGAACACGACCGGCAGAAATGTCGTCGTCAAAGACATAACCTGCGGGCTGAATATCCCGATTGATCCCGACCAAATTAACAGAGACCTCCTAGCCAAGAAGAGAGGGGCAAGCGTGTTGAGCGACCTCTTCCTCCAAGAGAAGGAGACGATAGGCGTCTTCATCATAGGCTATGCTCTTAAGGAAAGTGTCGTGCTTCCGCCGAATGGACGTGTCCTAATTGAAGGCGTGACGGAGCATATCACCCCGCCTATGCGGACCGGGCGGGCACCTGCCGCCGAGCTGCCTGAGAAGGTGGGAAGCTACTGCACAGCAAGCGGGATTGACGAGGCGAACGAATTTTCAGTTGGCGCTGTTGCGCTGCCAATCGACGGCATTCTCGGCCTGAACGTCGAGACATTCCTCAATCTGGCAGATTTTTCCCCGATGCAGCTGGACGACAAAGCAAAGCTGCTTGCGCGGGTTGACGCCGTGAGAATCGCAAGCCGATCCGGTCACGATAGCGTTGCGAAGCAACAAGAGTAGCCCCATTTAGGCCGCCATCTAGGCCCCCAAAAACAGCGCGCTTAATTGCAGTTGATCGTTATTGGGCGTTAGGGTTTCGTTGGCCGGATGGCTCTCAACCCTTTGTAAATATAACGTAATGCGGTTGATAGATATTTGCTAATACCATCCCGCGGTCGTTTGCTCGGGGAGCCACTTTCTTCCACGCCCTGAATACACCCTCCGCAAAGCACGCTATTTGACCAGCGGGGTGTGCTGGCCACGAGCCGGTCATTCTCCCAAGTGATCCAAACCCCTCCCCCGCCCGTATCTCCTCCAGACACATCCCCGATGGAGGACTACCCCCGTGAAAACCTATCTCGTCGCCTATGCCGCTACCGGCCTTGCCTTTCTCGTGCTCGACGCGCTGTGGCTGTCGAAAATGGGGCCGGCCTTCTACAAGCCGGCGATGGGCGGCGCTGCGCTCGAGGGCTTCCGCATGGCGCCGGCGATCGTCTTCTATTTCCTCTATCTCGTCGGCATCATGATCTTCGCCATCAGCCCGGCCTTGGCCGACGGCCGCTGGACCACCGCACTTCTCTACGGCGCGCTGTTCGGCTTCTTCGCCTATGCCACCTACGACCTCACCAACCAGGCGACGCTGAAGAGCTGGAGTACCGCGCTTTCGGTGGTCGACATCGCCTGGGGCTCGTTCGCAACCGCAATGGCCGCCACCGCAGGCTTTCTCGCCACCGGCTGGTTTGGTCGCTAGCCGTCAGGCGTCGCGCGCTGCGGCAAACTGCAGCCCGGCAATAACGATGAGCGAGCCGGCGCTGATCGCGTGCAGCGTCACCAGCCGCGCCATCTCGGTCGGCGTCATCGCTATAAAGCCGGCCGGCGCCAGCGCGTCGAGCGCCAGATAGACCGCGCCGGACAGCGCCGCGACCAACAGGCCCAACCACCGGTCGGCGCGCGAGAACTGCAGGCTGGCAATCATCAGCACCGGGCCGAGAAACAGGAGCACGCCTGTCCCCGGTCCCAAAAGCAGAGCGGCGAGCAGCGTGTTGGCGATGCCAGCCAGCGGCAGCAGTGCCCGTCCAGCCAGTGCGTTGCGCCGCGCCAACGCCGGCACGGCCAGGAACAGCGGCGTCGACAGGAGCGTCAGCCATGTCGGCCATGCCTCGCTGCCGGCAATCCACCAGACATAGATCGGATAGGTCGGCTGGCTCGCCGCGACGATCAGCGAAATATCGTTGCTGGCGCGCACCAGCCCATCGTCGTGCGCCGCATAGGCCCGGTAGAGGCCGGCAACACTCATGCTGTTTCCCGCCTGGCGCGTGGCACCGGCCAGAAGGCCCGCACCCGCCGCTTGTAATCCTCGAACGCCGCGCCGCGTGTTTCGGCCATGTGCTTCTCGAGCGGCGGTATGCCCGACACCTTCACCAGGAGATAATACATCAACAGCGGCGCCAGCAGCGCCAGCCAGCCCTGCCATGCGCCGCCCGGCACGGCGACCAGCGGATAGGCCACCCAGCTCAGCCATTCGAAGAAATAATTGGGATGCCGCGACAGGCCCCAGAGGCCACGATCCATGATCTTGCCCTGATTGGCCTTGTCGTCGCGAAACTGCCGCATCTGCCGGTCGGCCAGCGCCTCGTCGCCGACCGCGACGGTAAAAAGCAGCAACGCCAGAACGTCCTGCACCCCGATGAACGGCGCCGGGTTGCGCGCCGCGACATAGACGGCCAGCACCAGCACGAAGCCCGCCGCCGCCTGGCTCTGCAGGAAGCCGAACATCCTCAGCTGCGCGGCGTCGCCCCACTCCTTGCGCAGCGCCTTGTAGCGCGGGTCGACGCCGTGCTTCAGCGTGCGACGCGCCAGATGCGACACCAGCCGCGCCGACCACACCGCCACCATCGCCGCGACCAGGACCTGCCGCCCGACCTCGGTACCGTCGCTAGGCAGGAACGCGGCGATGACCCCCACCACGCCAACCGCTGCCGACCATGTCACGTCGATCCAGCCAGACAGGCCGGTGCGGCTCTCGAAAAGCCACGCGCCGGCCATCGACAGCGAGAGCAAGGCGGCCAGTCCAATCAGATGCAGTGTCATCATCGCGCGTTTCCGTGGCGGTTGGCGCCAGCCGCGCCGGGACATCCGGACCGAAACTGTCGCTCACCCCGATACGTAGCTGCATGAGATTCGGATCACGCCGGGCGATAAATCGCGACGCGACTGATCCGTCCGGACGATCCGCCCGTATAGGCCTCTGACAACTTTCAGGACGCTTGATTGATGAATACCGTAACGCCCATCCACGGAAACCGCCGCCATCTCAAGATTGCCGTCGTCGGCAGTGGCATTTCCGGCCTTTCCGCCGCCTGGCAACTTAGCCGCTCGCATTCGGTGACGCTCTACGAGGCGGATTCGCGCATCGGCGGCCACAGCCACACGGTGGATGTAGGTGGCGAAGCGGTCGATACCGGCTTCATCGTCTACAATGAAGCGACCTACCCCAATCTCACCGCGCTCTTCGAGCATCTCGGCGTCGCTACCAAGTCGTCCAATATGTCGTTTGCCGTCTCGCTCGACGACGGCGCCTTCGAGTATTCAGGCTCCAGCGCCGGCCTCTTGGCGCAGAAGCGCAACCTGCTGCGTCCTGCCTACTGGTCGATGATGTGGGACATCGTCCGCTTCTACCGCACCGCGCCGCTCGACGCGCCGACACTTGGTCTGACGACGCTCGAAGAATATCTCGACGCCAGAGGCTACGGCATGTCGTTCCGCCGCAATCATCTCTACCCGATGGCCGCCGCTATCTGGTCGACCCCGGCTGCCGAGGTCTCGCACTTCCCGGCCCGCGCCTTCATCCGTTTCTTCGACAATCATGGCCTGCTCAACCTCGGCACGCGCCCGGCCTGGAAGACCGTCGATGGCGGCAGCAGGCAGTATGTCGAGAAGATGACCCGCGCCTTCGCCTCCGGCATCCGAACCGACACCGGCGTCAAGGCGGTCCGCCGCATCGGCGGCAGCGTCATGATCGAGGACACCCGCGGCGGCATCGAGGGTTTCGACCACGTCGTTATCGCCACGCACGCAAACCAGGCGCTCGCCATGCTGGAGCGCCCGACGCCACAGGAACAAACCCTGCTCGGCGCCTTCCGCTACATCCCCAATGAGGCTGTGCTTCACAGCGACGACAGCGTCATGCCGACGCGGCGCTCGGCCTGGTCAAGCTGGAACTACACCGCGACCCGCGATGGCGAACGTTGCAAGGATCTGTCGGTCACCTACTGGATGAATTCGCTGCAGGGCATTGCCGGCGACAAGCCGATGTTCCTGACGCTGAACCCGATCCGCGACCCCGATCCGAAGAAGACCTTCCACCGCCAGCTATACAGTCATCCGGCCTATGACACCGCAGCCGTCGCGGCCCAGGAAAACCTTTGGTCGCTGCAGGGCGACCAGAACACCTGGTTCTGCGGCGCCTATTTCGGCGCCGGCTTCCACGAGGACGGTCTGCAATCCGGCCTCGCCGTCGCCGAAGAGCTTGGCGGCGACCGGCGCCCGTGGACCGTGGCGGCCGAATCCGGCCGCATCACGCTCGGCGAGCCGCGGCAACGCAAGCTGGCCTTGGAGGCGGCATGAGCGAGCAACGATCCCACCTCTATGCGGGCTCGGTGATGCATGTCAGGCTGCGGCCGCGGCAACATCGCCTAAGATACCGGCTGTTCCAGCTGCTGCTCGACCTCGACGACATTGATGCCCTCGACAACCGGCTGAAGCTGTTCTCGCGCAACCGCTTCAATCTGTTCAGCTTCCACGATGGCGATCACGGCGACCGCACGGGCGGCGATCTGCGCCTGCACATCGATCGCTCGCTCGCCGACCATTCGATCGAGCCCTGCGACGGCAGGATTCTCCTGCTCACCATGCCGCGCATCCTCGGCTACGTCTTCAATCCGCTGAGCGTATATTTCTGCTACCGCAAGACAGGCGCCCTGCACGCCATCGTCTACGAGGTCAGCAACACCTTCGGCGGCAGGCACGACTATGTCTTCGCCATCGATCCGCAGGATGGCGACGAATGGTTGCAGCACGCCTGCGACAAGCAGTTTCTGGTCTCGCCCTTCCTCGAAATGGATCTCGCCTACGCCTTCCGCGTCCGGCCGCCGCAGGAAGACCTCGCACTTTCCATCATGGTCAGCGACCGCAAGGGGCCGGTCCTGTCGACCGTCCAGACGGCCCGGCGCCGCGCCCTGACCGACGCAACGCTGGCGCGCGCCGCCCTCGCCTATCCGCTGATGACCCTGAAGGTCATAGCCGGCATCCATTGGGAGGCGCTGCGCCTCTGGCTGAAGGGTGTGCGCCTGTGGCCGTCCCCGCAGACGCGCAACACGGCCAAGGGCGCCGCTGGCGACACGGCGAAGCCGGTGACAAGCCCATGAACGGCTTGTCCGCCACGACCATGCGCGTCATGATGTTTCCCAGCCTGCGGGGAGCGAGGAACGCAAATCATGCCGAACACTGGATCCGCACGCCACGCCTGCCGGGGAGACTGCCGACGCGCCGAGGTCTGCCGTTGAGCGAATCGGGAGATCCGGCTTCACCACCCGTCATCGACTGGAACAGCCTGATCCTGCGGGTTGCCTCTGGCGCCGATCGGTCTGCCTTCGAACAGCTGTTTCGCCACTTCGCGCCTCGCGTGAAGGCCTATCTCATGCGCGGCGGCGCCGATGCCGGGCTGGCCGAAGAACTGGCCCAGGAAGCCCTGCTCGCCCTCTGGCGCAAGGCAGCCTATTTCGACCCCGCCAGGGCCGGTGCCTCGACCTGGATCTTCACCATCGCGCGCAACCTGCGTATCGACCGGGCACGCCGCGATCTGGTCAAGACCCGCGTACCGGAGGACCCGAGCGACGAGCCGCCGCCGCCCGCTGCTGCCGACGAGATCATCGCCGCCGGCCAGCGGGATGATCAGGTGCGCCGGCTGGTCGAGGACCTGCCGGCCGAGCAGGCCGAGATCGTCCGCCTGTCGTTCTATTCGGAAGAACCGCAGACGCAGATAGCGGAAACTCTGGGTATTCCGCTCGGCACCGTCAAATCGCGCGTCCGGCTGGCCATGGCCCGCCTGCGCGCTGCCTTGGAAGACTTGGAGCCATGATCCATTTTCACCCCAGCGATGACGCTTTGGCCCGACTTGCCGCCGGCACGCTCGAGGCTGGCCCTACCATCGTCGTGCGTACGCATGTCGAGGGTTGCCCGCGCTGCGCCGCTGCCCTCGGCCGTTTCGAGGCCGTCGGCGGGACGTTGCTCGACGCCATGGAGCCTGTCGCCATGCACGCCGATGCCTTTGCCATGGTCGAGGCACGCCTCGACCGCCCGGCCGCTGCCGGCAAAGCAACCAGGTCGGCCCGGGCGCTGCCTGCCAATGGCCCGATCGTCTTGCCCGCCGCGCTCGACGGGCTCGATATCGGCCCCTGGCGGTGGCTGGCACCCGGTGTGCGCCGCAGCCGCGTCACCATCCCCGGCGCGCCTGGTGCCGACCTCGTGATGTACCGCATCGGCCCCAATCGCCAGTTGCCGCATCACGGCCATGCCGGCGCCGAATATACGCAGGTCCTGTCCGGCTCCTTCTTCGACGAGACCGGCCATTACCACCCCGGCGACCTCGTCGAGGCGGACGGCGATGTCGACCACCAGCCGCGCGTCGGGCCGGAGGGCGAGTGCATCTGTCTTGCCGCCGTTGAGGGCCGCATGCTGCCCCATGGTTTCTTTGGCCGCATGCTGCGCCCCTTCGTCTGAGGTCGCTCCGCAGCCGCCATCCCTTGGCACCGCCCGCGAACACCCCTATGTGTCGGCGGCCGTATGCATAGGCTCAGAAACCAGGTTCCCGCACCATGACCGCAGCGCAGACGAAAACCGCCGCCGAGCCGCAATGCCCGATCTGCGGCGGCACGGATTTCGGCCCCGGCCCCAAGGGCCGCATGGCGCCCAACGGTAACGCGCCGCGCTGCGCCGGCTGCCAGTCGCTGGAGCGCCACCGCATCTTCCGCATCATGTTCGATCGCCTAGGTCCCGAAAGCTTCGCCGACTGGAAGGCCATCCAGTTCAGCCCCGACCCGACCGTCGATCCGGCCTGGTTCGCCGCGCATGAACTGTCGGTCTATGGCGAGCCCGGCGGGCTGGACATCCAGGCCATCGACCGGCCGGACGCCGCCTACGACCTCGTCGTCTGCTCGCATGTGCTCGAACATGTCGGCGACGACCGCAAGGCGCTCGGCGAACTGCTCCGCATCGCCTCCCCCGACGGCCTCCTCTATCTCGCATTTCCCGACCCGTTCCGCGAGGACGTCACCCGCGACTGGGGTTTTCCGAAGCCCGAAAAGCACGGCCACTGGCGGGTTTACGGCGCCGATGTCGTCAAGCGCTTCAATGCCTACCTGCCCGATCAGCCCGTGCTCGCCTATCGCGGCGAGGATCCGGTCACCGGCGAATGGGAAGGCGCATTCCTGCTGCCGAAATCGGCCGCGCGCCAAAGATGGATCGAAGAGCGCCTCGGCGGCTCGGTGACGCTATTTTCCGGCTCGGCTCTCGCCTGAAGGGGCTGCCTCGGACGCCACGTCCGCCGAAAACCGCAGTTTGCGCAGCGGCCTGACTTTTCGGGTCGTCTCGGCATAGATCGGATGGGCCTTGTAGGCGGCCAGCGCCTCGGCGTCGGCGAATTCGGCATAGACGACCACATCGATTTCGTCGCCCAGTGGATCGACCTTGCTGTTCAGCGAGACTTCGAAAACCGACGAATGCGGGATGCTGGCGAGTTGCGAAAGCCCGCTCCGCACGGCGTCGACGTCCTCCGGCCGCGCCGCGCTGAAAAACACGATATGCCTGATCAAAATCCGCTCCAGATGCCGGTCGGCCCCTTCTGGTCACCGGCAAAGCGGAAGTCAAGCAGCAGCCGGCCGCTCCCGCCCGGCCGCCGCGCGGATCGGAAATCTAGGCGCCGACCATCGCCGTGAGCCGCTTCAACTCGTAAACCGCGTAGCTGATATAGCGCCCTTCGTTGTAGAATCCGTCCCACAGCAGAAACGCTGTCACGACGCATACCCCGATCACGTACCGCATGGCCGTCCCTCCTGGCCCGGAATCATCGGCCTTTTCGTCATCCCGATCAACGGCAATCTGCCCGGTGGGCGAGCCGGACGATGATTTGCCGGCAACCGACCGGCGTCAGGCCCGACTAGCCCCGCAGTGGCGCCGGCGCGCCCACCCTTGATATTTCTGCCAACAATGGCAAATTCCCGGCCCGGAGGACTGCGGATCGTTTGAGCAGGCAGCGCGTTGACGGCCAAGGCAACGACGCCTGCCGGTGCGTTCGCAATGCCACCTGATGCTGAGCGGCTGCGGCGCCAGACCGGACGTTTGAGGATCGAAGGAGCGACTGCTGGTGCACGAGGGCGGAACATCCGGGCAGGTTGCCGAGGCGGTAAGGCTGACGGCCGGCAATTTTTCCGAGCTTGCGCGCGGACTTCCGGCCAGGGCGAGGATGGTGCTCTCAGCGGCCATGAACCTTGAGCGCGGCTCGCTCAAGGTCACCCTGCCGGACCTGCGCAGGATCCTCGTCGTCGGCAGGGCGCCCGGCCCCGATGCCGAAGTCACGCTGAACAACTGGAAGCTGCCCTCCCGCGCCTTCGCCGGCGGCACGATCGGCGTCGCCGAATCCTATATCGACGGTGACTGGGACAGCCCCGACGTCACCAGCTTCCTCGAGCTCTTCGTCGTCAATGTCGAGGCCGGCGAAACCGTCGCCGGTACCTCCAGCTGGATCATGTCGGCCATCCACCGCATCCACCACTGGCTGAACCGCAACACCCGCAAGGGCTCGCGCAAGAACATCTCGGCGCACTACGATCTCGGCAACGCCTTCTACAAGGAATGGCTCGATCCGACGATGACCTATTCCTCGGCGCTGTTCTCGACCGGCGCCAACGACCTCGAAAGCGCCCAGACCGCCAAGTACCGGGCGCTCGCCAAGGATCTCGACATCGGCCCCGGCGATCATGTTCTGGAGATCGGCTGCGGCTGGGGCGGCTTTGCCGAATTCGCCGCGCGCGAGATCGGCTGCAGGGTCACCGGCCTGACCATCAGCAAGGAACAGCACGACTTCGCCGTCGCCCGCATGGCCAAAGCCGGCCTGTCGGACAAGGTCGACATCAAGCTGCAGGATTATCGCGACGAGACCGGAAAATACGACCGCATCGCCTCCATCGAGATGTTCGAGGCGGTCGGCGAGAAATACTGGCCGGTCTTCTTCGGCAAGGTCCGGGAATGCCTCAAGGCCGGCGGCAAGGCCGGCATGCAGATCATCACCATCAACGAGCAGGCCTTCCCAATCTACCGCAAGCGCCCCGACTTCATCCAGCGCTACGTCTTCCCGGGCGGCATGCTGCCCACCCCGGCGATCCTCAAATCGCTCGGCGCCGACCACGGCCTGTCCTATCTGCGCGAGCGCGTCTTCCCGCAGGACTATGCCCGCACGCTCGCCGAATGGCGCAAGCGCTTCCGCGCGTCGTGGGAAACCATCAATCCGCTGGGCTTCGACGAGCGTTTCAAGAAGCTCTGGGAGTTCTACCTCTATTATTGCGAGGCCGGCTTCCGCGCCGAATACATCGACGTCCGCCAAGTCATCTACAAGGCCTGAGACTGGCGAGGCGGTTCAGGCCGGCATATTCAACTAGGCAGGAGACGACCCATGCGAACGATGATGACACCCCTATTCCTTGTGTCGATGACGGCAGTGGCCAGCGCCGACCGCCAGGCAGCCGACGCCTGTGCCGCTGGCCTCGATCCGGCCGCCAAGACCATCTACGACGAAACCATGGCCGCCAACCCGACCGCCGCCACTGCGCGCAGCCTGGTGGTGGCCGAGGTCAAGAAGCAGATTTCCGCCGGTGCCCTGACCATGTCGCAGGGCCGGGCAGCCGGCGAAGCCGCCGGCGCCTGCCTCAAGAAACTGCCGCAGTAGCCCGAGCTCGCTCCCGGCCCACCCCTAGAGCGTGATCCGGTACCTGGCGAAACCGTCGGCGCCCTCGCCGGCCGGCTCGATCGTCACGCCCTTCACCTCGGCGATATGCTCCTTCGCCTTCGGCCCGGTTTCGAAGATCACGCTCGTGCCGTCGAGCGGCGCAAAGCTCCAGTTGGCGTCGGCCGTCGGGTTGATCATTCCCTTGTCGACGATGTAGCGCACGATCACGTCGCGGTTGGTGTCGGGCGCCTCGAAGATCACCTTCGACTGGTTGATCTCCGGGAAATTGCCGCCGCCGCCGGCGCGGTAATTGTTGGTGGCGACGACGAATTTCTGCGCCGGGTCGATCGGCTTGCCGTCAAACATCAGCTCGACGATGCGGTTCGACGATGCGTTCAGCACGGCGCCCTTCGGGTCGTATTTCGGCGGCTGAGACAGGTCGATCCTGTAGGTCACGCCGTCGATGACGTCGAAATTGTAGGATGGGAAGTCCGGATTGATCAGCTGCTGGTCGGCCTTGCCCTTCTCGATCTGGTTGAAGATACCGGCCGACATTTCCAGCCATTCCTTCACCTGCGCGCCGGTGATCTCCACCGCCCGCACGGTGTTGGGATAGAGATAGAGGTCGGAGACGTTCTTGATGGCGATGTCACCCGCCGGCACGTCGGTGTAGTAGTCGGCGCCGCCGCGCCCACCCGACTTGAAGGGCGCCGCCGCCGAAAGCACCGGTAGGTCCTTCCACTTCGTTTCCTTGAGCATGTCCGTGATGTACCAGGTCTGCGCCTGGCTGACGATTTGCACCGAGGGATCGTCGGCCACCAGCGCGAAATAGGAATAGAGCGGCGCCGAACTCTTGCCGACCGGGCGGCGCACATATTCCAGCGTCGCCTCGTGGTCTTCCTTCAGCGCCGCGACGACCTTCGCGTCGTCCTCGACCGTCGGCACGTTCTTCCTGTCGACGCGCTCGAAGATCGGCCGTGCCTCGGAAGTCGCCGAGACCACCTTCCACGTGCTGCCGTCGCGCTCCAGCAACAGGTCGATGAGGCCCATATGCGAGCCCCAGAAGCCGCCCATCACCGCGGGCGTCCCCTGCAGCGTGCCCTTTGCCGCATCGACGCCCTCGAGATCCTGGAAATCCTTGGTGCCCGGAAACACCAGGTGCTGGTGGCCGGTGAACACCGCGTCGATGCCCGGAACGCCGGCGACGAAGAACGACGCGTTCTCCATCATGGTGTCTTGCTTTGTGTCGATGCCCGAATGCGACAGCGCGATCACGATGTCGGCGCCCTCCTCGCGCATCTGCGGTACCCAGGCCTTTGCTGCTTCGACGATGTCGCGCGTCACCACATTGCCGGTCAGGTTCTTGGCATCCCAGATCATCACCTGCGGCGGCACGAAGCCGATGATGCCGATTCGGATCGGCTGCTCCGTGCCGGCGCCGTCCTTGATCGTCCGGTCGAGGATCACGTAGGGCTTGAGATAGAGCTTGTCGTCGCGCGGGTTCGACGCCAGCTGAGTGCCGCGCACCAGATTGGCGCAGACGAACGGGAAATTCGCCCCGGCTATCACCTTGTCCATGAAGGACAGGCCGTAGTTGAATTCGTGATTGCCCAGCGTCGAGCATTCGTAGCCGAGAAGGTTCATGCCCTTCATGATCGGGTGAACGTCGCCCTCCTTCATGCCCTTCTCGTAGGCGATGTAGTCGCCCATCGGGCTGCCCTGCAAAAGGTCGCCATTGTCGATCAGCATGGAATTGCCGGCCTCGGCGCGGATGGCGTCAATCAGCGAGGCGGTGCGCGACAGGCCCATCGTGTCGTTCGGCTGGTCGGCGTAGTAGTCATAGGGCAGCAGGTTCACATGGATGTCGGTGGTCTCCATGATCCTCAGATGCGCCTGATTGGCCTGGGCGCGAGCGGCGAAGGGATGCAGCATCACCAGCGCGCCGGCAGCGGCCGAACCGGCCAGGAAGGAGCGCCGCGACAGCGGCAGGACGACGTTTGACATGAAATTTCCTCGTGAAGCTGGATGCGACACCCCGAGCCCGAAACGCCAAGTTTCGCGCCGAAGCGCCGCCAAGTCCAGCAGGAAGCGGTGACGCGGCGATGACGCTTTGCCGGTTTCATGCTCCCCTGTCGGACTGCCGCGATCAGCTGTCCTCGTCGTCGCCCTGGGTGATCAGCCGGGCGCTGCGCTGCCCGCTCACATAGATCCACAGCCAGCTCAGCGACACGGCAAGCCGGTTCCTCAGACCGATCAGGAAGTAGATATGGGCAATGCCCCAGATCCACCAGGCAAGCCGGCCGGTCAGGCTGATCCAGCCGAAATCGATGACGGCCGCACGCTTGCCGATCGTCGCAAGGTCGCCGTCCGACTTGTAGACGAATGGCCGTGCCGCTTGATCGCCCGCAAGCCGTGCCTTCACCGTGCCTGCTACATGCCAGCCCTGCTGCTTGGCCGCCGGCGCCACGCCCGGCACCAGCCCGCCCTCTTTGCGCTCGACATGCACCGTATCGCCGATGGCGAAGATGTCGGGCTGCCCGGGGACTGTCAGGTCTGGCTCCACCATGATCCGGCCGACGCGGTCGGCGGCGGCACCCAGCCATTCGGCGGCCGGCGAGGCGGCAACCCCTGCCGCCCAGATGATTGTGCCGGCGTTCAGCCTTTCGCCGCCGAACACCACGCCCTCTTCGTCGCATTCCGAGACGGCGCGGCCAAGTTCCACTTCGACGCCGATCTTTTCCAGCGCGTCCTTCGCATAGGCCGACAGCTTCGGCCGGAAGTTGGACAGCACCCTGTCGCCGGCCTCGATCAGCACGACGCGTGCCGCCGTCGTGTCGATGTTGCGGAATTCCCCGTCGAGCGTATCGCGCGCCAGTTCGGCGATCGTTCCGGCAAGCTCCACCCCCGTCGGCCCGCCGCCGATGATCACCAGCGTCATCAGCGCCCGACGTTTGTCCGGGTCGCTCTCCCGCTCCGCCCTTTCGAAGGCAAGCAGAATGCGGCGTCGAATGGTCGTCGCGTCCTCGAGCGTCTTCAGGCCCGGCGCGAAAGGCTCCCACTCGTCATGGCCGAAATAGGCATGGCGCGCGCCGGTGGCCAGCACCAGCGTGTCGTAGGCCAAAGCTTCGCCGCCGGCCAGCAGCACGCGTTTCCCCGAAGGATCGACCCCGGTCACGCTGCCGAGCAGCGTCGTCACGTCCTTGCGGTTGCGCAGCAGGTGGCGCACGGGCCAGGCGATTTCGGAGGTCGCGAGCGACGTCGTAGCGACCTGATAGAGCAAGGGTTGGAACAGATGGTGATTGCGCCGGTCGATCAGGTTGATGCGTACCGGAGCTCCGGCCATCGCTCTGGTAAATTCCAGTCCGCCAAATCCGGCGCCGACGACGACCACGTGATGTAGGGCCATGGATAACTCGCAATCTGGCGGCTATGGCCACCATGTGGAGAATGGGGATCGTTGCTGGCCGTGGCAAGCGCTGGCACATCCGCAACGTGCGTTGTCGCAATCCGGCAGGACATCTGGCCGGCCCTGTCGCTCACGCGCATGCCGGCCTCCGACGAAGGCGCTAGCCTGCCGGCGGAGCATGAGGGAGGAATGAATGAGCGACACGCCCGACGACGACGGCCAAAACTATGCCTCGCCGCCCTGCTTCCTGCATGAGTTGGACCCCGACTACCGGCCAGGGGTCGCCAATACGAAGGCCTGGGCCGACGTTGCGCGCTGGCGTCAGGCCGAGCGGGAGCGGCTGATCGAAGCGCGGCTGGCGATCCCTGCCGATGTCCGGGCTGAAATGGCGCAGAAAATCGCCGCCGGTCTCGACGCCGCCATCGGCGACCTGTCGGGTCGTATGGTCAGCCTCTATTGGCCGTTTCGCGGCGAACCCGACATGCGGCCATGGATGGCCTCTGTCATCGCCCGCGGCGGCGCCGTCGCGCTGCCGATCGTGGTGGAAAAGGCAAAGCCGCTGATCTTTCGCGCCTATAGGCCCGGCGACAGGCTGGAAAAGGGCGTCTGGAACATCCCCGTTCCCGCCGAAGGCGATCCGGTCCTGCCCGATGTGGTCATCGCGCCCCTCGTCGGCGTCGACCCGCAGAACTACCGCCTCGGCTATGGCGGCGGCTTCTTCGACCGCACCCTGGCCGCGATGCCGCGCAAGCCGATGGTGATCGGGATCGGCTACGAGATGCAGCGCATTCCGACGATCTACCCGCAGGCGCACGACATACCGATGGACCGCATCGTGACGGAAAAGCCCTAGCAGCGGATTTGCCACGCAGCCCCGCCAGTCTTGTGATGCAATTCCGTGCAAATGCCTGATTGTTATGCATTTTAATCCGCTAAGGGGTCGCGGATTGTGCGCTGCAATACACCCCCCGTTAAGACGCCACGGCTAGATTGCGCTGGGCAGTTTGGGGGCTTGGGATGACGATAGCGGCGTCAGGACGGGTGTTTGCTATGGCCGGCGGCCTGGTCGCTTGTGCGACGGGCCTCGCCTCCCCGGCCGCCGCCCAGGATCTGACGCTCGAAGCCCTGAAGCTCGATCTCGACTTCGTCTGGATGCTGGTCGCCGCCGGCCTCGTTCTGTTGATGCAGGCCGGCTTCCTGCTGCTTGAAGCGGGCATGGTGCGCTCCAAGAACTCCATCAACGTCGCGCAGAAGAACTTTCTCGACATGGCCATGTCGATCGTCGCCTTCGGCGCCGTCGGCTTCATGTTTTCCTTCGGCCTGTCGGGCAGCTTTCCGGTCGGCACCAACGGCGCCTTCTTCTTCCTCTCAGACCTGACGCCCTGGCAGATCGGCTTCTTCGTCTTCCAGGTCATGTTCTGCGGCACCGCCGCCACCATCGTCTCCGGCGCCGTCGCCGAGCGCATGCGCCTCGTCTCCTACATGATCTGCTCGGTCGTCGTCGCCGCGATCATCTACCCGGTCTTCGTTCACTGGGCGTGGGGCAACGCGCTGTTCGACAACGCCTCGGCCTTTCTCGCCAATATGGGCTATGTCGACTTCGCTGGCTCGACCGTCGTCCACGCCACCGGCGCCTGGGTGGCGCTCGCCGCCTGCATGGTGATGGGCCCGCGCATCGGCCGCTTCGACGACCACGGCAAGCCGCTGCGCATCACCGGCCACAGCCCTGTGCTCACCGCAGCCGGTGCGCTCCTCCTATTCGTGGGCTGGATCGGCTTCAACGGCGGCTCGACCACGTCCGCAACGCCGGCCATTGCTCACATCATCGCCAACACCGTGCTCGCCGCCGGCACCGGCGGCGTCACCGGCTACCTGATCGGCTGGTATGCCGACGGCGCCGTTTTCCCCGAAAAGGCCGTCTCCGGCATGCTCGGCGGACTGGTCGCCGTCACCGCGGGCTGCATGGTGCTCGACCAGCAGGGCGCGCTGATCGTCGGCGCCATCGGCGGCGCTGCGGCACTCTGGGGCAACAGCATAATCGAGGAAGACTTCAGGATCGACGATGCCGTCGGCGCCATCGGCGTGCATGGCTTCGCCGGCGTCGCCGGCACGCTGTCGCTGGCGCTTCTTGCGCCGGTCACCAACCTGCCGCTCGGCGGCCGCTTCGAGCAGCTGCAGGTCCAGGCCGTCGGCGCCACCGTCAATTTCATCTGGGCCTTCGGTATCGGCTACGCATTCTTCTGGTCGCTCAACCGCATTGCATCGATCCGCGTCACCGAGGACGAGGAGGTGCTTGGCCTGAACGAAGCCGAGCACTCGACGCGCTTGGGCATTGGCCATGTCGAGCGGGCGCTTGGCTCGCTGGTCCATGGCACGGCCGATCTCGACATGCGCCTTCCGGCCGTGCGCGGGGACGAGTCCGAGACGCTGACCAGCCTCTTCAACGCGCTGATGGACAGTCTCCAGAAGGAGGAGAAGGCACGCGGCGAAGCCGCCATGGTGGTGCGCGACGAGGAAGAGGCCGAACGCCTGTCCGCGCTTGCCAACGCCACCTTCGAGGCGATCTGGATCCACCGCGACGGCCGCATCATCGACGGCAACCGCAAGCTCGAAGAGCTGTTCGACATGCCGCTCGACCAGCTCGTCGGCAGCAGCGTGATCGATCTCATCGGCGCGCCCTTCCGCGCCAGGGCCGAGGAGGCCGTCCGCAATCCAATCGCCGAGCCCTTCGAGGCCGAAGTCATCCGCAGCGACGGCAAGGTGGTGCCGGTAGAAATGCGCGGCCGCGAGATCGCCTATCGCGGCGCCCCCGCCCGCATCGGCTGCCTTGTCGACCTGCGCGAGCGCAAGAATGTCGAGAAACAGATCCGCCATCTCGCCTTGCACGATCCGCTGACCGGCCTGCCCAACCGCACGCTGTTCACCGAGCGGCTCGAGCAGATGGCGCGCCAGGCCGACAGCGTTGTCGCGCAGGGAGCGCTACTCGTCGTCGACCTCGACCGTTTCAAGGACATCAACGACGTCCACGGCCACCCCGCGGGCGACACGGTTATCAAGACCACGGCCGAGCGGCTGCGTTCCATGGTCGGTCCCACCGACACGATCGCCAGGCTCGGCGGCGACGAATTCGCCATCCTCGTTCCGGGCCTTGCCTTCGCCAACCAGGCCACCGACCTTGCCTTCCGCATCGTCCACCAGCTCGGCCAGCCGATCCAGGTCAACGAATCGACCATGGTGCGGCCGGGCGCCAGCGTCGGCGTCGCGGTCTGCCCGCGCGACGGCCGCGACCCGGAAAAGCTGGTGTCTCGCGCCGACACCGCGCTCTACCAGGCCAAGAATTCCGGCCGCAACACCTACTGCGTCTTCGAGGAAGGCATGGACGCGCTCGTCGAGAAGCGTCGCCTGCTCGAGGCAGACCTCTCCGACGCGCTGGACCGCGACGAGTTCGAACTGCATTTCCAGCCGCGCGTCAGCGTCGACGGCTACCGCGTCATTTCCTACGAGGCGCTGATCCGCTGGAACCATCCGGTCAAGGGACAGATCAGCCCGGCCGACTTCATCCCCATCGCCGAGCGCAGCGGCAAGATCGTGCAGATCGGCGACTGGGTCCTGCGCACCGCCTGCCGCGTCGCCGGCGAGCATTTCGGCGAGGCCCGCGTCAGCGTCAACGTCAGCCCGGTGCAGTTCCGCCAGAAGGATTTCGTCGAGACCGTCGCCACCATCCTCGCCGAGACCGGATTCGATCCGACCCGGCTGGAGATCGAGATCACCGAGGGCGTGCTGATCGACGACGACCAGCGCGCCCGCCGTATTCTGGACCAGCTGAAGGCCATCGGCATCTCCATCGCGCTCGACGATTTCGGCACCGGCTATTCCTCGCTCGGCTATCTCAGCCGCTTTCCCTTCGACACGATCAAGATCGACCGCTCCTTCGTGCACGACATGACGCGGTCGGAGAACGCCCGCGCCATCATCCGCACCATCATCGGCCTCGGCGACGGGCTGAACATCAATGTCGTTGCCGAAGGCGTCGAGGTGCCGGAGGAGGTCAATCTGCTGGTCGCCGGCGGCTGCCGCGAATTGCAGGGCTTTCTGCTCGGGCGGCCGGTGCCGGTGTCCAAGCTTCGCAACTTCAGCAGCCAGGCCATCGCCGAGATGATGGGCGAGGCCGGCGACGCCACCGACCTTATGGTCGGCCAGCTCGGCACCGCACTCGCAGAACTCCGCCAGCCCGAGATCAGGCGCCCGGCCCGCCGCGCCGTCTAGCTGCGACCGGCGTCCGCCTCGCCCCCTAGGCCAGTTCCGGCTTCATCCCCATCGACGTCCGGTCGACGACTTCCCTAAGCGCGAAGGACGAGTTGATCTTGGTGACATGGGGCATCGCCGTCAGCCACTCCTTGTGGATGCGCTCGTAGTCCTGCAGGTCCTTGGCGGCGATGCGCAATATGTAGTCGTACTCGCCCGACATCAGGTGGCACGACAGGATGTTGGGGCAGCGCTGCACCGCCGCCTCGAAATCCGACAGCGTCTTCTCGAATTGCCCAGACAGCGAGATGTGCACGATCGCCGTCATCTGGTGGCCGAGCGCGGCGTTGGAGAGCCTCGCGTGATAGCCGCAAATGACGCCAGATTTCTCGAGATTGTCGAGCCGGCGCGAACAGGCCGATTGCGACAGCCCCACCCGCTCGGCAAGTGCGGCGTTCGGCATGCGCCCGTCCCGCTGCAGGGAGTCGAGAATGGCGATATCAATCCTGTCGAGCGACATTTGTCGAACTTCCTTCGAATATCTTGTCAATATGCACAACGATTAACGAATTCGGGCCGCGTCGGCAACGGCATATGCAAACACGTTCGGCGCCCTATCTGCTACTATTACAAGATCAGGGAAATGGCCCGCAACGGCTGAACGGGAGATGGAACAATGCGCATCGGTTGCCCCAGGGAGATCAAGAACCACGAATACCGCGTCGGCCTGACGCCGGGCGCCGTCCGGGAATATGTCGCGCATGGGCACGACGTGCTGGTCGAAACCGGAGCGGGCGCCGGCATCGCCGCCGACGACAACGCCTACCGTGCCGCCGGCGCGACGATCGCCAAGACCGCCGCCGACGTGTTCGCCAAGTCCGACATGATCGTCAAGGTCAAGGAGCCGCAGCCCGAGGAATGGGTGCAGCTGCGCGACAACCAGATCCTCTACACCTACCTGCACCTTGCGCCCGATCCGGAGCAGACCAAGGGCCTGCTCGCCTCCGGCGTCACCGCCGTCGCCTATGAGACAGTCACTGACGACCGCGGCGGCCTGCCGCTGCTCGCGCCGATGTCGGAAGTTGCCGGCCGCCTGTCGATCCAGGCCGGCGCCACGGCGCTGCAGAAGGCGAATGGCGGCCGCGGCATCCTGCTCGGCGGCGTACCGGGCGTCCTGCCGGGCAAGGTCGCTGTGCTTGGCGGCGGCGTCGTCGGCCTGCATGCGGCCAAGATGGCGGTCGGCCTCGGCGCCGACGTCACCATCATCGACCGCTCGATCCCCCGCCTGCGCCAGCTCGACGACATCTTCAACGGCCGCGTCCACACCCGCTACTCGACCGTCGAGGCGCTGGAAGAGGAATGCTTCTCGGCCGACATCATCGTCGGCGCCGTGCTCATCCCGGGTGCCGCCGCGCCGAAACTGGTCAGCCGCGAAATGCTGTCGGGCATGAAGAAAGGCGCTGTCCTCGTCGATGTTGCCATCGACCAGGGCGGTTGTTTCGAGACCTCGCATGCGACGACCCACGCCGATCCGACCTACGAGGTCGACGGCGTTATTCACTACTGCGTCGCCAACATGCCGGGCGCAGTGCCGATCACCTCGGCCCAGGCGCTCAACAACGCGACCCTTGACTACGGCCTGCAGCTCGCCGACAAGGGCATCAAGGCGATCCTCGACGACCCGCATCTGAGGAACGGCCTCAACGTCCACAAGGGCCGCATCACCAACCGCGCCGTCGCCGACGCCCTCGGCTACGAAATGGCCGAGGCGAAAGTCGTCCTGGCGGCGTGACAAGGCGTCGGCGAGGCGCCGTCATTGCCTCGCCGATCTTGCGGACCAGGCCTCGGATCGTGCTCTCAGCCGCGCTCGATCCGGCACTGGTAGCAATTGTTGCGCGACGATCGCATGTGCAGGTAGGCGACCTCCGGCCTTGTCAGCAGTTGGGCGGCGCGCTCAGCGATTGCGGGCGTCGGCACCACCGCACCGGTACCATAGATGATGCGGTCGTCTTGGTCGTAGCCGCGTAGGATATAGTCGCTGGTCTGTGCGAAGAGGGCGGGCAGCGACGGCGAATCCCCGGCCCGCAGGCATGGCCGCGCGTGCAGGAAGATTGGCCCCGTCTCGGCATAGGGCTGCAGCGCCGGAAACGGCCGATAGGCAAGCACCAGATAGGCCTCGCCCGCCGCGACATTCTCCAGGCAGTGGCGGCAGGGCACGCCGTCGCCGTCCGAGATCTTTCGCTCCGGCGGCAGCCCGTAGGCATCCGGCCGGCCGGCCTGCAGCGCCCTTGCCGCCTCGCTTGGCATGGCCTTGAAGATGGGCGTCATCGCGTCGCTCCGGGCTGTTGGTTCCGCAGAGCTAAGCCCTCGCCGATGACGCCGGCCACCCGATTCCTGCGGCCGCGCCCCTTTCCACGCCCACGGCCAGCCCGGGAAAGCCTCCCGGGCTGGCCGCTTCTCGGGCGCTATTCCAGGAAGTCGTCGAAGCGGCGCAGCGTCACGCGGCGGTTGCGCCAGTTCTCGTTCTGCGTCGGCACCAGCAGGAATTCCTCGCCGTAGCCGACGGTCTCCAGCGCCCGGCGCGGGATGCCGAAATCCCTGACCAGCGTTCGCTTCAGCGACGCCGCACGATCCTCCGACAGAACCTGATTGGAGGCGGCGGAGCCGACCGCATCGGTGTGTCCCTCGATCAGCACCTTCGTGCCCGGCCGGCGGCGCAGCAGGCGTTCCAGCGCGTCGGCGATGTTCTCAACCTTGCCATATTGCGACCGCGGGATTGCCGACGATCCGAAGGCGAAGTTGATCGACTGGATGTCAATCGACGGCGCCATGCGGCGGAGGTCCGGCCGGCGCTTGAATTCGCGCACCGTGACCTTCTGGTCCGGCCGCACCTTGACGCGCGGCGCCGCGTCGAGCTGCCGCTCGATCTGGCTTGCCGAAGGCGTATTTTCCTGTGCCGAGGCCAGCGGTGGCGTGGCCAGCGCAAGGATGGCTCCTGTGATGAGTGAACGGCGGTTCAGCATGGTCGATCTCCTGTTTGTCCCGGACCTGTCGTCCGCATCGAACGGCTGGAAGGTGGCAAATCCACGCTGAATTGCTGGTGAACGGCCCGTTCAGCCAGGCGGCACTTGGCTGTGGGCGGCGTTGCCCGCCGGCAATACTCCCATCACTCCCGCATGACACTTTGCGACCGCTCCTCGAACCGCAGCGGCTCGACGGTCTCCTTCACCTGACCGACCGGCGAGAAGCCGAGCTTCTGGTAGAGCGGCAGGGCCGCTGGATGGTCGAGCGTGCAGGTCTGGACGACGATCTGCTTCGGCCCCGTCGCCCAGGCGGCCTCGATCGCGGCGCCGAGAAACCAGCGTCCGAGGCCAAGCCCGGTCGCGTGCCGCATCATGCCGAAATAGGCGATCTCGGTCTCGTCCGGCTTGTGCGGGTTGATGTCGAAGAATCCGGCCGGCGCGCCGTCGAGGTAAAGCACCCTTATGTCGCGCCCCGGCGCATGGATCTTCGCCGCAAGTTCCTCGTCACTCAGGCGAAGCACGTTGACCCAGTGCCATTTCCGCCCCACCCGGTCCATCAGGTAGCGATAGAAGTGCAGCGGCATGTCGCGCGTTTTCATCAGCGCGACATGCCGGTTCATCGGCGGATGGGCGTAATTGGCCGGCGGCCTGGTCATTTCCAGGAATGTCACCGTGACGTCGATGGGCTCGGGCCGGTCGCTGCCGTTCTTCATGCCTGGCCGGTCTCCACCGGCGTGTCGGACCGGCTGCCCCACTCGGTCCATGACCCGTCGTAGAGCCGGTTTGACGAATGGCCGAGCGTTTCCAGCGCCAGCGTGATGATCGCGGCGGTGACGCCGGATCCGCATGATGTGACGACGGGCTTGTCCAGGTCGATCCCCGCCGCCTCGAACTTCTGGCGCAGCTCGTCGGGTGCGAGCAGACTGCCGTCGCGAGACAACAGCGTCGCCGGCAGGTTTTTGGCGCCCGGCATGTGGCCGCCGCGTACGCCGGCGCGCGGTTCCGGATCGGCCCCGGCAAATCGCCCGGCGGGCCTGGCGTCTGCGATCTGGCTGTCGCCGCCCTCGACGACACCGAGCATGTCCTCGAGCGACGCGACGCGCGTCTCGTCCAACACCGCGTCGAACAGGTCGGGCGCGATCTTCGTCGGCTCGTCGGTGACCGGCCGGCCCTCGCGCTTCCAGCGATCGAAGCCGCCGTCGAGTATCTTGACGTCCGTCGCGCCCATGACGCGGAACATCCACCACACCCGCGGTGCCGAAAACAGTCCGGGCCCGTCATAGACAATGATCGTATCGTTCACGGCGATGCCCATCGACCCCGCGTGCCGCGCAAAGGTCCGCGCGTCCGGCAAGGTGTGCGGCAGGCCGGAATCCGGGTCCACCACAGCGTCCTGATCGAAGAACACGGCGCGCGGAATGTGGCCGGCCTCGTATTCGGCCATCGCATTGCGATTCTGCGCCGGCAGGTACCAGGACGCATCGACGATCGACAGCCCTGGCTCCTTCAGATGCTCTTCCAGCCAATCGGCCGATACCAGGAACGGGGAAGTTTCGGTCATGTGGTCTCCATCGCCGGGTGGGATCGCGCGCCCGGCCCACTTTGCATCTTTCGCAATGCGCCGAAATGGGCAAGCTCAATCGAAGCGGTGGCCCACTAGCCTGCGGGCATCGTGCCGAAGCGAATCCTGAAGCGGCGGTTCTCGCGGCCCTTCTTCTCGATCTTGCCGATGTGGATCTCGCCGACTTCGCCGGTCGACCTGACATGCGTGCCGCCGCAGGGCTGGCTGTCGATCATGGCCTCCTCGCCGATGCACACCAGCCGGATGCGCCCGGTTCCGACAGGCGGACGCACATTCTTCGACTTCACCAACCCCGGATTGGCGGCAAGTTCCTCGTCGGTGATCCAGCGCGTGAAGACCGGATGGTCGGCCTTGACGAGTTCCATCAATCGCGCCGTGACCGCGTGCTTGTCGAAGCCGCTGTCCGGAATATCGAAATCCACGCGCGATTCATCCTCGCCGACCGCCGCGCCGGTGATCGGATAGGGGCAGACGACGGTGAGCAGATGGCAGGCCGTGTGCATGCGCATCAGCCGGTGCCGTCGCTCCCAGTCGATGGCGAGCCTCAGCCGGTCGCCGACCTTCGGCAGGGTTTCCTCGGCCAGCGGCACGTGGATGATCTCGTCCTTGGTCTCGCCGGTGACGGTGGCGGCGATCTCGACATTCCCGCCCAGCGGCAAATGCAGACGGCCCGTGTCGCCCGGCTGGCCGCCCGACGTTGCGTAGAAGATGGTGCGGTCGAGAATGATGCCGCCGCGTGCGTTGATATGCACGACGCTCGCCTCAGCCTCGGCCAGATAGGAATCGTCGCGGAAAAGCGCTTCGGTCGCAAAGCTCATTGCGGGACGGTCTCGAACGGAACAGAAATGTCCGACCGCTCCTCCATCCAGCCGGGAACCGGCAGGCCCTTACCGCGCAAAAACTCCGGATTGAACAGCTTCGACTGGTAGCGGGTGCCGTAGTCGCACAGGATGGTGACGATCGTGTGCCCGGGACCCATGTCGCGCGCCAGCCGCATGGCGCCGGCGATGTTGATGCCCGACGAGCCGCCGAGGCACATGCCTTCCTCCTGCACCAGATCGAAGACGATCGGCAAGGCTTCCGCATCGCTCACCTGATAGGAAAAATCCGGCTCGAAACCCTCGAGATTGGCAGTGATGCGGCCCTGGCCGATGCCCTCGGTGATCGAGCTTCCCTCCGACTTCAGCACGCCCTCGGTATAGAAGCTGTAGAGTGCTGCACCCAGCGGATCGGCAAGCCCGATCTTCACCGCCGCCTTCTTCTCCTTCAGCCCGGCCGCGACGCCGGCCAGCGTGCCGCCGGTGCCGACCGCGGAGACGAAGCCGTCGACCTTGCCCTCGGTCTGCGTCCAGATCTCCTGCGCCGTGGTGCGGATGTGGCCGTCGCGGTTGGCGACATTGTCGAACTGGTTGGCCCAGATGGCGCCGTTCGGCTCGCTTTTCGCCAGTTGTTCGGCCAGCCGCCCCGACACTTTCACGTAGTTGTTGGGGTTCTTGTAGGGCACCGCCGGCACCTCGATGAGCTCGGCGCCGAGCACACGCAGCGCGTCCTTCTTCTCCTGGCTCTGCGTCTCGGGAATGACGATCACCGTGCGGTAGCCGAGCGCCTTGGCGACGACGGTGAGCCCGATGCCGGTATTGCCGGCCGTTCCCTCGACGATCACCCCGCCCGGCCTGAGCAGGCCCTTCGCCTCGGCGTCGCGGATGATGAACAGGCCGGCGCGGTCCTTGACCGACTGACCGGGGTTCATGAACTCCGCCTTGCCCAGGATTTCGCAGCCGGTCTCCTCGGAGGCGCGCTTCAGCCGGATCAGCGGCGTGTTGCCGATAACATCGATCACCGTACGGTGCATGGTCTCATTCCTTCTTGACGGAGGACGACCCTAGAAACCGCGGCCAAGCCTTTCAAGGGAGGAATTTGCCCTTCGGGCCGCATATCGGCGCTGCCGTTCCACGCCATCCCGCCAAGGCGGTATATTGCATTCGCCTGCCGCATCGTTAAGGACGAACGAGAGCTTGCGACGGGGATGCGCGGATGGCGATCTACAGGGCCGATCCCGGGGACGGCGTGGTCTGGCTGACGGGCGGCAGCACCGGCATCGGCCGGGCGCTGGCGCTCGACCTGGCCCGCGAGGGCTACACCGTGGCCGTCACCGCCCGCGCGCAAGACCCGCTCGACGAGGTGGTGACCGCCGCCGCCGGCCTGCCTGGCCGCATCCTGCCCTTCCACTGCGACGTCACCGACGAGGCCGGCATGGCGCGCACCGTCGAGGCCATCGAGGCCTCCGCCGGCAGCATCGTGCTCGCCATCTTCAACGCCGGCATTTACCTTCCCGTACACGCCGAAGCACTTCACCTGCCCGCCTTCCGCGCTGTCTACGACGTCAATCTGTTCGGCGTCGTCAATGGCCTGGTTCCGGCCGTCGCCGCCATGCAGAAGCGCAACCGCGGCCACATCGTCCTCATCGGCTCGGTCACCGCCTATTTCGGCTGGCCCTCGACCGGCGCCTACGGCGCCACCAAGGCGGCGCTCAACATCATGGCCGAGGCGCTGCGCTTCGATTTCGACAAGATGAACATCCGTATCCAGGTGATGAACCCGGGCTTCGTCGACACGCCGCTCGCCGCTCGCAACAAGTTCCTGATGCCTGCGCTGATGCCGGTCGACAAGGCCTCGGCCCGCATCCTCCGTGCCATCCGCTCCGGCGGCTTCGAGACGACCTTCCCGCGCCGCCTCACCTGGGCCTTGAAGCTGATGCGGCTGATGCCGCACGCTTTGGTCTTTGCCTTCATCAGCGCCGTCACGCGCTGGAAGGCGCGTCCGCTGATGCCCGGCCGGATGCACGAACCCGACCCACCCCCGGCGCCGGCGCCCACTAGGCGCCGCAAATCGAAGACCGTCAGGGGCTGACCGGTTCCGGCATCCCCTCGCCTTCATAGACGATATCGCCGTCGATCAGCGTCGCCAGCACGCTGCCCTTGGCGATGTCCGTCGCCGGCCCAGCTGTAATGTCACGGTCGAGCACCACGATGTCGGCGCGCTTGCCGGCCGTCAGCGTGCCCGAATTGGCCTCGTCGAAGGCAGCATAGGCGGCGTTGACCGTATAGGCCTTCAACATGTCCATCAGTTCGAGCCTGTGCTGCGGCGTCAGCACGCGTCCCGCCGGGTCCTCGATGTCCTGCCTGGTCACGCCTGTCTGTATCGCCTCCAGCGGGTTCATCGACGAGACGCTCCAATCGCTGCTGCCAACCAGCGTCGCGCCGGCTTCCTTCAGCGCGCCGAACGGGTAGAGCCATTCGGAGCGCTCCGGGCCGATCTTCGGTTCCGTCAGGTCGGTGATGTAGGTATCGGGATAGGCCCACAGCGCCTGGACGTTGGCGATGACGCCGAGTTGCTTGAAGCGCGGAATGTCGGTCGGGTCGATCAGCTCGAGATGCGTGATCTGGTGGCGGCTGTCGCGCACGCCATTGGCCTTCTGCGCCGCCTCGTAGGCGTCGAGCGTCACCCGCACCGCGCGGTCGCCGATGGCGTGCGCATGCAGCTGCAGCCCGGCATTGTCGGCCTCGGTCGAGATGGCATCGATCTGCTCGGGCGTGAAAAGCAGGTCGCCGCTCTCGTTGCTGCCGACATAGGCTTCGAGCAGCGCCGCCGTCCCGGTCTCGATAACGCCGTCGACGAAGAGCTTCGCCGACATCACGGTCAACCGGTCGGAATCGTAGCGATCCTTCCATTCCAGCACCCGCTTTACGCCGTCCGGCCCTTCCTCGGCCTCGATCTTTACTGCCGCCTTGACCCTGAGCTCCAGGTTCCCCGCAGCGTCCGCGCGCTTGTAGCCGTCGAGCATCCAGTCGTCGGCCGATGGGTCGATGATTGCCGTGATGCCGTAGCTCAGCGCTTCTTTCTGGGCATCGGCAAAACCGGCGTCGACCTGGCTGTCCGGGTATGGCGGCAACAGGCTGCTGACGAGCTCCATGGCGCTTTCGCGTAGCAGGCCGGTCGGGTTGCCCGCCGCGTCGCGCTCGATGCGGCCGCCCTCGGGATCCTTGGTGCTGGCGTCGATGCCGGTCGCCTTCAGCGCCGCCGAATTGGCCCAGCCGGAATGGCCGTCCACCGCGCCGACGAACATCGGCCGATCGCCGGTGATTTCGTCGAGGATCGCCGCCGATCCGTCCGGAAATGCCGCGATGTCCCAGCCCGCACCCCTTATCCACGCGCCATCCGGCAGCGAACCGATATCGGCGGCCTCGATCGCCTCGCGCACGCCCTCCTTGTCCACAACCTCGGCGAAGCTCACGTCGAGCGCTTCGGTGGCGCTCCAGATCAGATGGTTGTGGTCGTCTTGGAAGCCCGGAAGCACCAGCGCGCCGGCCGGCAGGTCGTAGATCGTCGCGCCTTCCATGTAGGGCGCCATGTCGTCCGCCGATCCCACGGCGGCGATCTTGCCGTCGACGATGGCGATGGCGGCGGCCTCGGGCTTGGCATCGTCCATGGTCAGGATACGCGCGCCGCGCAGGATCACAGCCTGGTCGTCGGCAAGGGCCGCAGCAGTGCCGAGAAGGAGGGCGAGACCGGCCGCGCCAAGGCCGGAATTGGAGAGCAAGCCAGCCATGACGATCATCCCGTTCGTTTGTCGGTGTGGCGCCAAATTACGAGGCGCAATGGCGGCGTCAAGATGCTGTTTTCAGGCCGCGCATTTTTCTGCCGCAGCCAGGCTTCGCGGTGAGCGCTGCACTGCACGCCCTGACCGCAACGCGGCGTCCCCCGGGCTTTCCGGGCGATTGCGCGCAAACAAAAACGCCGCGGCCTCTCGGCCGCGGCGTCGCATTGTTGATGCAGCGAAAGATCAGGCTGCGCGAGGCGTCCGGTTGCCGCCGAAGCGACGCTTGCCGCCATAGTTCCTGCCACCGCCGGGCTTGCCGGAGGAAGGCTTTTTGTCGCCGCGCGGGCGATTGCCGTTGCGGTGGCCGCCGCGGTCATTCGCGGCTTCCTGGACGCGCTCGTTGCGCTCCTTGGGATCGCGTGCCGGATCAGGCTCGCCGGTGTGATCCGCCGTGATCGGCAGCTTGGCCCGAATGATCCGCTCCACCGAGCGCAGCTTTGAACTTTCCGACGGGTCGCACAGCGTGATGGCAATGCCGTCGGCGCCGTTACGGCCGGTGCGGCCGATGCGGTGGACATAGCTCTCCGCCTCGTCGGGCAGGTCGAAGTTCACCACATGGCTGATGCCGGGAACGTCGATGCCGCGCGCCGCAATGTCGGTCGCCACGAGAATGCGCACCGAGCCGTCACGAAACCCGTTCAGCGCCTTCTGGCGGGCGTTCTGGCTCTTGTTGCCGTGGATGACGGCGGCGTTGAAGCCGTCGCGCTCCAGGTCGCGCACGACGCGGTCGGCGCCGTGCTTGGTGCGCGAGAACACTATCACCGAGCTCATCGCCGGGTCGGCGAGCATGGTCGACAGCACCTTGCGCTTCTGCTTGGTGCGGGCGATCACGACGCCCTGCTTGATCTCGGCCGCGGTCGTGCCCTGCGGCGCGACCTCGATGTGGACCGGGTCCTTCATGATGCCGCGGGCAAGCTGCTCGATCTCCGTCGGCATGGTGGCCGAAAACAGCGCCGTCTGCTTGTCGCGATGCACCGCCTTGGCGATGCGGCGGACGTCGTTGATGAAGCCCATGTCGAGCATGCGGTCGGCCTCGTCGAGCACCAGCCAGCGCGTCTCGGCAAGGCTGATATCGCCTTCCCTGACCAGGTCGGTCAGGCGACCGGGCGTGGCGACGAGAATGTCGACGCCGGGCGCCATCTTGCGCACCTGGCTGGAGCGCGACACGCCGCCTAGCACCAGAGCGGTAGCGACATGCAGGCCCTTGGCCAGGATGCGTATCGTGTCTTCGATCTGCACGGCCAGTTCGCGCGTCGGCGCCAGGATCAGCGCACGGCAGGTGCGCGGCGTGCGCTTGGTGCCAAGCGCGATGATCTTGGTCAGGATCGGCAGGCTGAAGGCCGCCGTCTTGCCCGAGCCCGTCTGGGCAACGGCCAGCACGTCGCGACCGGCGAGATGCGGCGGGATGGCGCCGATCTGGATCGGCTTCGGAGTGTCGAAGCCGGCAACCACGGTTGCCTTGAGCAGCGGACCGGTGATGCCGAGCTCTGCGAAGCCGGTAAGTTCAGCGGTGTTTTCTACAGTGTTTTCAATCGTCAATTTAGTCTTCTTTCGCGCGGACCTTGCCGCAAAACAGTCCTCACGCGGGGCGCAACCCACGGCGGACGAAAATTCATGAAACGACAAGGCGGCAGACACCTGAGTGTCCGCGCGGCTGCGCTGTCGTGCCCGCGGACCCAATGTCCATGGGGCTTTTCCGCCACTTGCCGGATTTTCGGAAAGGGAGAAAACAGACGCAACCAGTCCTGTTGAGGAAAGCCGGAATGTCCGACCTACGCGCCTATTGCGCCGCATATGGGCCATAACGCGGCAAATAGCAAGCGCTGTCGCTGCAGTGCAGCAAGGGGCGTGCGGTGTCGAAGTGCCGGGTGGCATCCGAGCGCGGCCGCGCTGTTCCAAAGCGCAGCCTGATGCAGGCGGCTTGCACTCGCCCAAGTCCATGTTACGACAAGCCAACAAAATTCTGCGGGGGATCGCCCATCATGAAGGACGTGCTGACCGAACTCGAGCGGCGGCGTGAAAACGCGCGGATGGGCGGCGGACAGGCGCGCATCGACGCCCAGCACAAGCGCGGCAAGCTGACGGCGCGCGAGCGCATCGAGGTGGTTCTCGACCAGGGCTCGTTCGAGGAGTTCGACATGTTCGTCGAGCACCGCTCCACCGATTTCGGCATGGAGAAGCAGAAGATCGCCGGCGACGGAGTCGTCACCGGCTGGGGCACCGTCAACGGCCGGCCTGTCTTTCTCTTCGCCAAGGATTTTACCGTGTTCGGCGGCTCGCTATCGCAGGCGCATGCCGAAAAGATCCAGAAAATCCAGGACATGGCGCTCCGGAACCGCGCGCCCATCATCGGCATCTACGACGCCGGCGGCGCCCGTATCCAGGAGGGCGTCGCAGCGCTTGGCGGCTATGCCGAGGTGTTCCAGCGCAACGTGCTGGCCTCCGGCGTCATTCCGCAGATTTCCGTCATCATGGGACCCTGTGCTGGCGGCGACGTCTATTCGCCAGCGATGACCGACTTCATCTTCATGGTGCGCGACACCTCCTACATGTTCGTCACCGGTCCGGACGTGGTGAAGACCGTCACCAACGAGACGGTGACCGCCGAGCAGCTCGGCGGCGCCTCGGTCCACACGACGAAATCCTCGATCGCCGACGGCGCCTATGACAACGATGTCGAGGCGCTGCTGCAGATGCGGCGCCTCATCGACCTGCTGCCGGCCTCCAACACGGCCGAAATTCCCGAAATCGCCTGCTCCCAGCCCGCCGATGCCGACGACATGTCGCTCGACCGTCTGATACCGGATAATGCCAACAAGCCCTACGACATCCGGGAACTGATCCTGAAGACCTGCGACGAGGGCGACTTCTTCGAGATTCAGGAAAGCTTTGCAAAAAACATCGTTGTCGGCTTCGGCCGCATAGAGGGCCGCACCGTCGGCTTTGTCGCCAACCAGCCGATGGTGCTGGCCGGCGTGCTCGATAGCGACGCCAGCCGCAAGGCGGCTCGCTTCGTGCGCTTCTGCGACTGTTTCTCGATCCCGCTGGTCACTTTCGTCGACGTTCCGGGCTTCCTGCCGGGCACGGCGCAGGAATATGGCGGCCTCATCAAGCATGGCGCGAAGCTCTTGTTCGCCTATGCCGAGGCCACCGTGCCGAAAGTCACCGTCATCACCCGCAAGGCGTTCGGCGGCGCCTATGACGTCATGGCGTCGAAACATCTGCGCGGCGACGTCAATTATGCCTGGCCGACGGCACAGGTCGCCGTCATGGGCGCGCGCGGCGCGGTCGAGATCATCTATCGCAAGGACATCGGCGACGCCGACAAGATCGCGGCCCACACCAAGGCCTACGAGGACCGCTTCCTGTCACCCTTCGTGGCGGCGGAGCGCGGCTATGTCGATGATGTGATCATGCCGCATTCCACGCGGCGCCGTGTCGCCCGTTCACTGCGCATGCTGCGCAACAAGGACCTGCAGAACCCCTGGAAGAAGCACGACAACATCCCGCTCTGAGCGAATCGATGTTTCGAAACCTTGACCCGAGCGTCCGTCGGCAGGCGGCGCCCGTCGATACGTGGCAACCCGGAGCAGCCACGGAATAGAAACATCCGGACAAGTGAGAGGGCGTGCACAATCGCCTGATCCGTCGGAGCCGTACCCTTTGGTACGCCTACCTGACTACGATAGGGGCGTACCCTGTGGTACGCCTCCGGAGACTAGCTCTGGACGGCGAGTGTCCGACCATCGAACTCCATGGCGGCGCTATGACGCTGGGCCTGGTTGAGAAGTTCGGCCGTGATGTCCTCGAGCGCGATGTTCTCTGCTTCGTTGCGCTTGCGGATTTCCTCCGCGAGTTTCGGGATGTTGACGATACCGTTCATCGTCAGGGCGGCGTGGATGGTCTGCGTCACGTCGTCCATCAGTGTCGGAGAAAAGAGCGGACCCATGGTTGTTTCCTCGGTTGAAGGGCGGCGAAATCGCGGCCAGCTTCTTGCATGCAGCAACATGGGCCGAACGCTTCGCTAAGGCAAGCGATAATTCGAGATTTCTTCAGTAAAATCAATTAGTTAGTAAGTAGCGCCAATGGCTGAAAGAAGGTCGTCTGCACAGAATTAGCGGCTCCGGCCAGCGAGGGTATCGTGGCAATGTCCACTATTGATGCATACCGCTCATTATGCCAAAAATGATTGGAACTAGTCGCTTACTCATTTGTTGTATCTTTCTCGGGACGCGAGGGCATCGTTATGGCTGAACTTGAACGTCCGGAAAGATTGCAGATCATGCTGAGCGCCTCTGAACTCGAGGCGCTGGAAAACTGGCGTTTCGACAAGCGCATGCCGAGCCGTGCAGCCGCGGTGCGCGAACTGCTGCGCCGGGGCCTTGCATCGGACGGATTCCTGGTGGCGGAGACAGGTGCGAAATCGCAGGATTTCGGTGTCGTCAATTCGTCGGAGGACGGCAAAGCGTCCTAGCCGCCCTGCCGGGTCGCGATATCCGGCCTGCAACAAACAGCCGCCCCATGGCCGGGGGACGCCGTCCCGGTTTCAGTGCCGCTTGGCTTGCACCAGATAGGCGTCGATTTCCGTCTCGCCCAGCCATTTGGCTGCTTCCAGCCGGTGCAGTCCCTCGACCAGGATATGCCGCTTGCCATCGTGGCGCACCTGGATCGGCGTCTTCATGCCGTTCTCCAGAATGTCTTCCGCGAGAATCCGTACTGTCTCCGGGTGCAGGGTCTTCTTGCGTGCGGTCGGCACGTAGATGTCCTTCACCGGAACTCTCGATATCCGCAGCATGGATTTCCTCGCCGGCGTCAATGCCGACGATCTGGATAGAGGCTTTTTGGCTTGTGGCCAAGGAAGACCTGCGCTCTGCAGCGGCAGGCCGACTGGATCAGCGGGCTGATGCCCTCTCTGCGCGGCGCTTGGCCTCGTCGATCAGCCCGTTCGCCACCTGCATGCGCGCCAGCGCCTGCGAGCGCAGATGCGGCGCGACGCGATCGGGATGGTTCTTCATCGCGAAGTTGCGGCGCAGGCGGCCGAGTTCGGTGAGGCGTGCGGAGGCCAGTCCGAGTTCGGCGGCGATGACCTTCGGGTCAACCGAGAGCGGCACTTCCGGTTCGATCGCTGCCACGGCTTCGAGGACGTCTTCCTTGAGCGCCTCGTGCGCCGCCGCCTCGGCGTCGGCATCGACCTCGCGGTAGCCGGCGGCGGCCGCGTCGCCCGACACGCGAATCCGGCCCGAATGCAGTTCGTCGACCACCGCGAGATAGTCGAACGGAATGCTCGGCTTGGCCGGAGCCTCTTCGGGCTTCTCCCTGGTGACGAACAGGTCGTCGAGCAGGGATCCGAAATCGCTGGTCGTCTTCGCGCCCGTCATCGCCTCCCTGGGTTGAGAAATTCCGGCGTCTTCGGAGCGGACAATAGGCGCGCGAGCGTTAAAAATGATTGTCGCGCCGGCTTGGCAATTTAGTCGAAAGAAAGGGGACGATTTTTCGCGTCATTTCGCGAAAAATGACGCCCGAATTGCGTCAAGCCGCAGTGATTTTGATCAGAAGCGCACCAAATCGGGCCAGAATCTCGATGTCATCGATGGGCGAAAGCCGGAATCCGCGCGGTCCTGCATGGCTGCCATGCAGAATGCTGCACTGCACAATAAGCTCGAATCGCGCTATCTAGCGGTCTGGGAGGAACAACTAGGAGCCAAAAGCATGGGTTTCCGAACCGAATTCTTCTCCCGTCCCCGCCCCAAGGAAGACCGGCGATTCCGCGCCGCCCTGGAGATGCTCACCTCCATGAGCAACGCCGATCTTGCCGATATCGGCATCAAGCCGGCCGACTTCCCGCGCCTGGCGCGGGAAATGGCGACCAAGTAGGCTTCTATTCCGCGCCGAGAAAATTCGGCTTGCCGAGCGGCACGCCGTTGTGGCGCAGGATGTCGTAGGCCGTGGTGACGTGGAAATAGAAGTTGGGCATCGCGAAATGCAGCAGATACTGCATTCCCGCGAACTCCAGATCGCGCGGCCCGACCTTTAGCGCGATCCTGCGTTCTTCCGACCCATTGATATCGGCCGGCGCAAATCCCTTCAGAAAATCCGTCGTCCTGGCGATCCGCGCCTGCAGCTCCGAAAAGCTCGTTTCGGTGTCGTCATAGGACGGCGCTTCGCTGGCCGCCAGCCGCGCCACGCAACGCTTGGCGTGGTCGGAGGCGATCTGCACCTGACGTGTCAGCGGCAGCATGTCGGGCGCCAGCCGCGCCGTGAGAAACACCTGCGGGTCGATCTTGCGTTCGGCGGCATTCGCCTCGCCCTTGGCCAGCACCAGCGACAGCGCCCGCAGCCGCTCCGCAAACACCGGAACGGAAGCCTGATACATCGATATCGTCAAAACAATTCTCCCTCGGCGCCTGATCGCGCTTCGCCACAGATGGGGGTTGGCCGGCAGCGATTGCAAGCGCCACCGCGCCGCCGCAATCGATGCTAGATTGGAATGGCCGCAGGAGGAGAATCGTCATGAAGCCAGTTGCAATTGCCCTTGCGTCGGCGGCTTTCCTGTCCGCCCTCGCAGCGATGCCCTGTTACGCGGCGGAGGCTCCCTATATCGACGACCGGTCGACGGCGGAAACACTCGTAAAATCGCTCTACAACGCCATCAATCGGCAAGAATATGCCCGCGCCTGGGACTATTTCGGCAACGAGAAGCCGGCGGCCGACTTCGAGAGCTTCGCCAAGGGCTACGAGGACACGTCCGAGGTCCAGCTGATGACCGGCAATGTCGCCTCCGAAGGCGCTGCCGGCAGCACCTTCATCTATGTGCCGGTCGCTATCCTCTCGATCGGCAAGGACGGCCGCGAAAAGGTCTATGCCGGCTGCTACACGGCGCGCTTCGTTAACCCGCAGATCCAGGAGCCGCCCTTCAACCCGCTGCATATCGAGAAGGGTAGCCTGCAGGCGGTGGAGACCGCCTTCGAGGATTCCGTCCCGGCACAATGCCCCGACGCGCCGGCGCCTGAAGCCGGCGACGCGCTGCTGCAGCAGGCCAAGGCAGCCTTTGCTGCAACGAAAGGCGATTGCGAGTCCGAGCGCGCGCCCGAAGGCGAGGAGACGCCGGCCTCCTACCCCATTCCCTACCGATACAAGACCGATGGCGACGAACAGCCGATGCGCGAGGCGAGGCTCTTTCGCTTCTTCTGTTCGATGGGCGCCTACAACATCACCCACGTCTACTACCTGCACACCGATCTGGACGGGCTGCGCGAACTGCAGTTCGCCATGCCCGATATCGATGTCCGCTATGTCGACGACAACCCGGACGGCCAGGTGGAGTCGGTCAACGTCGTCGGCTATCTCGCGGCCGATCGGCTGGTCAACTCGGCCTTCGACGAAGCGACGCTGTCGATTTCCGCGCACAGCCTCTGGCGCGGGGTCGGCGACGCTTCCTCAAGCGGTTTCTGGATTTTCCGCAACGGCGATTTCACGCTGGTGAAATACGAGGTCGACGCCTCCTACGACGGCGAGATCAACCCCGAGACGATCCTCGACTACCACACCGCGCCCTAACGCCCGGCCGACAGCATCCAGTTGAGCGTCTCGCGCCAGTCGGTCATGCGGATCGGCGTGCCGTGCGTGCCGCTTTCGAAGCGCACGAAGCGGGCCGGATAGCCCGGCGCCTTCTTCAGGATGGAGCGGTAAAAGGCCTCCTGGCTGTCGACCGGAAACACCGTGTCGCGGCTGCCCTGGCCGAAGAACACCGGTACCCGGCGCTTGAAGGCCGCGCTCGACGTGAAGCTGTCGTCCCAGAGCGAGCCGAGCAGCAGCAGTCCCGACAGGTGCGGCGCGACGGTCTTGTCCTTGGCGAGTGACCAGCACAGCGCCCCGCCCATCGAGCCGCAGGCGACGAAGACGGGCGCCCCCGGCGACTTCGCCGCGTAGTGGCCAATCAGCGCGTCGATCTCGGCCGTGCCGCCGGCGCCGAAATCGGAAAAATCGGGCGACAGATAGAGCCCGCCATTGGCGGCCATCAGGTTCTTGATGCGGTTAAAATTGCCGCCGAACGTATAGTCGTCGACGCCCTGCTTGCGGCTGCCGCCCTGCCCGTGCAGGTAGAGCGTGATGACGCGCGCGCCGTCCGTCTTGCCGACGGCAACGAAGCGGATCGTACCGGCATCGGTCTTCAGCGCCAGGTCCTGCTGCACCTTGCGCACGCCGGTCGAGACATATTTGGCGTGAACGCGCCGCTCGGGCACCTTGTCGCGTCTGTCGATGTCGCGCGCTTCGCTGTAGTCGACGACGCGGTAGGCGCCGCCATTCTCCGACGCGATTATGCCCGGATAGGCGAAGAGCTCGTCCTTATAGGGCTTGAGCGTCAGTTCGGCGGCATGCGCGATAGCTGGCAGCACCAGAAAGGCCACTGCGAGCAGGAGGCGGATGCCGAAGGCAACGAAACGGCCGGACGCCTGGGGGAACGGGGTCTGTCGAATCATCCCGTTAATCCTGCAGCACGCCGCCGGCGCTTTCCATGGCGTCGCGCGTATCGACGTCAATGCCGGCCCCCTCGCCTATCTCGACGTCGATGACGGGCATCAGTTCGGCTTCGACCAGATGTCGGGCGCCGGTGTCGCCTTGCAACTGCGCCACCGCGCCGAACAGCGATCGCGGCAGGAGAACCGGATTGCCGCGCTTGCCGTTGTGGGTGGCGCGCACGACGGTCTTGCCGCCGGCTTTTCGGAAGGCGGAAATCAGCCGGTCGAGGTCGGCAGAAGAAACCACCGGCATGTCGCCGAGCACGATCAGCGCGCCGGCCGCCTCCTGCGGTACCGCCGCAACGCCGGCCTTCAGCGAGCCCGACAGGCCGTCGGCAAAGTCCGCATTGTGGGCGAACTGCATGTCGAGACCGGCGAGCGCCTCGCGGATGCGAGCCGCCTGGTGGCCGGTAACGACCGTGACGCCGGCGGCACCCGAGGCAAGCGCCCGCTCGGCGGACTGGCGGATCAGCGGTTTGCCGTCGAACAACGCCATCAGCTTGTTGGGCCCGCCCATGCGGCTGGAGCGCCCGGCAGCGAGCACGATGGCGTGGACATCGGTGGCTGCGGGCGGCGCCGCAACTTCGCGCGGCTGCGGGCGAGTCGGGATTTCCATCAGAAGGCCGCCGACGCCCATGCCGGCAATATCGTCGGAAGTCACGTCGAGCCCCGCGATCAGCCGGTCCAAAACCCAGTCAAAGCCGTTTTCCTTCGGGCTGCGCGCACAGCCCGGTGCGCCGATCACAGGCGTATCGCCGAGCCGGCCGAGCACCAGCAGATTGCCCGGATCGACCGGCATGCCGGCGCGCAGGACCGCGCCGCCGGCCGCACGGATCGCCGCCGGGATGACGTCCTCAAAGTCGCACAGCGCCGACGCCCCGAAGACGATGACCATGTCGTGGTCGGCGGCAAGTGTTTTGATTGCCTGCGCGACAGGCTGTGCCTCGTGCGGTGTCCGCAACTCATTGCCGATGCTGCTGCCCGAACGCGCAAGCCGTGCCTGCGTGATGCGGATCGTCTTGGCGAGCACGCTGTCCTTGACGCTCGGCAGCACGGTCTGGACCACGCCGACACGCATTGGGCGATAAGGGTTTACGGCGATGATCTCGCCTGCCTCGAGGATCGCAGCCGCCTGCCTGACAAGGCCTTCGGCAACGGCGAAGGGGATGATCTTGACCGTCGCAACCATTTGCCCTGCTTCGACGGCGGAGTATTCGGCAAGCGTCGCGATCGTGATCGCCGGGTCGACGGCATTGACGCGGTCGACCATCGTCTTGTCGACGGTGAAGACCCCGGTATGCAGAGCGTGCAGGTTGACGCGGCCGGTCGCGGCGGGCCTTGCCTCGACTCCGGCATGGCGCATCGCCTCGGCAAGCCGCGTTGCCGCGACATCCTCGCCGAGATCGTCGGCTGACAGCCGCGCCGCAACCACGGTCTCGATGCCCGCGGCCTTCAGGACGGCGATATCGTCGGCGCCGAGCACATGGGCCTTGCGGAAACGCTTGTCGCCGGCCGTCGTGGCATGCGCCAGGACCGCCCCGACTGCGTCCGAAACAGCAACCGGCCCGAATTTCATGCCGCCTCGCCCTTCGACTTGAAGCCCGCGCCGCGCGCATGGAAGGCGCGGATCATCTGCGCCAGCACCGCGACCGCGATCTCGGCCGGGCTTGCCGCGCCGATGTCGAGGCCGATCGGCGCATGGATGCGTTCGATCTGTTCCGGCGTCGCGCCGAGCGCCAGCAGCCGCTCCACGCGCTTGGCATGGGTCTTCCGGCTGCCGAGCGCCCCGACATAGAAGCATTTCGCGTCGAGCGCCGCCTTCAGCGCGAAATCGTCGATCTTAGGATCATGCGTCACGGCAGCGAGCGCCGTGTAGCTATCGAGCGGATGCTCGGCCAGGACGGGTTCCGGCCAGTCGGCGTGCAGCGTGACGTCGGGAAATCGGTCCGCGCTTGCGAAGGCGGTGCGTGGGTCGATGATCTCCAGCGGATAGCCGGCAATGCGCGCCATCGGTGCCAGCGCCTGGCTGATGTGGACGGCGCCGATCACCACCAGGCGTGGCTGCGGCAGATGCGCATTGAGAAAATAGCTGTGGCCGCCGGCCTCGGCCGAGCCGGAGTTGCCGGAACGAAAGGCGCGGGCGACGGCTTCGCCAAGCTCGCCGCTGACCTCGTCATGCTCGCGCACGATGCGGCTCGAGCCATCGGCGAGGTCGGTGACGAGGATCGCGGCGCGGCGCGCCCGCCTTTCGGCATTCAGGGTCCGGAGCGATGCGCTGTCCATGGTTCAGGCCTCCTGCACCAGCGGTTCGACATAGACCTTGATGCGGCCGCCGCAGGACAGGCCGACCTGCCAGGCCGTCTCGTCGGCCACGCCGAATTCGAGCATCTTCGGCTTGCCGCTGTCGATCACGTCGACCGCTTCGGTGACGACGGCACCTTCGACGCAACCGCCCGACACCGAGCCATGGAAATTGCCCTCGGCGTCAATCACCAGATGGCTGCCGACCGGACGCGGCGCCGAGCCCCATGTTTCGACCACGGTGGCGACGGCGACGCTCCTGCCGTCGTTCATCCAGCCCTCGGCGATGATCAGCGGATCGCGGGCCTCATCGAGATGTGCGGTGTTTTCCATGACGAAGTCTCCTTCAGGCTCAGGCGGCGCGGCCTTCCAGCCACAGCCGCGGATCGACATTGCGGGCGCTCGACCGGTCGAGGGATCCACAGAGATCGGCCAGCGCGTTGAGATTGTGGACGGCGCGGAACTCGTCGACATGCGGCAGCATCGCCTTGACGCCGCGCGCCCGCGCTTCGAAACCGTCGAAGCGCAGCAACGGGTTCAGCCAGATCAGCCGACGGCATGATTTTCTGAGTCGCACCATCTCTTCCGACAGGCCGGCGACGTCGTCGCGCTCGAGCCCGTCGGTGATCAAGAGCACGACGGCGCCCTGCCCCAGCACACGCCGCGACCACAGCCGGTTGAACTCGCTGAGCGTGTCGCCGATGCGCGTGCCGCCCGACCAGTCCTGCACGGCGGCCGAGCAATCGGCGAGCGCATTGTCCGGATCGCGATGGCGCATCTGTCGCGTCAAATTGGTCAGCCGGGTGCCGAAGACGAAAGTATGCACGCGCCGCCGCTTTTCGGTCAGCGCATGCAGGAAATGCAGGAAGATGCGCGTGTACTGGCTCATCGAGCCGGAAATGTCGGCGAGCACCACCAGCGGCGGGTGCACTTCCCGAGGGGAGCGGAATTTCGGAAGGATCAGTTCGCCGCCAGTGCGCGATGCCTGGCGCATCATGGCGCGCGGGTCGATGCGGCCGCCATGCGGGTCGGCGCGGAAGCGGCGCGTGCGCACCGTGTCGAAGGGCAGCCGGAGCGCGGCGATCTCGCGCTTGGCATCGGCGATCTCGGAGGCACTCATCTGCGCAAAGTCCTTGCCGCGCAGCATCTCGTTGCCCGAAACGGTGAAGCGCGCGTCGATGTCGATCTCCGGCACCTCGCGCACCGGCTGGTTCTTCTCGTGGCCCTCGAACATCGCCTTGTTGACGCGGTTTTCCGCAGCCCTCGGCTTCTCGCGCTCCTTGTGATCAGGAGCCACCGGCGAGAACATCGCCAGCATCTTCTCGATCAGCTCGCGCGATTTCCAGAACAGGCGAAAGGCTTCGTCGAACGTCGCATGATCCTCGTGACGGGAGACGAGGACGGCATGCAGGGTCCAGTAGAAATCGTCGCGGTTGCCGATGCCGGCAGCGAGCACCGCCTCAATGGCATCCATCACCGAAGCCGGTCCGACCCGCATGCCGGCCTTGCGCAGCGCCCGGGCGAAGTAGACGATGTTGTCGGCGATGCGCCCGTCGGGCTTTGCGGCACTCTGCACGGTGGCATCCATCAGGCTCACTCCGCCGCGGCCGAAAGCTCCGCCTGAACCTCCTTGAGGATACGGCGGCCTTCGCCCTGCTCGATGCGCGCGATATCGTCCTGGTACTTCAAGAGAACCCCGATCGTGTCGGAGACCGTTTCTGGGTCGAGCGCCACCTTGTCGAGCTCGGTCAGCGCGCCGGCCCAGTCGATCGTTTCGGCGACGCCCGGTACCTTGAACAGCTCGATCTCGCGCAGCTTCTGGATGAAGCGCACGACCTCGGCCGACAGGCGGCTGTTGGCCTGCGGCACCTTGCGCGAGACGATTTCGAGCTCGCGCGCCGCGTCGGGATAGTCGACCCAGTGGTAGAGGCAGCGGCGCTTCAGCGCATCGTGGATCTCGCGTGTCCGGTTGGTGGTGATGATGACGATCGGCGGTTCCTTGGCCTTGATCGTGCCGAGCTCGGGCACCGTTACCTGGTAGTCGGAGAGAATCTCCAGCAGGAAGGCCTCGAAAGCCTCGTCGGTGCGGTCGAGCTCGTCGATCAGGAAAACGGGAGCCGCCCCCTCCTCGCCGGTCAGCGCGTCGAGCACCGGGCGCCGGATCAGGTATTTTTCGGAAAAGACGTTCTTTTCCATGTCCTTGCGGTCGGCGGCTCCGGTTGCCTCCTCCATCCGGATCTCGATCATCTGGGCGGCGTAGTTCCACTCGTAGACCGCCGACGAAACGTCGAGCCCTTCGTAGCACTGCAGCCGGATCAGCCGGCGCCCGAGCGCCTGCGCCAGAACCTTGGCGATCTCGGTCTTGCCGACGCCGGCCTCGCCTTCGAGAAACAGCGGCCGCTTCATGCGCAGCGCCAGGAACAGCACTGTTGCCAGCGAGCGGTCGGCGACGTAGTCGGCGCCGGTCAGAAGCTCGAGCGTCTCGCCGATGGATTGCGGCACGGGACGCGGATTCAGCTCAGTCATGAAGTCTCCGTGCTTCGACCCGCGGCTCAGGGAATCCGATAGGCGCGGTTGAAGTAGATCAGAGGGTGAAGCGTATCGCCGATGCGAATCCCTGTCACCTTGCCAAAAAGCACACGATGCGTGGCATGGTCCTTGGTATCGATGATCTGGCAGTCGAACACCGCCAGCGAGCCGAGCAGCGTCGGTGCGCCGCTGGAAATCTTGTCCCATTCGGCAACCGCAAAGCGCTCCTCGACCGGCAGCCCGGTCTGGCCCGAAAACGCCTCGGCCAGGGCCTGCTGGTCGGAACCGAGCGTGTTCAGCGCGAAATTGCCGTTTTCGACGAAGGCCTCGTTCCTCGGGTTCTCGCGGTTCAGGCAGACAAGCACGGTGGGCGGTGCGTCGGAGACCGAACAGGCGGCAATGACGGTCGCGCCGCGTTTACCGGCTACGCCATCCGTGGTGATGACGTGAACGGCGCCCGCAAATCGCGCCATCGCGTCGCGGTAGATCTGCGGTCCGACTTCGTTCTTGTTCAGCACCCGATAATTCCCATGTCTGCCACCTGACCGCTATATACGGTCCGAAAGGGCGCACAACAAGGAAGTCGGCCGAGCGCCGGCACGGAAATTCGCATGTTGCGCTGCTGCGGACCAGCCATTACCAGTTGTTCCGACACTGACGCCGGCCCCGTTCGCCGGCCCCAGGGGAAATGACGCCGCCGCATGCGAATTCCGATCCGAACACTGGGCGCACTGGCCGGGCTCGTGCTTGCGGGACACGCCTTTGCCGAGCTGCGCATCGGCCTGGCGGCACCGCTGAGCGGGCCTTCCGCGCTGCTCGGTGAACAGATGCGCGCCGGCGCCGAGACGGCCGCGGCGACGCTCCGGGACCCGGCCGTGACACTGGAAGTGGCCGACGATGCCTGTACCGCCGACGGCGGCGCACGGGCCGCAAGGCAACTGGTCGCGGCCAGGGTGCAGGCGGTTGTCGGCTTTCTCTGCGGCGAGGCGATCGAGGCAGCGATGCCGATCCTCAAGGACGCCGGCATACCGACCATCGCGGTCGGCGTGCGCACCGACAGCCTGACCGACCGCAAGCTCCGTACGGGCTGGAACGTCTACCGGCTCGGACCGCGCGCCGACAGCGAGCGCGAAGCCGCCGGACAGCTATTGACTCGGCAATGGGAACGCGACCTCTTCGCCATCGTCGACGACGGCACAATCTATGGTCGCGAACTGTCCGAGAGCGTGCGGCTCGCCGCCGAGCAGGCCGGGCTGAAGCCGGTCTTCGTCGACACGTTCCGCCCCCAGGCCGACAACCAGATCGGGCTCATCGGCCGCCTCAAGCGGGCCGGCGCGACGCATGTCTTCGTCGGCGGGGACGCCGGGGACGTCGCCGTGATGGGCCGCGACGCAGCAGAACTTGAGGCCGATCTCGTCTTCGCCGCGGGCGAGACTCTGCGCATGCCGCCGGGCGACATTCCGCTGGCCGCCGGCACGCTGATGATCGCGCCACCAGAATGGACGCAGACGTCCGATCCGGTGGCAAATGCGGCCTTCGCGGAGCGTCGTGTTCTCGTCGCGGGCTACGTGCTTCCCGCCTATGCCGCGGTCGAGGTGGCGAGACAGGCACTCATGCAGCAGGCGTCGCCCGAGGCAGTCCTGACCGGCGACCTTTCGGGCCAAGAATTCTCCACCGTCATCGGTCCGGTCGCCTTCGACGCCAAGGGCGATCTTGCCGAAAACCCCTATCGCCTGTTCCGCTTCGACGGCACGGACTTCAAGCCGACTGTCTATCCCTGATGTTCAGGACAGGACCGCGCAACCTGATCACTGACGTCGCCGGTCTGCGCGTCGGCAACTCGTCCGACGATAAGCTGAAATCCGGCGTTACGGCCGTACTTTGCGACGAGCCGGCCATTGCCGGCGTCCAGGTGCTGGGCGGCGCTCCTGGAACGCGCGAGACGGACCTGCTGGAGCCGCACAACTCGGTCGAGACCGTCAATGCCGTCGTGCTGTCGGGCGGCTCGGCCTTCGGGCTCGATGCCGCATCGGGCGTACAGGCGGCGTTGCGCGAAGCCGGCGTCGGCTTCGAGGTACGCGGCCTGCGGATTCCTGTCATTCCCGCGGCGATCCTGTTCGACCTCGCCAATGGCGGCGACAAGGACTGGGGGCGCTATCCGCCCTATCGCGAACTAGGCTATGCGGCTGCCCAGGCGGCGTCAGACGATTTCGCGATCGGCACGACGGGTGCCGGCGCCGGGGCGCTGACCGCCGGGCTGAAAGGCGGGCTGGGCTCGGCCTCGAGCGTGCTCGACAGCGGCGTTACCGTCGGCGCACTCGCCGCAGTCAATGCGGTGGGCTCCGTCACGGTCGGGCGGACGCGGCACTTCTGGGCGTCGCCCTTCGAGATCGGCGAAGAATTCGGCGGCCTGGGCTATCCCTCGCCGATGCCGGAGGATGCGAAGAAAATACTGCTGAAATTCCGCGACAAGGCGATCGGCTCCAACACCACCATCGCGGTTATCGCCACCGATGCGGTGCTGACCAAGGCGGCCGCCAAGCGGCTGGCAATGGCCGCGCATGACGGCTTCGTGCGCGCCATCTGGCCGACCCACACGCCGGCGGACGGCGACATCGTGTTCTCGCTGGCAACCGGCCGGAGCGGCGTTACCTTGTCGGGCGACACTGCCATCGACATGTACGCAGCCGCCGGAGCGACAATGGCCCGGGCGATTGCCCGGGCCATCTTTACCGCCACACCGGCGGCGGGCGATCTGTTTCCGGTCTGGTCGCAGCGCGCTGGCTGAAACCGGGGAGGACCCTCAGGTCGGATCGGATTCCTCTTCCTCGAAGCTGACCGCGACGTCGGAATTCGCCGACAGGCGGACCCTGTCGCCTTCGACTTCGGCAACCAGCGACGCTGGAATGTAGTGATGATGGCCCTTGTGCGAGCCCTCGCCGCTATCCTTCTTCGTCAGCTTGATGCGGTCGCCTTCGACGCGGTCGACCGTGCCGACATGCACGCCGTCGGCGCCGATAACTTCCATATGTTCGCGAATGTTGCTGGTGCTCATGAAATCGCTCCTTGTGAAATGGACTCCGATAACGGCCAGGCATCGAATTGGATGCCGCGACGCAACCAAACAGAACATTAGGACTCTGTGACGATAATGCCAGAAACGGTCGGAACCCCTGTGCGGAATATACGATGATAATCGGCTCTGGCCGGGCTGAAGGAAGCGAATCGCGACTGGCCAGGGCGCTGCCGCCACTGCTGCCGACGCTCGGCTACGCACTGGCGTGGGGCGTCGTCACGGGCATTTGCGCGCTGACGAGCCTGATGCTGGACGATTGGCAGACGCCCGGCAAGATCCGGTGGGTGGTGGTGCTGTTCGCGCTGGGCGGCTTCGTCGCGTTTCCGTTCGGCCTGTATCTCGCGCGCCTGCTGGCGCAGTTGCGAGGCAGCGGCGAAGCGGCCTTTGCCGCCGCCTTCGTCTCCTTCGCGCTGGCCACCATTGCCGCCACCGCGGCTCTCTACGGCCTGCAGTACCGCGAGTACTACGCGCAGTGGCACCAGGAAGCCTTCTCCCGCATCTGGTTCCTGCAGTTCGTCCACACGCTTGCCGCCGCCGCCTACCAGTTCGCGGTACTGGGGGTGAGGCTCTATTTCCCCGTCGGCTTTGTGGCGCTTCTGGCGGCTTCCCTGGCCTTCGCACGCCGCCACTCCTGAGCCGTTCGAGGACAGGAATTTCCCGATCGAATTACTTCCTCACTCGAATATCGCATTCGCCCGCGCAAATGCTATTGGTCGATTGTCCCGCCCGGCCGCCAGTGCCAAGCTCAACACAACTATCGGAAGGATCTCCATCATGGAATCGAGAAGGCTTGGCCGTTCCGGCCTGCGTGTCCCAGCGTTCAGCTTCGGCACGGCGACGTTCGGCGGCGGGACCGAGTTCTTCAAGGCCTGGGGGTCGACCGACAGCAACGCGGCTGGTCGCCTGATCGACCTCTGCCTCGACCATGGCGTGTCGATGTTCGACAGCGCCGACGTCTATTCCAAGGGACTGGCCGAGGAGATTCTGGGGCAGGCGATCAAGGGGAAGCGCAATCGCCTGCTGATCTCGACCAAGGCCACCTTCAAGATGAGCGACGACCCGAACGATTTCGGCTCGTCGCGCCAGCATCTCATCGATGCCGTGGACAAGGCGCTGGTCAGGCTCGGCACCGACTATATCGACCTCTTCCAGTTGCACGGCCAGGATTACAACACGCCGGTCGAGGAGACGCTGTCGACGCTCGATGAGATCGTGCGGTCGGGCAAGGTGCGCTACATCGGCGCTTCGAACTTCGCCGGCTGGCACCTGATGAAGTCGCTCGCCGTCTCCGACCGCTACGGCTATCCTCGCCACGTCGCCCATCAGGCCTATTATTCGCTGCTCAACCGCGACTATGAATGGGAACTGATGCAGCTCGGCGCCGACCAGGGCGTCGGCGCCGTGATCTGGAGCCCGCTCGGCTGGGGCAAGCTGACCGGCAAGATCCGGCGCGGCCAGCCAGCCGAGCCCGGCACCAGGGCGTACGACATCGCCGGCACCGGCCCGCAATATGACGACGAGCGGCTGTTCCGCATCGTAGATGCCCTCGATCTCCTGGTCGAGGAAACCGGCAAGTCGCTGACACAGATCGCCCTGAACTGGCTTCTGCAGCGGCCGACCGTGTCGAGCATCATCATCGGCGCACGCAACGAGGAGCAGCTGCTGCAGAACCTCGGCGCCGCGGGCTGGAGCCTGACCGCCGAGCAGATCGCGGCGCTGGACGCAGCCAGCGACCAGACGCCGGCCTATCCGGTCTGGCACCAGCGCGGCATGCCCGAACTGAACGAACGGCGCCCCGTATAGTCAAACAGATGGCCCTACCGCTCCAAGCGCGCGGTAGGGCCGAATATGACCGCCGGCAGCCGCAATGATCGGCGCCGTGCGGACGTGGCGGCCGCGAGCTGTGCAGAAGGCGATTTTCTTCTAACGAAAGCCGGCGCTTTCGTGCTAGATTGTCCTGACAAAATAGCATTTCAAATCAATGCATAAGACTATCCTCGCCGTCCCTGCCGGGTGCGGCGACATCAACTGCCGGACTGGAACCGCTCAACATGATCCCCCGCTATTCGCGCCCGGAAATGGTCGCCATCTGGTCACCCGAAACGCGCTTCCGCATCTGGTTCGAGATCGAGGCGCATGCATGCGACGCGCTGGCCGAACTCGGCGTCATCCCGAAGGAAGCTGCGAAGACCATCTGGGAAAAGGGCGGCGCCGCGACATTCGATGTCGAGCGGATCGACGAGATCGAGCGCGTCACCAAGCACGATGTCATCGCCTTCCTGACGCATCTGGCCGAATTCGTCGGGCCCGACGCCCGCTTCATCCACCAGGGCATGACCTCGTCCGACGTGCTCGACACCTGCCTGGCCGTGCAGCTGGCGCGCGCCAGCGACCTGCTTCTTGACGACATCGACGCGCTGCTCGCCGCCCTCAAGCGCCGTGCCTTCGAGCACAAGGACACGATCACCATCGGCCGCAGCCACGGCATCCATGCCGAGCCGACGACCTTCGGCGTCAAGATGGCGCTGGCCTATGCCGAGTTCTCTCGGGCCCGCGAGCGGCTGGTCGCCGCGCGCAAGGATGTCGCCACCTGCGCCATCTCGGGCGCTGTCGGAACCTTTGCCAACATCGACCCCTTCGTCGAGGAACATGTCGCCGAAAAGCTCGGCCTGACGCCGGAACCGGTCTCCACGCAGGTCATCCCGCGCGACCGGCATGCCATGTACTTCGCCACGCTCGGCGTCATCGCCTCGTCCGTCGAACGGCTCGCGACGGAGATCCGCCATCTGCAGCGCACCGAGGTTCTGGAAGCCGAGGAATATTTCGCGCCGGGCCAGAAGGGCTCCTCGGCCATGCCGCACAAGCGCAATCCGGTGCTGACGGAAAACCTCACAGGGCTTGCCCGCATGGTTCGCGCGTTTGCCATGCCGGCGATGGAAAACGTCGCCCTGTGGCACGAGCGCGATATCTCGCATTCCTCGGTCGAGCGCATGATCGGCCCGGATGCCACGGTGACGCTGGACTTCGCGCTGGCCAGGCTTACCGGCGTTATCGACAAGCTTCTGGTCTATCCGGACAACATGCTGAAGAACATGAACAAGTTCCGCGGCCTGGTGCAATCGCAGCGGGTGCTCCTGGCGCTCACCCAGGCCGGCGTATCCCGCGAGGACGCCTATCGGCTGGTTCAGCGCAACGCCATGAAGGTCTGGGAAGAAGGCGCTGATTTCCTTGATGAACTGCTCGCCGACCCGGATGTGACGGCGGCGCTACCGGAAGCCGAGATTCGCGAAAAGTTCGATCTCGGCTATCATACCAAGCACGTCGACACGATCTTCCGCAGGGTGTTCGGCGAAGTCTGACCGGAACCGGCCCGTTCACAGCGCGTTTGTTGGGGTCAAACACAGGACGGCAACATGTCTGACCAGGACGCGCTTTCAGACGACGAAATAACGGGCAGCACGGGCAATCGATGGGCTTGGTTTGCATCGGGCTTCGCGGCCGCGGCGATGCTGTTCGGCCTCATGCTTTATTCTGACGGCTATTTCGGCGGCAACACGTCGGCCCCGAGCGCCGACATCCCGGGCACGATCATCGAGGGCAAGTAACGCCGCCTGCCCGATCTACGCTTCAGCCGGCGGCGCCTGGAACGGTCCTAATCACGGTCCCCCAGGGATCTTGCCGTTCGGTCGCTCGGGTCGCACTGGAGGAGCGCAATTCGACAAAGCTCAGGCCGCTGCGCGACGGATCGCGCCGCCCCGCCCGGGCACTGCTCCATGAATTGGCGCCGATGTGATGGTGATAGCCGCCTGACGACAGGAAAACCGCGCTCGACCCGTATCTCGCCATTGTGTTGAAATCCATCTCGTCGTGCCACCAGGTCTCGGCCTCCGCCGGGTCGCCGGCCCGCAGGTGTACATGCCCGATGATGGCGTTTTCCGGTGCACCCTGCCAGCCCGCATCGCCTGTCGGCACGGCCGCTACGACGCCCGGTATATTCAGCCGTTCGGTCGTCATGGCGATATCCTCACCGTTTTTCTTCCAGCTATCGCGCGGGCGGTCGGCATAGATCTCGATGCCGTTGCCCTCGGGATCGGTCAGGTAGAGCGCTTCGCTGACCAGATGGTCCGAGGCGCCGTCAATGGCGATGCGGTTGGCGATGGCGTGATTGATCCAACGTCCGAGATCGGCGCGCGACGGCAGCAGGAAGGCCGTGTGGAATAGACCGGCACTTCTCGGATCGTCGGGCTTGGCGGCGCTGTCGCCTTCGATTTCCAGCAGTTCCCGGTCCCTGGCCCCGAGACGGATGGTTTTGCCCTCGCGGGACAGTTCCTCGAGCCCGAGAACCGATCGATAGAAGGCAGAAAGTGCGTCGGCGTCACGCGCCTTCAGTCCGACCCGCGCAATGCTGACCGGCGTGGTCGCGGCAAAGGGAAGTTCGCTCATGGCAGGCTCCGTCAGGTTCGCAGGCTTCCCAAGCTAGATCGCCCCTCCGCCGTGCTGGCGCAAGTCCCGGAGCGTCGAACACCGTGTTCAGCTTTCGCACGAAAATGACGGTCCGCCCACGGTTGCACCTTGGGGTTACCGACGCTAAATGCGCCCTATGAAAGTCAAGGATGCAGATATTCTGATCGTGCCGGGATACACCAATTCCGGGCCTGGACACTGGCAGACACGCTGGCAGGAGAAGCTGTCGACGGCGCGGCGCGTCGAGCAGGCGGAGTGGTCGAAGCCGGTGCGCGAGGACTGGACGGCGGCGATGGCCGATGCCGTCAACGAGGCCGAGAAGCCGGTCGTCGTCATCGCTCACTCGCTCGGCGTGCCGACCTTCGTCCAGGCGATACCGCAATTCACCAGGCGCGTCGTCGGCGCCTTCCTGGTGGCACCGCCCGACGTGGCCAACCCGGCCGTGCGGCCGCGGCACCTGATGACCTTCGGCCCATACCCGCGCGATCCGCTGCCGTTTCCGTCGATGACCATCGGCAGCCGCAACGACCCCTATTGCCCGGACGGCGTCGCCGAAGACATCGCCGCGGCCTGGGGATCGCTATATCTCGATGCCGGCGAAGCTGGGCATATCAACGCCGAGTCGGGCTTCGGGCCGTGGCCGGAAGGCTCGATGGCCTTCGCCAAGTTCATTTCGAACCTGCCCGGCTGATCACTTCGCCGAGGAGCGCGCCGCCTTGAGCAGCGTTTCGGCACCGAGCTTGATGAGGGCGTGCTCGGAGCCGAGAGCGAGAACCTGGAAGCCCATCGACACGAAACGACCGGCAATCGCCGGGTCGACGACGTAGATTGCCGCGAATTTGCCGGCCTTGCGGGCGCGGGAGGCGATCTCTTCGACCTTCTGCATCATGTCTTCCAGCGACGGATTGACCGTGGCGCCGCCCGACCAGGCGATGGAGAAGTCGGAGGGTCCGAGGAAGATGCCGTCGATGCCCGGCGTATCTAGGATGCCGTCGAGCACGTCAACCGCCGCGCGCGTCTCGATCATGGCGAAGGAGATGGTGCGGGCATTGCTGTCGCGCAGCCAGTCGGCATGGGTGCCCTGGCCGTGGCGCGGGAAACCGTAGGTCGGCCCCCAGGAACGTTCGCCGACCGGCGGATATTTCATCGCCGCGGCGAAGCGGCGGGCATCCTCGAGCGAATTGACCATCGGCGCGATCACCGCTTCGGCGCCGAAGTCGAGCGCCCGGCTGGCCATGTCGAAGCGTCCGACGGGAATGCGCACCAGCGCGGGCTTCCCCGCTGACAGCACCGGCGCCAGGCTGCGCAGCACGCTGTCCTCGTTGTGGCCGCCATGCTGCATGTCGAGCGTCACGGCGTCAAAACCCTGCGCTGCCATTATCTCGACCGTAAGCGCATCCGGAACGCCGGACCAGGCGGTATAGAGCGTCTCGCCGGCCGCCAGTCGTGAACTCAAGGACATGTTGCTTCCTCCCTCAACCGTCGCCACAGTCTGCGGTAAGCGCCCATCAATGCAAAGAAAAACCGCCCGGGCGCCGGGCGGTCACTGGATTGCTCTCTCAGGTTTCAGCCTGCCTGGATCTGCTCAACCGCGACAGCCATCAGTTCGGCCATCGTCTTGCGGATCTCTTCGTCCGACTGCGCGACGCCGGCGGCATTGAAATCACCGCTGACCTTGCGCAGCACGTCGTCGTCGCCGGCTTCCTCCATGTCGGCGATGACAACTTCCTTGGCATAGGCATCGGCATCGGCGCCCGATTTACCGAGCTTTTCGGCGGCCCACATGCCGAGCAGCCGGTTGCGCCGGGCCATTGCCTTGAACCGCGTCTCCTCGTCGAGAACGAACTTGCGTTCGAAGCCCTGCTCGCGGTCTTTCATGTTGCTCATCGATGTTCCTCCGGGTGGTGCCACGTCGCCGGGGCAGGATTGGTTCTGCCAGCACAAATCAAAAGCCGGGCCTGCGGTCAATACGTCCCCGCCGCGCCGCGCTGCGGCATTTCCGCGGGGAAAGCGGTTGATCGTGCGGAATTGCTGATTGAGCCATGCTGTTTAATGGGATAGACACCGGCGTTGAAACCTATCGTCACCGCATATAAGTGTCGCGGGTGGCAATACGGTCGCCGCCTGCCAGAAATCCAGAGAATCAGATGAAAAATCGCCGCCGCATTTACGAAGGCAAGGCCAAGATCCTCTATGAAGGACCCGAGCCGGGCACTTTGATCCAGTTTTTCAAGGACGACGCCACTGCCTTCAACAAGAAGAAGCATGAAGTGGTGGACGGCAAGGGCGTGCTCAACAACCGCATTTCCGAGCACATCTTCAATCACCTCAACCGCATGGGCATTCCGACCCACTTCATCCGCCGCCTCAACATGCGCGAGCAACTGATCAAGGAAGTCGAGATCATTCCGCTCGAAGTCGTGGTCCGCAACGTCGCAGCCGGCTCCCTGTCCAAGCGTCTCGGCATCGAGGAAGGCACCGTGCTGCCGCGCTCGATCATCGAATTCTACTACAAGGCCGATGCGCTGGACGACCCGATGGTCTCCGAAGAGCACATCACTGCCTTCGGCTGGGCGAGCCCGCAGGAGATCGACGACGTGATGGCGCTGGCCATCCGCGTCAACGACTTCCTCTCCGGCCTGTTCATGGGTGTCGGCATCCAGCTGGTCGACTTCAAGATCGAATGCGGCCGCCTTTATGAGGGGGACATGATGCGCATCGTGGTCGCCGACGAGATTTCGCCCGATTCCTGCCGGCTGTGGGACGTCTCGACCCAGGACAAGCTCGACAAGGACCGCTTTCGCCGCGACATGGGCGGCCTCGTCGAGGCCTACCAGGAAGTCGCGCGCCGGCTGGGCATCATGAACGAGAACGAACCTGTGCGGCCGACCGGCCCGGTGCTGGTCACGTCGACCGACGGCGTCAAGGGAAAGCCGCACTGAGTGCTGGCCGCAGGTAACAAGGGAATATCCAGCTTGATCAAGGCCCGCATCACCGTAACGCTCAAGAACGGCGTGCTCGACCCCCAGGGCAAGGCCATCGAACATGCGCTGACCGCCATGGAATTCAGTGGCGTCGGCTCGGTGCGCCAGGGCAAGGTGTTCGACGTCGAGCTCTCGGGCACCGACCGCGCCAAGGCCGAGGCCGACCTCAAGGCCATGTGCGACAGGTTGCTCGCCAACACGGTCATCGAGAACTACCAGGTGGAGATCGCCTGACGTGAAATCCGCCGTCGTCCTGCTTCCCGGCCTCAACCGTGATCGCGACATGATCGCGGCGCTGACCAAGATTTCCGGCAAGCCGCCGGTCACGATCTGGCAGACCGACACGGAAATCCCCGATGTCGACCTCATCGTCATCCCGGGTGGCTTCTCCTATGGCGACTATCTGCGCTGCGGCGCCATCGCCGCCCGCATGCCGGTGCTGCGCGCCGTCGCCGAAAAGGCGGAAAAGGGCGTCCAGGTGATCGGCGTCTGCAACGGCTTCCAGATTCTTCTGGAGACCGCCCTGCTGCCGGGAGCGCTGATGCGCAACCAATCGCTCAAATTCGTCTGCCGCGAAGTGAAGCTGCGCGTCGAGAACGCCAACACCGCCTTCACCCGCAACTACCGGCCGGGCGAGATCATCCGCGCACCCGTCGCCCACCATGACGGCAATTATTTCGCCGATGCCGACACGCTTGCCCGCCTTGAAGACGAGGGCCAGGTGGTGTTCCGCTATGCCGAGAACACCAACCCCAACGGCTCGATCAACGACATTGCCGGCATCGTCAATGCGAGGGGCAATGTGCTCGGTCTCATGCCGCATCCCGAGAACCTCATCGAGGAAGCGCATGGCGGCAGCGACGGCCGCGGCCTGTTCGAGAGCGCACTCGGCATCGCGCCGCGCCAACCCGCACTCGCCGGGGCTTGATGACAATTGCGGTCTCCCTCCGCATCGCACAATCGAACTGGAAACCGGCTTCGCCACGATAAGGTCGCTGCGACGATGAGCACCACAAGAATACTCGCCGTCATGGCCATCGCCGGCCTCGGCCTCTCGGCCTGCCAGTCTGGCACCAAGTCCGGCGCTTCGCAGGGCTCCGGCAAGAGCGCATCGCTGCGCGCCATGGAGCAGGTGACGATTGCCGCGCACAAGTGCTGGATCGCCAGCAAGGATCCGGCCTTCAAGTCCTACAGCCTGGCAAACGAGCTGAATTCGTTCAGCGGAACGCCGCGCTTCCTCTTGGTGCCGAAGAACAATTACGGCGGCAAGCCGCTGCTGGTGGTGCAGGCACGCGGCAATTCCAGCGCCATCGAGGCTTTCGGGCCGCTGATGGACGACGCGCTCGGCTCGCGCATCGGCTCTGACCTGCGCCGCTGGCAGACCGGCGACGGCAGCTGCGGCGCCGCTGCCTGACGCTGTCTGGAGCCGCCGGCGCGGCTGCTGCAGCCGAGTCGGGCCCACTTGTTTTGCCGTGTCGACGCCCAGGGCTTGCGGCGCGGCGCGTTTAACGTTTTACCGGGCGATTGAGTCCCCGAACTGACCGGACGGATAGATGACCATTCCCAACGAGGTGAAGATCACCGACGACATGATCGCCGCGCACGGGCTGAAGCCGGACGAGTACGAGCGTATCCTCGACCTCATCGGCCGCGAGCCGAGCTTCACCGAGCTCGGCATCTTTTCGGCCATGTGGAACGAGCACTGCTCGTACAAATCTTCAAAGAAGTGGCTGCGCACCCTGCCGACCAAGGGATCGCGCGTCATTCAGGGCCCCGGCGAGAATGCCGGCGTGGTCGACATCGGCGACGGCGACTGCGTCGTCTTCAAGATGGAGAGCCACAACCACCCGTCCTACATAGAACCCTATCAGGGCGCCGCCACCGGTGTCGGCGGCATCCTGCGCGACGTCTTCACCATGGGTGCGCGCCCCATCGCCGCCATGAACGCGCTGCGCTTCGGCGCACCGGACCATCCGAAGACCCGCCACCTCGTGGCCGGCGTCGTCTCGGGTGTCGGCGGCTACGGCAACTCCTTCGGCGTGCCGACCGTTGGCGGCGAGGTCAATTTCGACGCCCGCTACAACGGCAACATCCTGGTCAACGCCTTCGCCGCCGGCATCGCCAAGACCGATGCGATCTTCCTCTCGGAAGCCAAGGGCGTCGGCCTGCCGGTCGTCTATCTCGGCGCCAAGACCGGCCGCGACGGCGTCGGCGGCGCGACCATGGCCTCGGCCGAATTCGACGACAAGATCGAGGAAAAGCGCCCGACGGTGCAGGTCGGCGATCCTTTCACCGAGAAATGCCTGCTCGAAGCCTGCCTCGAACTGATGGCCTCGGGTGCGGTCATCGCCATCCAGGACATGGGTGCGGCAGGCCTCACCTGCTCGGCCGTCGAGATGGGCGCCAAGGGCGATCTCGGCATCCTGCTCAACCTCGACAAGGTGCCGGTGCGCGAGGAGAGCATGTCGGCCTATGAGATGATGCTGTCGGAAAGCCAGGAGCGCATGCTGATGGTGCTGCGCCCCGAAAAGGAGGCCGAGGCCGCGGCGATCTTCACCAAATGGGGCCTCGACTTCGCGATCGTCGGCGAGACCACCGATGACCTTCGCTTCCGCATCAGGCACCAGGGCGACGAGGTTGCCGACCTGCCGATCAAGGACCTTGGCGACAAGGCGCCTGAATACGACCGTCCGTGGACCGAGCCGGCCAGGCGCCCGGCACTGGCCGTCAGTGACGTGCCGCAGGCCGACGTGGCCGATGCGCTTCTGAAGATGCTCGGCGGTCCCGACCTCTCCTCGCGCCGCTGGGTCTGGGAACAGTACGACACGTTGATCCAGGGCAACTCGCTGCAGCTGCCCGGTGGCGACGCCGGCGTCGTGCGCGTCGACGGCCACCCGACCAAGGCGCTGGCGTTCTCCTCCGACGTGACGCCGCGCTATTGCGAAGCAGACCCCTACGAGGGCGGCAAACAGGCGGTCGCCGAATGCTGGCGCAACATCACCGCGACAGGCGCCGAGCCGCTCGCGGCGACCGATAATCTCAATTTCGGCAATCCCGAACGCCCCGAGATCATGGGCCAGCTGGTCGCCGCCATAAAGGGCATCGGCGAGGCCTGCACGACGCTGGAATTTCCCATCGTGTCGGGCAACGTCTCGCTCTACAACGAGACCAACGGCGAAGGCATCTTGCCGACCCCGACCATCGGCGGCGTCGGCCTGCTGCCCGACTGGTCGACCATGGCGCGAATAGGCTTTGCCGCCGAGGGACAGTCGATCCTGCTGCTCGGCGCGCCCGCGGCCTGGGGCAGCCACCTCGCCCAGTCGATCTACATGCGCGACATCCATGGCCGCAGCGACGGCCCGCCGCCGCCGGTCGACCTCGCTCACGAGAAGCGCGTCGGCGACTATGTCCGCGGCCTGATCCGCGATCGTGTCGCGACCGCCGTTCACGATGTTTCCGACGGCGGACTGGCGGTGGCGCTGGCGGAGATGGCAATGGCTTCGGGCATCGGTGCCGATGTTGACCTGCCCTTTGCCTGCGACCCGGTCCAGGTCTGGTTCGGCGAGGATCAGGGCCGCTACCTGGTCACCGTCGACCTCGACGGCGAGGAATTGCGCATGCTGATGGACGAAGCCAAGGAAGCCGGTTTCGCGGCGCCGCGCATCGGCCGGACCGGCGGCACGGAATTGAAACTCGATGGTACGCGTGCCATATCAGTTGCAGATTTGAAGGCGGCGCATGAAGGCTGGTTTCCGCGTTTTATGGACAGCTGAGCGAGGAAATAAGCATGGCTATGGACGCTCACGACATCGAAAGGCTGATCAAGGAAGGCATTCCCGACGCCAAGGTCACGATCCGCGACCTCGCCGGTGATGGCGATCACTATGCCGCCGAGGTCGTCGCCGAGAGCTTCCGGGGCAAGAGCCGCGTCCAGCAGCACCAGATGGTCTACAACGCGTTGCAGGGCAACATGGGCGGCGTCCTCCACGCGCTGGCGCTGCAGACGAGCGCGCCGGAATAGAGACCCTTGGCGATTCTCAGCGATCTTGTCGAATCGGTCGTCGATAGTGCGCTGAGCGAGATCCTGAAGAAATTCGGGCCGACGAAGCGCCGCGCAAGGCGGCGCAGGACCGCCACGACGAAACGGGCACGAAAGACCAAAAGCCGCGCCAGAAAGCCCGCAAAACGCCAGACCAGCCGCAAGGCGACGGTGCGCAAGCGCTCGAAAACACGCCGCCGCGGCCAATGAATCCCGGTTGCGTCTTGTTTCGGGTCGCCTGCCGGTTTATTTGAAAGGCATGTTTCGGGCCTGTCTCCCACAGGCATGAAAGGACATCCAATGAGCGGAATCAGCGAATACATCGACAACGAACTGAAGAGCAACGACGTCGTTGTCTTCATGAAAGGCACGCCGGGCTTCCCGCAGTGCGGCTTCTCGGGCCAAGTCGTGCAGATCCTCGACTATGTCGGGATCGACTACAAGGGCGTCAACGTCCTCGACTCGAACGAACTGCGCCAGGGCATCAAGGAATATTCCAACTGGCCGACCATCCCCCAGCTCTACGTGAAGGGCGAGTTCGTCGGCGGCTGCGATATCATCCGCGAGATGTTCCAGGCAGGCGAACTCCAGACCTACCTCGCCGACAAGGGCGTGAGCGTCAAAGCCGCCTGAACACGGATTGCACCTGACGCCTGACTTTCGGGCTGTCGTGCCGAATGCGCCGGTCGCCGGCGCATTCCTTTTTGCATTGCTCCGATCGGAACAGCGTCATGGACCAGCAGGCCACACCACCCGGCCCCGCAAGCAGCCGCATGCTCCCTCGCGTGGAGTTCATTGCACTCGCAGCGGCGCTCATGGCGCTCAATGCACTCGCCATCGACATCATGCTGCCGGGACTGCAGCAGATCGGCGCCAGCCTCGGCATCGAGAACGAAAACCATCGCCAATATGTGATCAGCGCCTATATCGCCGGGTTCGGCATAGCCCAGTTGTTCTTCGGCCCCCTGTCGGACCGCTTCGGCAGGAGAATCCCGCTGCTCTGCGGGCTTGCCATCTACGTTCTTGCAGCTTTCGCCGCGGCCTTCGCGCCGAGTTTCGGCATACTGCTCTTGCTGCGGGTCATCCAGGGCATCGGGGCCGCGGCTACCCGCGTCATCACCATCTCGGTGGTCCGCGACACGTTCGGCGGCAGGGCAATGGCCGAGGTCATGTCCCTCGTCTTCATGGTGTTCATGATCATTCCGGTGGTTGCGCCAGGCATCGGCCAGGTCATCATGCTGTTTTCCGAATGGCACATGATCTTCGTGGCCATGGCAGCGATCGCGCTCGTATTCACCATCTGGACGGCGTGGCGCCTGCCCGAGACGCTGCATCCTGAATACCGCCGGCCCTTCACACCGGCGGTCATCGCCAACGGCTTCAAGATCGTCCTGACCAACCGCGTTTCGCTGCTCTATATGCTGGCGACCACCGCCGTGTTCGGCTCGCTTTTCGGTTTTATCAATTCCGCGCAGCAGATCTATGTCGGCATCTACGACCTCGGTGTCTGGTTTCCGGTGCTGTTTGCCGCCGTCGCCAGCATGATGGCGGTATCCTCCTTCGCCAATGCGCGCCTCGTCGGCCGCTTCGGCATGCGCCGGCTCTCGCACGGCGCGCTGCTCGGCTTCTGCGTCGTCACAACGCTGTGGTTCGTGCTGTCGCTGCTCGGACCGCTGCCGCTCTATGTCTTCGTGCCGCTCTTTGCGCTCGCGATGCTGCAGTTCGGCTGGATCGGCTCCAATTTCAACTCGATCGCCATGGAGCCGCTCGGCCATATCGCCGGCACCGCCTCGTCGGTCCAGGGCTTTACCCAGACCTTCGGCGGCGGGCTGATCGGCGCCTTTATCGGCCAGTCGTTCAACGGCACCACGACGCCGCTCGCGGCCGGCTTCTGCGGCGTCTCGATCGCCGCGCTGGCGTTCGTCCTGATCGCCGAGAAGGGCAAGCTGTTCCAGGCGCACGACGCCCCGCCGAAGGCTCAGGCCAGCTAGCCGGCGTCTGCCGACACCGTCGCCTCCGCGACGGCCGATGCGTGGCTCTCCGGAGCCAGAGCGGCAAAGCCGAACAGCTTCGGGTCGAGCAGATGCGAAGGCCTGACGTTGGCGAGCGCCCGGATCATCGTTTCCTTGCGGCCCGGCATGCGCGCCTCGATGTCGGAGAGCATCGCCTTCATGGCGTTGCGCTGCAGCCCGTCCTGACTGCCGCAGAGGTCGCAGGGGATGATCGGGAACTGCATCGCCTCGGCGAATTTCTCCAGATCCGCCTCGGCGCAATGGCTGAGCGGCCTTAGCACCACGACATCGCCATCGTCATTGAGCAGTTTCGGCGGCATCGCCGCCAGCCTGCCGCCGTGGAAGAGGTTCATGAAAAACGTCTCAAGTATGTCCTCGCGGTGGTGGCCGAGGACCAGCGAGGAGCACCCCTCTTCCCGTGCGATGCGGTAGAGATGACCGCGCCGAAGCCGCGAGCACAGCGAGCAATAGGTGCTGCCTTCGGGAAGCTTGTCGGTCACCACCGAATAGGTGTCGCGGTATTCGATCCGGTGGGGAATACCGTGGCTTTCGAGATAGGCCGGCAATATGTGCTTCGGGAAATTCGGCTGCCCCTGGTCGAGATTGCAGGCCAAGAGGTCGACCGGCAGCAGCCCGCGCCATTTGAGGTCGAGCAGTATGGCAAGCAGGCCGTAGGAATCCTTGCCGCCCGACAGCGCCACTAGCCAGCGGTCGCCCGGCCGCACCATGCCGAACTGGTCGATCGTCTCGCGCACCTGCCGTACAAGACGCTTGCGCAGCTTGTTGAACGACACCGACGACGGCACATCGCGGAACATCGCGTGGCCGGCCTCGTCGAAGGCCTCGGTGATCGGCTCGGGCATCACGTTCATAGGCTGCTCAGGGCTCCGGCTTGTCGGCACCGGATTAGCGGACCGGGCCGCCAAAGAAAAGGCCGCCCCGAAAGGCGGCCTCGATATCGTCGGAAGGCGAGAGCCCGTTAGCGCGAGTAGAACTCGACGACCAGGTTCGGTTCCATCTGCACCGCGTAGGGCACGTCGGCCAGCGCCGGGACGCGGGCGAAGGTAGCGACCATCTTGTTGTGGTCGACTTCGATGTAGTCGGGCACGTCGCGCTCGGCGAGCTGCACGGCTTCCAGAACCACCACGAGCTGCTTCGACTTCTCGCGCACCTCGATCACGTCGCCGGCCTTGCAGCGATAGGAGCTGATGTTGGTGCGACGTCCGTTGACGTTGACGTGGCCGTGGTTGACGAACTGGCGGGCCGCGAAAATGGTCGGCACGAACTTGGCGCGGTAGACCACCGCGTCGAGCCGCGACTCGAGCAGGCCGATCAGGTTCTCGGAGGTATCGCCCTTGCGGCGGTTGGCCTCTTCGTAGGTCTTGCGGAACTGCTTTTCGGAAACGTCGCCGTAATGGCCCTTCAGCTTCTGCTTGGCGCGCAGCTGCAGACCGAAGTCGGACAGCTTGCCCTTGCGGCGCTGGCCGTGCTGGCCGGGACCGTATTCACGCTTGTTGACCGGGGACTTAGGACGGCCCCAGATGTTTTCGCCGAGACGGCGGTCGATCTTGTACTTTGCGGATTCGCGCTTGCTCATCGCATTCCCTTTCAAAAAGATACACCCGGAACATCATGTTCCAGGTGAAGGAAACGCGCCCTCCTCTGGCCTCCGTTTTCGAAGCCTGACAGGACTTTCCACGCACGCTTTGCGGCAAAGTCCACGGGACACGTCAAATGAAACACCGGGCTTGCGGCCCGGTGTTGGGGGTCGATAGGGCATCTGCCGCGAATTGTCAACGGTGGCAGGGTCCCCGCATGGTCAGGCCGCCTGGGGAACCGCCTGTAGCGCCGACTGAAAGTCGGACGACCGCGTCACCCAGCCGAACAGAAGCTCGATGTTCAGCAGGCTTGCCTCATGATTGCTGCGCGGCGCGTCGGCGGCAATCGGCTCGGCGGTACAATCACTGAGCACGACGCATGCATAGTCGCGGAACATGGCGTCGCGAACCGTTGATTCCACGCAGATGCTGGTCGTCGCCCCGGTGAAGATAAGATATTTGGAGCCCAGCGCTTTCAGGCGCTGGTCGAGATCAGTCTCGAAAAACCCGCTGAAGCGATGTTTTCCGACGATTATATCGCCCGGCTGCGGCGTGAGTTCGGGCACGTTGTCGGTATTCCACGTGTCGCGAACCAAGACCCGCCCAGGCTGGCCGTCTGGAGTGGAGGTCAGCTCTCCGATCTTCATTCGTCGATGTTTGATGAAGTGGGGCGCATCTGGACCGCCAGCGTCGCCAAGATCCGGCCGGTGCTGTTGGCGCAGGAAGATGATTGGCATTCCGGCCCGCCGGGCCTCAGCGACGACCTCAACGATCCGCGGCACGATGGCCTGGATCGGCGCTATATCGACGCCGGCACAGTCGAACATGCCGCCTTTGGAGCCGAAATCATTCTGCATGTCGACGACGATCAAGGCCGTGAGGGCAACATCGAGGTCAACGGGTTCGGGACGTGCGGTCAGGCTGATCCACTGCATGGGACACCTCGCTGAAAGCGAAGGCATTGAACCACAAATGCCCTGAATCAACAAGATGAGGCGGCGACGACGCCATACTTGCGCCGCCGCCAGGCAAGCCGAACAGAGTTCAGACCTCCGACTTCTTGTTCGGCAGCCCTTTGCGCTTGGTTTCGGCGAAGTCCTCGAGTTGGTCTTCGCTCATCGACTCGTACATTCCCTTCGACGCGCCCTTGAGCTCGGATTTCTTGGTCTCGCCGCGCTTGGCGGACAATGCGGCGCCGGCGGCTTTCTGCTGGGCCTTGGATTTTGCTGGCATGGTCATGCTCCCGATGGATGATCGGAAAAACGCGACATGTCGCACCTTGTTCCGGCGGCCGCACCTACGATGGCTCGGGCACTCCCCTTCAGGCTACCTGCAAGCCAAATCCCTGCATCAGCCGCCGCGTCGGGAAGTCGGGCGCACCGGAGGTGAAGATTGCGCGGTCCGGAGCCTGCGCCATCTCGCCCTCGCCGAGCGCGGGCAGCAGCGACAGCGCCCGACGGGCGATGGCTTCGGCGGGGTCCAGCCAGTCGACCGGCCAAGGTGCGGTCTTGCGCATGCGGTTGACCAGGAACGGATAGTGCGTGCAGGCCAGCACGACGATGTCGGTGCGCTTTCCGTCTCGTTCGACGAAGCAGGGCGCGATCTCGGCGCGGACCGCTTCCTCGTCGACGAAACCCTGGCGCATGTAGATCTCCGCCAATCCCGCGAGATTGTCGCTGCCGACCAGCCGGACATGGCATTTCGAGGCCCACTGCGTGATCAGGTCGCGGGTGTATTGGCGTTTGACGGTGCCGGGCGTCGCGAGCACCGTCACCAGGCCGGAGCGTGTGCGCTCGGCGGCAGGCTTAATGGCCGGCACCGTGCCGACGAAGGGCGTGTCGGGAAACGCCGCCCGAAGGGCATCCAGTACCAGCGTCGAGGCGGTATTGCAGGCGATCACCGCGATCTCGGGGTCATGTTCGCGGATCAGCCCGCCGAACAGCTGCACGATACGCTGCTGCAGCGCCGCCTCCTCCCAGGCGCCATAGGGAAAGCCGGCGTCGTCGGCGACATAAAGGAAATTGCGGCCAGGCATCAGGACACGTGCTTCCCTGAGCACCGTCAGGCCGCCGATGCCCGAATCGAAGACCAGCACCGGGCGCTCAGTCATTGCCGTCTTCGCCCTTCAGCACCGCTGGCTTGCGGCGGTAGTCACCGTCGCCGTGCAGGGCCTCGTCGACCTCGGCCTTGCGGTCCGGATAGCCGGCGCCGCGCGGCTGGCGCGGCGAGAAGTAATCGAGGGAGGAAACGACGCCGCGCAGGACCTTGATCTCCGACAGGCCGAAGCCCGGACGGGTCAGCACGGCGCGCAGATTGTCGAGCATCTTGGGCTTCTTTGCGGCCGGCCGGAAATAGCCGCGCGCATCGAGCGCGGCCTCGAGATGGGCGAGCAGGCCATGCAGGTGCTCTTTCTCGGCCGGCACCACCTCGGGTGCGGAAAACGCCGTATCGGTCTCTGCCGCGAGGCCCGATTTCATCCACTCGTAGGACATCAGCAGCACCGCCTGGGCGATGTTCAGCGATGCGAATTCGGGATTGACCGGAAAGGTGACGATCTCGTCGGCGAGCGCCACTTCCTCGTTGTAGAGCCCGAAGCGTTCGCGCCCGAACAGGATGCCAGTTCGCTCGCCCGCGCGAACCCGTCGCCGCAGCGTCTGTCCCGCTTCCACCGGTCCGGCAACCCGCTTGAAGCCGTCGCGCTGGCGTGCCGTAGTGGCCATGACGAAGTTGAGGTCGGCCAGTGCTGCCTGCAAATCCTCGAAAACCGTCACACCGTCGATGACGTGGTCGGCCTTGCTGGCCGCGGCGCGCGCCTTCTCGCTCGGCCAGCCGTCTCGCGGACTGACGAGCCTGAGTTCGGCGAGGCCGAAATTGGCCATCGCACGCGCCACCATGCCGATGTTCTCGCCAAGCTGCGGCTCGACGAGAATGATCACCGGACCGCCGTTCGCGCCAGCCTTGCTCTTGTCGTCGCCGGTCATTCCCAGAAGTCTCTCGTTTTCGGAACTGCGCGTCCCTGCCATACTTGCCGGCAAAATTGAAGCAGCAGGCGTGAACGGGCAGAGCCTGGCGCGGCGCCGGCGCTCGGTGTTTGCGCGCCTCCCTGTGCTTTGCTATAGGGCTCGAACTTCCAATCACGCGGCCGCGAAACCGTTCGCGCCAATCCCGACAAGAGGCAATCTGCATGGCAAAGATCAAGGTGGACAATCCGGTCGTCGAGCTCGACGGCGACGAGATGACCCGCATCATCTGGCAGTTCATCAAGGACAAGCTGATCCATCCCTACCTTGATATCGACCTGAAATACTACGACCTCGGGGTCGAGCACCGCGACGCCACCGACGATCAGGTGACGGTCGACGCCGCCAACGCCATCAAGAAGTACGGCGTCGGCGTGAAATGCGCCACGATCACCCCCGACGAGGGCCGGGTCGAGGAGTTCAAGCTGAAGAAGATGTGGCGTTCGCCGAACGGCACGATCCGCAACATCCTCGGCGGCACGATCTTCCGCGAGCCCATCATCATGAAGAACGTGCCGCGCCTGGTGCCGGGCTGGACCAAGCCGATCATCGTCGGCCGCCACGCCTTCGGTGACCAGTACCGTGCCACCGACTTCCTGTTTCCCGGCAAGGGCAAGCTTTCGGTCAAGTTCGTCGGCGAGGACGGCACGACCATCGAGCACGAAGTGTTCGACGCGCCCTCCTCCGGCGTCGCCATGGCCATGTACAATCTCGACGATTCGATCCGCGAATTTGCCCGCGCCTCGCTGAACTACGGCCTGCTGCGCGGCTACCCGGTTTATCTGTCGACCAAGAACACCATCCTCAAGGCCTATGACGGCCGCTTCAAGGACCTGTTCCAGGAAGTCTACGAGGCCGAGTTCGAGGCGCAGTTCAAGGAAAAGAAGATCTGGTACGAACACCGCCTGATTGACGACATGGTGGCTTCGGCCCTCAAGTGGTCGGGCGGCTATGTCTGGGCCTGCAAGAACTATGACGGCGACGTGCAGTCGGACACCGTGGCGCAGGGCTTCGGCTCGCTCGGCCTGATGACCTCTGTGCTGATGACGCCGGACGGCAAGACGGTGGAAGCGGAAGCCGCGCACGGCACGGTGACGCGCCATTACCGCCAGCACCAGAAAGGCGAGGAAACCTCGACCAACTCGATCGCCTCGATCTTCGCCTGGACGCGTGGCCTGGCGCACCGCGCCAAGCTCGACAACAACGATGCGCTCAAGCGTTTCGCAGACACGCTGGAAAAGGTCTGCATCCAGACCGTCGAGTCCGGCTACATGACCAAGGACCTGTCGCTGCTGATCGGCCCCGATCAGCCCTGGCTGTCAACCACCGGTTTCCTCGACAAGATCGACCAGAACCTGCAGAAGGCGATGGCCTGACGGGTTATCCACGGTACAAGGAAGGCCCCGGAGCGATCCGGGGTCTTTTGCTTGACGCATCGGAGCCAGCGATGGCGCAGGCCTAACGGGCGAGCGAATCCCGGCGATAGCGCGCCACCCAGTCGGCGCTGGTGCCGTCGGCGAGCTTTCGGACACCGGGCTCGATACCGTCGGCGGCTGAGCGATCGAGGCCCAGATGCCCGAGTACGCTCCGCAGCGTTGCGACCGGATCGGCCGACAAGGCGTCGTAAGAAATGCGCAGCGGATCGATCGCCTCTTGCCGGAACCACGCCTCCCAGTTGCGGTCGTAGGCCGTCACCATGTCCACGCAGGCCCGCAGTTTCCCGAAGTCGTAGATGGGCTCGCGGTGCGGCGCCAGGCGCTCGACCTCCGTGCCGTCAGGCGCCATGTGCCAGAGGCCCGACTGTTCGGCCTTCAGCAGCGACACGGCCTGCGCCACCTTGTCGGCCCGAGACAGATGGATGAAGAGCGTCGGGCCGAAACGCCGCCTGAAGCGCTCGCTGTCGGCCAGGTCTTCCGGCTCGCCCACAGCAAGCTTTTCGCAGAGAAGGCCAAGGCCACGCTGTTGCTGGCGAAGCCCGAAGAGACGCGTTCCTTTGCGCCCCTGGCGCATTGCCTCGCTGAAGGCTGCCTCAAGCATGTCGCGCTCGGAACTGCCTGCCTCGGGCACGATGCCGAGATCCTCCAGCCAGTCGGCGACCGAGTCGCCGTAGAAATAGGAGGCCGGCTTGCCGGCAACCCCCGTTGCCGCCAGCAGCGTGCACAAAAGCGTGCTGCCGCTGCGTGGCGAGGTGCAGATCACATAGCTGTCGAGATCGGGCATAGTCCCGAGGGATCAGGTGGTCTCGATCGCCGACCGCACCGCCGCGATTGCATCGGCGGCCTTCGACGCGTCCGGGCCGCCGGCCTGGGCCATGTCTGGCCTGCCGCCGCCGCCCTGCCC
>CAMYMG010000074.1 GCA_947259295.1 uncultured Rhizobiaceae bacterium
CATGCGCGCCGCTATCGCCGCCGCCGGGCTCGATGGCAAGCTCGGCCCGAAAGTATCGGTCGTCGTCGATGGCGGCGGCCGCTCCTGCCTCGATGAGGTTTCGGCCGATGTCAGGCTGATGGCCCGTCGGGCGGGCACCGAAACGCGTTGGCAGATCGCCATTGCCGGCGACGCCCGCACTGCGACACTTCTGGCAGCCGGGGCTGAACAGCAGGCGCTGGAGACGGCAATCTCCTTCCTCTCCGCCATCGCCGCCCTGGGCCCCGCCGCCCGTGCGCGGGATCTCTCCGCCGCGCAGTTCGCAGCCATCGCGAACCTGCAACCCGCATCGCCTGCCATACCCCCCTCTGGCCTGCCGGCCATCTCCCCCTCAAGGGGGGAGATCAGCTTGCATCAGCCCGGCGGACAATATTCGACGACCCATTCCTCGGCGGACTCGCCGGATGTGTCGTCAACGGCCCAATCGACCTCTGTTCGAGTGGCGGCCACGCCGAAGCCGCCAATCTCCCCCCTTGAGGGGGAGATGCCCGGCAGGGCAGAGGGGGGTAATGCCGGCGCCGAGCGCTACGACCGCCAGGCAGCAGCAGCAGAGACTGGCGAATCCTTCCGCGACAGCGTGATCTCCCCCCCTGTGGGGGAGATGGCCGGGAGGCCAGAGGGGGGTGCTCAAGCAAAAAGCCTCCTCAACATCTTCCCCCTCGCCGACGCCCGCATCGCCCTCGGCATCGCCCTGCCCTTCGGCCACGCCGACGCCACCGACGTCATGGCATTCGCCGAGCACGCCGCATCCCTCGGCATCGCCGATATCCGCCTTGCGCCGAAGCGCACTATCCTGGCGCTCTGCCCCACCCACGAAGCCGCCGGGACGCTGCAGTTCACGGCCCGGACACTCGGCTTTGTCGTCGCCGAGAATGACCCCCGCACCGCCATTTCCGCCTGCCCCGGCGCGCCGGCCTGCGCCTCCGGCCACATCGCGGCCAGGGAGCTTGCCGCCGCTGTCGCGCCCGACCTCGCCGACCTCCTCGGCACCGTCCTCCACCTCCACATCTCCGGCTGCGCAAAGGGCTGCGCGCATCCCGGCAAGGCCGCGCTGACCCTGGTCGGCAGCGAGATCGGGGCGGGAATTGTCGTTGACGGGACGGCGCGCGATCTTCCGCTTGCCTACACGGCTCCGGAGGGTGCCCGCGACGGCCTAGCACGGCTGGCACAGGCGTTGCGGAAGGGCGGATTGCCCTCTTGGATCCACGACGCGGAACAACTCGCCGAAGCCTTTGGAAAAGAGTGACGATGACGGCTTACGACTACATCCACGACGGCAACGCGATCTACGAGCGCTCTTTCGCCATTATCCGCGCCGAGGCCGATCTGTCGCGATTCTCCGAGGCAGAGGCCGATGTCGCGGTGCGCATGATCCATGCCTGCGGGCTTGTCGAAGCCGCGCAATACTTCGTCTTCTCGCCGGGTTTCGTCACGACGGCCCGCAACGCGCTGCTCGCCGGCGCGCCGATCCTGTGCGACGCCGAAATGGTATCGCGCGGTGTCACGGTGGCCCGCCTTCCCGCCGGCAACGAGGTGATCTGCACGCTGCGCGACCCGCAAACTGCTGAACTCGCGAAGCAAATCGGCAATACGCGCTCCGCCGCCGCCATGCGACTCTGGGGCGAGAGACTCGGCGGCGCCGTCGTCGCCATCGGCAACGCACCTACCGCGCTGTTCTACCTGCTCGAAATGCTGCGTGATGGCGCGCCGAAGCCCGCGGCCATAATCGGCATGCCGGTCGGCTTCGTCGGCGCCGCCGAATCGAAGGAAGCGCTGGCCGAAAGCGGGCTCGGCATTCCTTATGCCATCGTGCGCGGACGCATGGGCGGCAGCGCCATGACGGCCGCCGCCATCAACGCGCTTGCGAGGCCCGGCCTGTGAACGCTACCGCGACAGGCCGCCTCTTCGGCGTCGGCACCGGCCCCGGCGATCCCGAACTGATGACGCTGAAGGCGGTGCGGGCGCTGAAGGAGGCCGACGTCGTCGCGCACTTCGCCAAGCGCGGCGCCAACGGCAATGCCAAGACCATCACCGGCGCGCATTTCCGTGACGATCTGATCGAGCTGCCGCTCGTCTATCCGGTCACCACGGAAATCGACAGGCAGCATGGCGACTACCAGACCGCCATCGCGGCCTTCTACGAGGAATCCGCCGGCCGCGTCGCCGGGCATCTCGACGCTGGCCGCACCGTCGCCGTGCTCTCGGAGGGCGACCCGCTATTCTATGGTTCCTACATGCATCTGCATGTCCGACTGTCGCACCTCTATCCGACCGAAGTGATTCCCGGCGTCACTGCCATGTCGGGGTGCTGGTCGCAGACCGGCGTACCGATCGTCCAGGGCGACGACGTGCTGACCGTGCTGCCCGGCACGATGAGCGAGTTCGAACTGACCCGGCGGCTGGCCGACACCGACGCCGCCGTCATCATGAAGGTCGGCCGCAACCTGCCGAAAATCCGCAAGGCGCTCGCCACGGCGGGCCTGCTCGACCGCGCCATCTATGTCGAGCGCGGCACCATGCCGGCCACGAAAGCCATGCGGCTCGAAGACAAGCCAGACGATGTCGCGCCCTATTTCGCGCTGATCCTCGTGCCGGGCTGGGCGGGCAAGCCGTGAGCGGCCATGTCGCCGTCATCGGGCTCGGACCCGGCAACGCCGATCAGGTGACGCCGGAGGCAAGCCGCGCTGTCGCGGAAGCCAGATGGTTCTACGGCTACGGACCCTATGTCGACCGCCTCGCGCTCAGGCCCGACCAGGTCAAGGTCGCCTCGGACAACCGGGAAGAGATTTCGCGCGCTTCGGCAGCACTTGAGAAGGCGGCAAGCGGCGAGCGCGTTGCCGTCGTCTCGGGCGGCGATCCGGGCGTCTTCGCCATGGCGGCCGCCGTCTGCGAGGCGATCGAGGCTGGACCGGCGGAATGGCGCGCCATCGACCTGACCATCGTGCCGGGCGTTACCGCCATGCTGGCGGTCGCCGCACGCATCGGCGCGCCGCTCGGCCATGATTTCTGCGCCATCTCGCTGTCCGACAATCTGAAGCCGTGGGAGCTGATCGAGAAACGTCTCGACGCAGTATCGGCCGCCGGCTTCGTGATCGCGCTCTATAACCCGATCAGCAAGGCCCGTCCCTGGCAACTGGGCCGCGCCTTCGAGACACTGCGCAAGAACCTGCCGGCGGCGACGCCGGTCATCTTCGGCCGCGCCGCCGGACGGCCCGACGAGCGGATCGAGGTTTTCCCCCTCGCCGAGGCCGACCCGGAAAAGGCCGACATGGCGACCTGCGTGATGATCGGCTCGCCCGAGACCCGCATCATCGAGCGCGGCGACAAGCCGGCGATGGTCTACACGCCGCGCTTTTCGACGGGAGCCAGCGCATGATCGACCAGCGCCAAGACTTCCGCGACGTTTTTGCCGGACGGCAGGTCCGGCAGTACCGGCCGGCGGAACAGAAAAACGTCGATGCCGAGCTTTCGCGCCGCTGCGATCTTGCCATAGGTCGCCTGCCCGCCGCTGTTCTTGGCGACGATGGCGTCGATGCCATGCGCGACGAGCAGCTCCCGGTCGTCTTCTTCGGAAAACGGACCGCGCGCCAGGATGTAGGTTGCATCGGGAACGGCAAGCGGCGGCTCGACCGGATCGACGCTGCGGATGACATAGCCGTGCTGCGGGGCGGCCTCGAAACCGGCGATTTCCTGCCGACCGAGCGCCAGAAATACCTTCCTGCGCGCCGGACCCAGCGCCGCCACGGCTTCGTCGGCATCATCCACCATCGTCCAGCGGTCGCCTTCGACAGGTTCCCAGGCCGGGCGGCGCAGCGCCAGCGCGGCGACGCCGGCAAGCCGGGCAGCCTCGGCCGCATTGGCCGAAATCTGCGCCGCATAGGGATGCGTCGCGTCGATCAGCAGATCGACGCTTTTGTCTCTCAGATATCCGGCCAGGCCTTCGGCGCCGCCAAAACCGCCGCTGCGTACCGGCACGCCCTGCGGGACCGGGCTTTCGGTGCGGCCGGCAAGCGACAGAGTGATCGCGAGGTCGCCACGCGCGGCGAGCTTCGTGGCGAGCTGCCGCGCTTCCGTCGTGCCGCCGAGGATCAGGATCTGGTGGGTCATCATGCCTGCTGAAGCGTTCGATCACGCCGGCCAGCCATGGCTCACCATCGTCGGCATCGGCGAGGACGGTGTAGCGGGCCTTGGCGACGAGGCCAAGCGCCGCATCGCAGGGGCCGATTTCGTCTTTGGCGGCAGCAGGCACCTGTCTCTGGTGGAAACACTTGTCACCGGCGATGCCCGCGCCTGGCCGAGCCCCTTCGACAGCGAGATGCTCGACGTGCTGGCACTGCGCGGCAAGCGTGTCTGCGTGCTGGCCTCCGGCGACCCCTTCTTCCATGGCGTCGGCGTGACGCTGGCACGCCATGTCGCGGCTGATGAGATGCTGGCGCTGCCCGCCCCCTCCTCCCTGTCGCATGCCGCCGCGCGGCTTGGCTGGGTCCTGCAGGAGACCGAAACAGTTTCGCTGCACGGCCGCCCGCTCGACCTGATCCGGCCGCTTCTGCATCCGAAGCGCCGCATTTTGGCGCTGACGTCCGACGCTGAAGGCCCGGCAGCAATTGCCGCGCTGCTCGCCGAAAGCGGCTTCGGCGCTTCGCGGGTCACCGTTCTCGAGGCGCTCGGCGGCCCGGACGAGCGCGTCAGGCAGGCGCGCGCCGACGCCTTCGACCTCGAAAACATCAATCCGCTCAACGTTCTGGCGCTCGACGTGGAATCTTCCCGCGAGGCCAGAATCCTGCCGTTGACGCCAGGACTTGCCGACGATCTCTTCGAGCATGACGGGCAGATCACCAAGCGCGAGGTGCGCGCCGTTACGCTGTCGGCGCTGGCACCGCGCCGCGGCGAACTGCTGTGGGACATCGGCGCCGGTTCCGGCTCGATCTGCATCGAATGGATGCTGGCCGACCCGTCGATGCGCGCCATCGCCATCGAGGCAGACCCGGAGCGCGCCGCCCGCATTGGCCGCAATGCATCGGCCTGCGGTGTGCCGGGCCTCAGGATTGTCGAGGGCGCCGCGCCCGCAGCGATGACCGGGTTACCGACGCCCGACGCCATCTTCGTTGGCGGCGGCGGCACGGACCAGGGCGTCATGGAGGCGGCGATCGCCGCGCTCCCGTCAGGCGGCCGGCTCGTCGCCAATGCCGTGACGCTGGAAACCGAGGCGCTTCTGCTGGCCGAACAGGCTAGGCGCGGCGGCGACCTCGCCCGCATCGGCATTTCGCGCTCCGTGCCGGTAGGGTCCATGCAGGGCTGGCGGCCGGCAATGCCGGTGACGCAATGGTCATGGGTGAAGCCGTGATCGCGGCGGGCATAGGCTGCAGGCGGGGCGCCAGCGGCGTCGAGGTTTCGGCCGCCGTCGACACCGCGCTGGAGACGCACGGACTGGAGATGACGGCGCTCTCGGCGCTCGCCACCGCCCGCATGAAACAGGGCGAGGCCGGCATCATCGTCGCCGGCGCAACCCTTGGCCTGCCGGTCATCCTGGTCGACGAAGCCGCCCTCAAGGAGATGGAGGAGAGGACGCTCAGCCAGTCGGCGCAGTCGCTCGCCGTCACCGGCACGCCGTCGGTCTCGGAAGCCGCCGCACTCGCCGCTGCCGGCGAAGGATCGCGCCTGCTCGGCCCGCGCATCGTCGTCGGCAATGTCACCTGCGCGCTGGCAATCGGCGGAGACGGCGCATGACGGATGTCTTTTGCGCTGCCAGTCGATGCAGCAGGCGCCAGCCGGATACCATGGTGCTGCCCCTCACCTGCCTGCCGGCATCCTCTCCCCGTGGAAGACGGGGAGAGGAGCGCTGTCATGGGCGTGTTCGCCAATTGCAAAGGGTGGCGAGTTCGCGCCGCGCGAAGCCACCGCTCTCTTCTCCCCGTTTACGGGGAGAAGGTCCCGGCAGGGGGATGAGGGGCAGTGCGACCCTCAATGGAGGGCGCGCATGACGGTCCATTTCATCGGCGCCGGACCGGGCGCTGCAGACCTGATCACGCTGCGCGGCGCAAGACTGCTCGCCGCCTGCCCGGTCTGCCTCTATGCCGGCTCGATCGTCGCACCGGAACTGCTGGAACATTGCGGGCCGGACGCGCGGCTGGTCGACACGGCACCCATGTCGCTCGACGAGATCGAGGCCGAATATGTCGCCGCCCACGCCGCCGGACAGGATGTCGCGCGGTTGCACTCGGGCGACCTGTCGGTGTGGAGCGCGGTCGCCGAGCAGATCAGGCGGCTTGAGAAGCACGGCATACCCTACACGATGACGCCGGGCGTCCCTTCCTTCGCAGCGGCCGCGGCGGCGCTTGGGCGCGAACTGACCATCCCGGAGGTGGCGCAATCGCTGGTGCTGACGCGTATTTCCGGCCGCGCCTCGAAGATGCCGCCCGGCGAGACGCTGGCCGGCTTCGGCCGCACCGGCGCGACGCTGGCTATCCATCTTGCCATCCACGCAATCGACGAGATCGTCGCGCAACTGACGCCGCTCTATGGCGCCGAATGCCCGGTCGCCATCGTGTTTCGCGCCTCATGGCCGGAAGAACGCATCATTCGCGGCACCCTGGCCGACATCGCCGACAGACTTGCCGCCGAGCCGGTCGAGCGCTCGGCCATCGTGTTTGTCGCCCCGTCGCTCGGCGCTGAAAATTTCCGCGAAAGCTCACTTTACGACGCCTACTACCAGCGCCGATTCCGGAGGCGCGACGGGTTATGAAGGCGCTGCCCCTCACCTGCCTGCCGGCATCCTCTCCCCGTGACGGACGGGGAGAGGAGAGCTGTCGTCGACGGATTCGCCAATCGCCGAGGGTCGAGAACTTGAGCTGTCAGAAGCCACAGCCCTCTTCTCCCCGCTTGCGGGGAGAAGGTCCCGGCAGGGGGATGAGGGGCTGCGCGACCGGATCCGTTGACCCTAACCTATGCCGTAGGCTTGAAATCGGCGTGGCCCATCAACTCGCCGTCGCGGTTGAAGATCAGCACTTCGAGCTCGATTTCGGGGCTCTTCAGCACGCCCGCCGCCGTCTTCCAGGCGCCCTCGGCGATTGCCCTGCCGACCGGAACGCCGGCCGCCGTCGCCTCGCCAAAGGCCTGCGCCACCGTGTTGGCGCCGCGTATGCTTTCGGCCAGCGCCGCGTCGGCACCGGCCGAAACGGCGACCTCGGCCAGCGCGTCGAGATCGGCCGGGCCGCGCTTGGAGTGCAGGTCGAGCATGCCCTGCGCCAGCTTGGTCATCTTGGCGACGCCGCCGGCCACGGTGACGCGCGGCAGGGGATGGTCGCGGATGTATTTCAGCATGCCGCCGGCGAAATCGCCCATGTCGATGAGCTGCACCTCATGCAGGCTGTGACGCTTCTGCGCGGCGATCTCGGAGGCATTGCCGGTGGCGCCGGAGACATGGGTGTAGCCCATGGCGCGCGCCACATCGATGCCGCGATGGATCGAGTGGATCCAGGACGAGCAGGAATAGGGAATGACGATGCCGGTCGTTCCGAGGATCGAAATGCCGCCGAGGATGCCGAGCCGCGGGTTGAGCGTTTTGACCGCCATCTTCTCGCCGTCGGGCACCGAGATCTCGACCTCGAAATCGGCGCCGTCGCCCGCCACCTCGGCGATGGCCTGAGCGATCATCTGGCGCGGCACGGGATTGATCGCCGGCTCGCCGACCGGGATCGGCAGGCCGGGCCGCGTCACCTCGCCGACGCCTTCACCGCGCCTGAAGGTCACGCCGGAGCCGGGTTTGCCGGGCCGCACCGTGGCGATGACCAGCGCGCCATGCGTGACGTCGGGATCGTCGCCGGCATCCTTGACGATGCCGGCCATCGCCGCGCCGTCGCTCAAGTCGAACTGCGCCAGCGCAAAGCCGACGCGCTGGCCGCCGGGCAGCGTGATCTCGACCGGATCGGGAAAATCGCCCGCCGTCAGCGCCGCGCAGGCGGCCTTGGCCGCTGCGGTGGCGCAGGCGCCGGTGGTCCAGCCGCGCCTGAGGGGACGGTCTTCGTCAATCATCGGCCGATCTATACGGCGGCTGCCGCAGCAAGTCATGAACGAAAGCGTCGCGCGTGAGTCTCGAACAGGCCATCGGCAACCTCAACTACCGGCAGAAGGAGCTGCAGCCCGGCCATGTCTGGCTGGTCGGCGCGGGTCCCGGCGATCCCGGCTGCCTGACCCTCGACGCGCTGTCGGCGCTCTCCCAGGCCGACGCGCTGGTGCATGACGCGCTGGTTTCGGACGAGATCATCGCGGTGGCGACGCAGGCCGAGAAATTCTATGTCGGCAAGCGCGGCGGCCGCCTGTCGATCCCGCAGCACGAGATCAACGCGCTGCTGGTCAAACTGGCAAAGGAAGGCCGCAAGGTCGTGCGCCTGAAGGGCGGCCACCCCTTCGTCTTCGCGCGCGGCGCCGAGGAAGCGCTGGCGCTGGTCGCCGAAAACATCCCCTACCGCGTGGTTGCCGGCATCACCTCGGCCTTCGGCGGCCTGACGGCGGCCGGCATTCCCGCGACGATGCGCGGCGTCAACGGCGCCATCATCCTCGCCACCGGCTTTGCCGCGACCAGCGACGACCGCCCGGACTGGGCCGCCCTTGCCCGCACCGGCCAGCCGATCGTCATCTATATGGGCCTGACGCATATGGCCAAGACCGTCGACAGCCTGCTGGCGGGCGGGCTGGCGCACGACACGCCGGCGGCAATGATCGAGAACGCCACGCATGCGCATGAGCGCACGGTCGTGGCGACGCTCGGCACGCTGGTCGAGGCGGCGGAGCGCGAGCATGTCGTCTCCCCGGCACTGATCGTGGTCGGCCATATCGTCGCCAAGCGCGAAAAGCTGCGGGGCCCGGAATGACCGCCCGCGCGATCATCATCGGCGCACCGCGTTCGGGCTCCGGAAAGACGTCCGTGACCATCGGCCTCTTGCGCGCGCTGGCGCGCCGGGGCTTCAGGGCACGCGGCGCGAAATCGGGCCCGGACTACATCGACCCTGGCTTTCATAAGGCCGCCACCGGCCTGCCCGGCGTCAATCTCGACAGCTGGGCGATGGCGCCCGGCCTGCTCGGCGCGCTGGCGGGCGAAGCGGCGAAGGACACCGACATCGTCGTCATCGAAAGCGCCATGGGCCTGTTCGACGGCATTCCGGCCGGTGCGGGCCGCTCGGGGGCCGCCGCCGATCTCGCGCGGCTCTACGGCCTGCCGGTGCTCCTGGTGCTCGACGTGTCGGGCCAGTCGCAGACGGCGGCGGCCGTCGCCAAGGGCTTTGCAGTCTACGATCCGGACGTGCGCATCGCCGGCGTGGTGCTCAACCGGCTGGGCAGCGAACGTCACAAGCGGCTCGCCGGTGAAGCCATCGAGGCGCTCGGCCTGCCGGTCGTCGGCGGCATTTTGCGCGACCCGACCCTGTCTCTGCCCGAGCGCCATCTCGGCCTGGTGCAGGCCGGTGAACATGCCGATCTGCAAAAGCATCTCGACCGGCTGGCCGACATGGTGGAAGCCTCGCTCGACATTGACGCCATCCTGGCGCTGGCGACGCCGCTCGAACCGCCGCTGGTGGATTTCGCCAACGCCCTGCCGCCGCCCGGACAGCGCATCGCGCTCGCCTGCGACGCCGCCTTCACCTTCCTCTATCCGCATCATGCGCTGACCTGGCGCGCCGTCGGCGCCGAGATCGTACCCTTCTCGCCGCTTGCCGACGAGGCGCCGCCGCCGGATTGCGACGTCTGCTGGCTGCCGGGCGGCTACCCGGAACTGCATGCGGCGCAACTCGCGGCAGCGTCGAACTTTCGCGCCGGTGTGACAGAATTCGCGGCAACGAAGCCGGTCCATGGCGAGTGCGGCGGCTTCATGGCGCTGGGCGAAAGCCTCACCGACGCCGAGGGCGCGAGCCACGCCATGCTCGGCCTGCTCGGTCATTCGACGAGCTTCGCCAAGCGCAAGATGAATCTCGGCTACCGCCAGGCGACGCTGCGCGCCGACGGGCCGCTGGGCGTGGCCGGCAGCGTGGTGCGCGGCCACGAGTTCCACTACGCGCAGATGACCGAGGCCGGTTCCGACGAGGCCTTTGCCGATCTCGCCGACGGGCTTGGCAATCCGCTGCCGGCCTCCGGCGGCCGGCGTGGCAACGTGTCGGGCACCTTCTTCCATGCCATCGCGAAGGGCTGAGCCATGACGCTGCCGCCGCTTCGCCAGCTCCTGCAGGACATGGCTCTCAGCCTCGTCTTCTTCACGCGCCTGCCGCTGCCGCAGTTCGATTTCGGCACCCGAACGCTGGCGCAGGCGATCTGGGCGGCACCGATTGCCGGACTCGCCGTCGCGTTGATATCAGGCGTCGTGTTCTCGGTCGCCGGCATGGCCGGACTGTCGGCCAATGTCGCGGCGGCACTGGCGCTTGCCGCCGCCATGCTCGCCACCGGCTGCCTGCACGAGGACGGGCTGTCCGACGTCGCCGACGGGTTCGGCGGCGGCAGGACCGCAGAACGAAAACTCGAGATCATGCGCGACAGCCGCATCGGCGCCTATGGCGCCGCGGCGCTGGTCATGTCGGTGCTGATCCGCTGGAGCGCGCTTGCCGATCTCGGCAGCGCAGGTTTCGCCTTCTCCGCCCTCGTCGCCGCCCATGTCGCCTCGCGCGCGCTGATGCCGGCGCTGATGCACCTGACGCCGCCGGCGCGCAGCGACGGACTGGCCGCCGGTGCCGGCAGCGTATCGCAGGAAACGGCGATCGTCGCGGCGGCAATCGGCGCTGTCGCCCTGCTCTTCTGCCTCGGTCTCTCCGGCGCGCTTGTCGCCACACTCCTGCTTGCCATGATCTTCTCGCTCTTCCGGCTTGCCTGCCTCAACCAGATCGGCGGCCACACAGGCGACACGGCCGGCGCCCTGCAGCAGGCCGGCGAAATCGCGGTTCTCGTCGCCGCGTCCGCCATCCTTTCCTGACTCGTTTTCGGAGATTGTCCCCCCATGGCCTTCAAATCCTTCGATGAATTGCGCGCCGCCTGCCAGAACCTGCAGCAAGGCAGCGACAGCGCTGCGGCGGCCGTCGCGCGCCGCCAGGACACGCTGACCAAGCCGCAGGGCAGCCTCGGCAAGCTCGAGACGATCGCCGCCTGGCTGGCCCGCTGGCAGGGCCGCGACATGCCGAAACTCGACGAGGTGCAGGTCGTCGTCTTCGCCGGCTCGCACGGCGTAACGGCGCAGGGCGTTTCGGCCTTTCCGGCCGAGGTGACGCACCAGATGGTGGCGAACTTCTCGGCCGGCGGCGCGGCGATCAACCAGCTGGCGCGCGCCGCGGGTGCGGAGCTTTCCGTCGTGCCGCTGGAGGTGGAACGCCCGACCGGTGACTTCACGCAGGAAGTGGCCATGGACGAGGCCGATTTCCTCACCGCCGTGTCAGCCGGCTACGCCTCGGTCGGCAAGGACACCGACCTGATCTGCTTCGGCGAAATGGGCATCGGCAACACCACGACGGCGGCGGCCCTTGCAGCGGCGCTGTTCGGCGGCGACACGGTCGGCTGGGTCGGTCGCGGCACCGGCGTCGACGACGCCGGCCTGGTGCGCAAGGTCTCGGCCATCGATCGCGGCCTGGCGCGCCACAGGGACGTGCTCGGCG
>CAMYMG010000075.1 GCA_947259295.1 uncultured Rhizobiaceae bacterium
CCGTGCGCTTGCGGTCGAAATTGCGTGTCGTGCAGGCGCGCAGCCGCGCCGACAGGCTGGCCAGCGTCGCCTCGAGGTCGGCCTTCACCGGCACGGCCATTTCGGCCGCACCGGTGGGCGTCGGTGCCCGTCTGTCGGCAGCAAGATCCACCAGCGTCCAGTCTGTCTCGTGGCCGACCGCCGAGATGACAGGGATATGCGACGCCGCCACCGCGCGGGCCAGCGCCTCGTCGTTGAAGCCCCACAGGTCCTCAAGGCTGCCGCCGCCGCGCGCCACGATCAGCACGTCGGGCCGCATGATCGGTCCGCCTTGCGGCAGGGCGTTGAACCCCACGACGGCCGCCGCTACTTCAGTACCACTCGTCTCGCCCTGCACGCGCACCGGCCAGACGATGACATGGAGCGGAAAGCGGTCCTTGATGCGGTGGATGATGTCGCGGATGACAGCGCCTGTCGGCGATGTGATGACGCCGATCACCATCGGCATGTGCGGCAGAAGCTGCTTGCGGCCGGCGTCGAACAGGCCTTCGGCGGCCAGCCGCTTCTTGCGCTCTTCCAGCAGCGCCATCAGGGCGCCTGCGCCCGCCGGCTCGAGATTGTCGATGACGATCTGGTATTTCGACGATCCCGGATAGGTGGTGAGTTTGCCCGAGGCGATCACCTCCATGCCCTCTTCGGGGCGAAATTTCAGCCGGCCCATGGTGCCCTTCCAGACAACGGCGTCGATCTTGGCGCGGTCGTCCTTCAGGCTGAAATAGGCGTGGCCGGAGCCATGCGGCCCGCGATAGCCGGAAATCTCGCCGCGCACCCGCACATTGCCGAACGCGTCCTCGACGGTGCGCTTCAGCGCGCCCGAGATCTCGCTGACGGTGAATTCGGCGGCGTTGGTTCTCGAATCGGTTGCCTGATCGCTCATCGGGAGATTCGTGCGGATTCCCGCGCCAGGGGTCAAGTGGTGTCGCCGTGAGGCGGCAATCAGGCCGGCTTGAGGTCTGCCTTGCGCCTACTGGTTGGCGCCGATGATGGCGCCAGCGGCGGCGCCACCGAGCCCACCCACGACCGCGCCGGGCGTTCCGGCGATCGCGGCCCCGGCAACGGCACCGGTTCCGGCGCCGATCGCAGCACCCGATGCGGTGCGGGTCACCTGTGTCGATCCGCAGCCGGCGAGCATCACGGAAATCACTGTTACAGCCAGAATGCGGGTCATCTTGTCTCTCAATCGATCGCAGGGTACCGACCGAGACTGACCGCTCAGGGTTAATGTTTGCTTTAGAGCCTGGCCCGTTTGCCGGTCACCAGCCCGGAAGCATGTGCGTCGGTTTCAGCTTGCGTCCGCGCGCCGCTGCAAGCGCCACCATGTCGAAGCTTCCCGGCTCCTCCGTCATCGGTACCGAGATGTTGTCGAGACTGTCGGTAATGTGCCGCGCAATGGCGTCGACCAGTTCGGGCCGCGCCGTATGTCCGCGCAGAATGCCGATCTTGCAGTCGGGCAGGGCGCCGAAACCGTCGGCCTCGCTCAACACGCGCATGCCGGGCCTCAGTGCACATTCGGGTAGTACCGATATCGCCAGACCAGACAATACGGCTGCCGTGATGACGGTGGCCGACCAGCTGGTGAACAGGATGCGGTATTCACGGTCCATGCGGTCGAGAACCTCGCACGCCGACCGCCGCCACACGCAGGTCGGCCGGCCGAAGGCCATCGGCAGGATCGATTCCTCGTGAGTTGCGTGGTTGGCTGAGGAGACCCAAAGCAACGGCTCGCGGCGAACCACTTCCGATGGGCCGCGCTCCGCATTGTGCGTGATGATGGCGAGATCGAGATTGCCGCGCTTGATGTGCTCGACGAGGCCGGGTGTCGGCTCGCAGATGACGGTCAATTCGACCCGCGGGTTAGAGCGGGCAAATCGCGCCATGATCTCGGGCAGAAAGCGGTCGGCGTAGTCGTCGGGCGTGCCGATGCGGATCGTGCCCTCGAGCGCCCGGTCGTCGAAGGCGGCCAGCGTCTCGCGGTTGAGGTGCAGCATGCGCCGTGCGTAGGAAAGCAGCCGCTCGCCTTCCTCGGTCAGCCGGTTGGTGCGACCGTCCTTTTCGAACAGCGGCTTGCCGATCCGTTCCTCCAGCCGGCGCATCTGCATCGACACCGCAGACTGGGTGCGGTGCACCTCGTCGGCGGCGCGTGTGAAGCTGCCGGTGTCCGAGATCGTTATGAAGGTTTGCAACTGATCGAGGTCGAGGGGCGCGGCCATGGGCGACAATCCATCATCATCATTGATGATAAAGATTAAAAACATTCGTTGGATAAATCAATGCGGCGGGCGCACTATCCTAACGTCAACAACAGGAAAGCCGGATTCGAAAAGGCCGCGCCGCGAGGATCCCATGATCGCCGCGATGGCTGGTGCTTGCCTGAGACCTGAGGAGAAAGACCATGACCACGCTCGCCCACGACGCCACAGAAACGATGCAGGCCGAGACGCGCCCGACCATCGCCGCGGCTGCAGTGAACGCGGTGGTGAATTTTCTCCGCGCCTGGAAAAACCGCCGCGCCTTTTACCGCCTCGGCGAGATGTCGGACAGCCAGCTCGCCGATATCGGACTGACGCGCGCTGATCTCAACGTGGTCGTCGGACTGCCCTTCAGCGCAGATCCCACGGCGCATCTCGGATCGATGGCGGAAGCCCGGCGCATCGAAACCCTGGCGCGCCTGACGGTCTGATTGTTCGCTTTCGCGGGCACTTTCCAACACGGTGCCGCGATACCCATCGCAGGCATACCCCCTGCCGGCATCCCTCCGGCCCCGCCTGCACATTGCCCGGTCCCTCTGCGGACCGGGCTTTTTCATGTCAGCTTCTCAGCCCGGGCGCCTCGTGACCGGTGCGCGCCACATACTCCGTATAGCCGCCGCCATAGGCATGGATGCCGTCGGGCGTCAGTTCCAGCACGCGGTTCGACAGCGCCGCCAGGAAGTGGCGATCGTGCGAAACGAACAGCATCGCGCCCTGGAATTCCGACAGTGCTGCCACCAGCATTTCCTTCGTCGCGATGTCGAGATGGTTGGTCGGTTCGTCCAGTACCAGGAAGTTCGGCGGATCGAACAGCATCTTGGCCATCACCAGCCGTGCCTTCTCGCCGCCCGAGAGTACCCGGCACTTCTTCTCGATCTCGTCGCCCGAAAAGCCGAAACAGCCGGCGAGTGCCCTCAGCGGCGCTTGTCCCGCCTGCGGAAAATCGTCCTCGAGCGACTGGAACACGGTGCGCTCGCCGTCGAGCAGTTCCATCGCATGCTGCGCGAAATAGCCCATCTTGACGCTCGGGCCGCGCGCCACCGTGCCGTCGTCCGGCTCGGCCGCGCCCGCCACGAGCTTCAGAAGGGTCGACTTGCCGGCGCCGTTGATGCCCATCACCGCCCAGCGTTCGCGCCGCCGGACCTGGAAGTCGAGCCCCTCATAGATCGTGCGGCTGCCATAGCTTTTGTGCACGGCCTTCAGCGTCGCGACATCCTCCCCCGAGCGCGGTGCCGGCTGGAATTCGAAGTTCACGGTCTGGCGGCGTTTGGGCGGCTCGACCCGATCGATCTTCTCCAGTTTCTTGACGCGGCTCTGCACCTGCGCGGCATGGCTGGCGCGTGCCTTGAAGCGCTCGATGAAGGCGATTTCCTTGGCCAGCATTGCCTGCTGCCGCTCGAACTGCGCCTGCATCTGCTTCTCGGCCTGCGCCCGCTGCTGCTGGTAGAATTCGTAATTGCCCGAATGCGAGGTCAGCGCGCCGCCGTCGATCTCGACGATCTTGTTGACGATGCGGTTCATGAACTCGCGGTCGTGCGAGGTCATCAGCAGCGCGCCCTCATAGCCCTTGAGGAATTCCTCCAGCCAGATCAGGCTTTCGAGATCGAGATGGTTGCTCGGCTCGTCGAGCAGCATCGCGTCGGGCCGCATCAAGAGGATGCGCGCCAGCGCGACGCGCATCTTCCAGCCACCCGACAGCTTGCCGACGTCGCCGTCCATCATTTCCTGGCTGAAGCCGAGGCCGTCGAGCACCTCGCGCGCCCTTCCGTCCAGCGCATAGCCGTCGAGTTCCTCGAAGCGCCCCTGCACCTCGCCGTAGCGCTCGATGATCGCGTCCATCTCGTTGGCGCGTTCCGGATCGCTCATCGCGCTCTCCAGTTCGGCCAATTCGGCCGCCAGCTCGCTGACCGGGCCGGCGCCGTCCATCACGGCCGCCACGGCGGAGAGGCCTGCCATGTCGCCAACATCCTGGCTGAAATAGCCGATGGTGATGCCGCGCTCGACCGACACCTGCCCCTCGTCGGGCTGCTCCTCGCCGGTCATCATGCGAAACAGCGTCGTCTTGCCGGCGCCGTTGGGGCCGACGAGCCCGACCTTCTCGCCCTTGAGAAGCGTGGCCGAGGCTTCGATGAAGACAAGCTGCTGGCCGTTCTGCTTGCTGATGTTTTCGAGACGGATCATGGGTATGCCGGGATGCCTTTGGAACTGTCGGGGAAATGTCCCGCGCCCTTAGCCTATGAGCGGCAATGGCGAAAGGGCCGCGGGAGAGCCGCTTCGCCGCACCGGGCCGGTTCCGGCAGTCCTGCAGGATACGGGCGGTCAGCGGACAGACACGGAGAACACCTGTCCGGGATTGCTCCGACTTTATTTCAAACTTGAAAATATTCCATTCGGTTTGCTTTCCGAATTAAAGTCGTGACATGCGTTTCTCCTGCCAGCCTTGACCCTTTCTTAAGCGAAGACTGCGTTGATAAGCCCAGTTTCATGCAGGCCGACAGACGTAGATGCTTTCTCGCCAGCCCAAACCCTCCCTGATCGATCTCCTGAGCGATGTCCTGGAGCGAATTGCCTATGGCGAGCGTGCCGATACGGTCGCGGACCTGCTGTGCCGACGGGCCGAGATGTTCGCACCCGACGCGATTTGCTCGGTCTTGCTGGTCGACGCCGAGGGAAAACTGAAGCCGCTTGCCGCGCCCAGCCTGCCTGACGCCTATTCGCAAGCGCTCGACGGCGTTGCGATCGGACCGGTCGTCGGCTCCTGCGGAACGGCCGCCTTCCTTGGCGAGCCGGTCGAGGTCACCGATATCGAGCATGACCCGCTCTGGGCCCACTTCAAGGCGCTCGCCCTGCCGCTTGGTCTGCGGGCCTGCTGGTCGACGCCGATCAAGGCACGCGACGGCAGGGTCGTCGGCACCTTCGCATTCTACTTTCGCGAGCCGCGCGGCGCCAGCGACCACGAACGGCAGATCGTTGCCCGCTGCACGCATCTATGCGCGGTGCTGATCGAGAACCACGAGTACCGCTGGCGTGCTCATGAACAGGCCTTCGTCGACGCCATGTCGGGCCTGCCCAACCGCGCCAGCTTCGATCTACGGCTTGCTCAGATGATCGCCGACCGTCGCCGCTTCGCGCTTCTTTTCGCCGATCTCGATCATCTCAAGCGGGTCAACGACACGCTGGGCCACGCGGCCGGCGATGCCCTGATCCGCGTCGCGTCGACGCGCTTGAAGTCCATCGACCCGCAGGTCGAAGTGTTTCGGCTCGGCGGCGACGAGTTCGCCTTCATCCACGCAGGCTGCGCCTCCGAGGCGATGATGGACACAACGGCGCAGGCGCTCATCGGCGCCGTCTGCCAGCCGGTCGAATATCATGGCATGACGCTGGCGCCATCGCTCACCGTAGGCGGCGTGTTCCAGGGCGAGGCGGGATTCGACAAGAGCACGCTCTACCAGAACGCCGACTTCGCGCTCTATCACGCCAAGGAGGTCAACCGCGGCGGCTTCGTGGCCTTCCGGCAGGGCATGCGAACGACGATGACCCAGCGCCTGCGCGCCATGGCGGAGGTCGACGAGGCATTGGCCGAGGGGCGTATCGTGCCGCACTACCAGCCGATCGTGCGCCTCGACACCGCCGAGATTGTCGGCCTGGAGGCTCTGGCGCGCATCCGCGACCGTGGCGGCGGCTTACTGGAGGCGGCCGAATTCCAGATTGCCTTCGGCGATCCCCGGCTGGCCCATGCGCTGACCACCGAGATGTTGCAGAAGGTCGCCGCCGACATCCGTTACTGGCTCGGTCTGAACCTGCCGCTGCAGCATGTCGGGTTCAACGTCACGACCGCCGACCTGCAAAAGGGCGATCTGGAGAGCCGCATCTCCTCGGCCTTCGGTGACGCAGAAGAGGCTCTGGAGCATCTCGTCCTCGAAGTGAACGAGGCCGTCTTCGTCAACGACGACATGGTGGCTGCCGAAATCAAGAGCCTGCGCGGCAAGGGGATCCTGGTGGCGCTGGACGATTTCGGAACCGGCTTCGCATCCTTGACCCACCTGCTGAAATTCCCGGTCGACATCATGAAGATCGACAAGTCGTTCATCGACAGGATCGTCGACGACGCGTCGAGCGCCGTCATCGTCCAAGCCCTGCTCGATATCGCCCGCAAGCTTGGCATGCGGATCGTCGCGGAAGGCGTCGAGACGAAGGAACAGGCCGAGACGCTGCTGGCGATGGGCTGCGACCTGGCGCAAGGCTACTATTTCGCCCGCCCCGCCTCCGCCGCTATCACGGCCGAACTCCTCGGCCGCTTCGGACGGAGCTTGCCGGCTCCCGAAGATGCCAGGGCCAAAGGTCATGGATCTGCGCAGGTTGCTCGGGGTCGATAGGGTTTCTGGCGGCCGGCGGTTCCTTCCGGCTGACCTGTCATTCCTCTGAACCTGCCGCGAATTTGATGTAGGTTCGGGCCGTTGCCAACTTCCATCGGCCACGGGCGGTTCCAATACACAGGGGGGATGTGCTGCTTCGGTTTGTCAAACGCTGGCGCATCGCTCTGTTGTCGCTGTCAGCCGGCGCCCTGATCGCCGGTTGCGTGGCTTCGGACTTTGCTTCGGAAAGCTTCCGCACAACTGGACATGCCGGCCGTGTAGGCGAGCGCGGGGACGTTGAAGACTGGATGCTGCCCTTGTCGCAACAAGGCCGCTTGATGCGCGCTCGAGTTTATCGTCCCTCGGGAAACGGCCCATTTCCGATGGCAATCATCAATCACGGATCGGAACAGGACCCCGCACGCCGGAAACGATCGCCATTTCCGGAGTTCGCCAGCCTGACGCAATGGTTTGTCAGACATGGCTACGTGGTCGTCGTCCCTCAGAGGCCAGGTCATGGTGGTGGGGGACCGTACCTGGAGGACCAGGGCGGATGTGAGGACGCTAACTACCTAAAGGCTGCAAACGGCGCGGCTGACAGTATCGCCTCGGCGGTGGCCTATATGAAGCAGCAGAGCTTCGTCCAACCCGAATGGATCATCCTGGCAGGACACTCGGCAGGCGCTCTTGGCAGCCTCGCCTATGCGGCGCGGCAGCCGCAAGGTGTCCGCGCGGTTGTCAACTTTGCGGGTGGACGGGGCGGGCATCACCTCAATCGGCCGCTCAACAACTGCGCGCCGGAGCGCCTGATAGCTGCCGTAGGCCGCCTTGGCCGGACCTCGCGCGTTCCGACGCTCTGGATCTATGCGCAGAACGACACGTATTTCCCGCCGGCTCTCTCGCAGGAAATGGTCGTCGCGTTTACGAACGCGGGAGGGCACGCCGACTATGAGCTGCTGGCGCCCTTGCCAGGGGAAGGACACTTCGCAATCCAGACGACGACCGAATGGAGCGATGTTCTGGAAAAGTTTCTCGCCGCCCTTCAATAGCCTCGCGAAAAGCACAGCCCGCGAGATGTGTGCAGTCGCGGGCTGTGCTGTGACGAGGCTTGGTACTACCAGGCCTTGCGAACTCCCAGGTTCCCTGTAAGGCCGAGTGCAGAATCGCTACCGAATTCGACCGCGCCCCTGGCGAAGCCGCTCCAGCCATTGCCGGCGTTCGCGAAGCTCGCACCCAGCGCCACTTCGCCATAGACACCGTCCGAATCGAAACTGGGATTGAACCCTGCCCCGTTGCTGAAGAAGGACGCGGAGTAATCTCCGTCAAACTCGTCCCAGACACTTGCTTCGATATAGGGCTCAACCGCGGTGCCGTTGCGGTCGAGCGATGTACCCAGTCGAGCTCCGAGACGGCCGCGCAGGCTGTCACCATTGTTGAATTCGACATCTGTGCCGAAAACATCGATATTGTCGAAGTCGGTGCTGACATAGGAAAGCGTTGCTTTCGGCTCGACGTACCAGCCCGAGGCCATGGTCATCCGGTAGCCCGCGTCGATGACGCCGCCGATGGAAGTGTAGTCCGCGCTGCCGGAGTCTCCGCCTGAACTGTAGTCCATCGAGCCGAAATCGACCTTGAAGGTGCCATCCACGAACAGCCCGCCGTTAAGATAGGTGACGTAGGCGCCGACCGACCCTGCCTGGTAGTCGACATTCGTATCCGAATTGTCGAAATCGAGGTTGGAGCCGGTGTAACCGCCGAAAACACCAAAGATCCAGGCCTGGTTGCCTTGATCCGACAGGCTTTCCCGTCCGTAGTCGATACCGGCCATGACGCCGTAGATGCTCTGGTCGAAACCGTTGTCGAATGTCGTGCCCGGTAAATCGAGGCCGAACGGCGCCGCCGAGCTGTTCGAGGCGTCACGGCTTTGCGCCGAACCGAACACGCGTCCCCATATCCCGGGCGTTACATTTCCGACTGCCGCCGCCGGTGCCGCCGGCTCGATATAGTCCGCGCCGCCGCCGCCAAAGCCGGTTCCGCCAAACGCCGAGCGCAGGTCGGCCGTCCGGTCTGACCAGGCGCCGGTGGAGGTGTGCCACATCTGCTGGGCGCCGTAAGAGATCACAGGCAGTTCAAACGAGCGTTGCCCCTCGACGCTGGCTATGATGAAACAGTCGTCGTTGCCGGACAGGAAGCACTTCGGATGAAGCAATGAATTGCCGTCGTCCAGATAGATATCGTAGCTGAAGAGACCCTTCTGGATCGGACCATCGGCCAGCCGGAAATCACCAGCGTCAGCATTGCCGTCCTGAACCGCCGCGATGGCCATGCCGTAGGGATTGTATTCTCCGGGGCCGCTGTTGATGTCGTTGATGTGAACAAGGGTAGTGCCAGTCCCGGTAACTTCGCCGACGACCATGAAGTCGGCGGCTGAAAGAAGCCCGCCCAGATAGGCGTCGATATGATGATCGGCGACACCGTTCGTATGGTAATTGGTGCCAATCATGGCGATGCCGTCCCACACATCGCCATCCCGCATGTCAGTGATGCCGCCCTCTGCATTGAACGTCTCGAGGTCGACGAAGGTCAGCAGGCTGAGTGGGACGAGATCGCCTCCCGAGCCGATGCGGGCGCCGCCTGTGTTGGTGACAGTATCATTGCCTCCACCAAACAGGAACGTCGTAGCGCCGATTCCCTGGAAGCTCGCGCCTCCCTGGTTCAGGAAGGCGTCGTTTCCTCCACTGAACGACAGGAAGGAGATACCTTCCATCTCAAAGTAGGATTCGTTGTCGTTGACCAACGCATTGGAGCCGGTCAGGCCCGTGATGTTATTGAGGAGACCGCTGATGCGTATTTCGCTACCACCATCATTCTTGAGATTTTCCAGATCGAGTATCGAGTTGGCCCCGATTCCGGCGTCGAGCGAAAATGTCGCGCCCGTATCATTTACGAAGCTATCGAACCCGCTTCCAAACTCGAAAGTGTTCAGCGGCCCGGTTGCTGTGAATGTCGCCTCCGATCGGTTGATGAACTGATCGTCGTTGCCGCCAAAGATAAAAGTAGTCGTGCCAGTGCCGACGTAGCTGGCTTTGGTTTCGTTGCGAAAGATGTCCTTGCCTTGCACGCCAACGCCATCCAATGCCCAGATGACATTGTTGTTTGCGTTGATGATCGAACCCTCCTTGTTTTCCACCAGGTCGCTGTCGGCACCCATGAGGAAGGTCGTCAGATCTGCGTTTAGATTCATCGTGCCGGGGTCGCCATCGACATTTGCTTGATTGATGACCTCGTCGTCGCCTCCCAGGAAGCTGATCGTTGCGAACGTACCCGTAGTTGTGGTCGTCCCACCTTCATTGTTCTCAGTGTCATCGCCGCCGCTGAAAACGGTAAGACCTGAAGTGTTCCAACTGTTGTTGCTGTAGTTGTTGAACTCGACCGCAGCGGCGCCCGACGTCGTTGCGAAGTTCATGCGACCGTTGATGGTGCCGTCGTTGTCGATCTTGATCGCCCCTCCGGAGCCGGCCGAGGCTATGACCAGTTCACCGGCAGCGCCAGGATCGACGAGAAGGTCGTCGCCGATCCGCCCGCCTTCATTGTTGTTGATCGTCGTGCCGCCCGCTGCACGGGCAAAAATGACCGGGGAAAGGTCTCCGCCGATGCCGGTGATCGTGCCCGTGTTGTTGATCTCGGCAGTGCCCGTTATTGCGCTACCTAATGCGTCTCCAATCTTTATCGCGTTTCCTATTTGACCCAGGCTGACAAAACCATATCCGGTAGACGAACTGTAGGTTCCGGCTGCGATCGATCCTGCGTTGTTGATCGTGACTTCTGCAGCGTTGATAACGTGGATGCCATTGTTGCCCGCCCCGCCTCCAACAATGCCGTTGGCGCCGCCGACATTCACGGTAAATGTGGATGATCCGTTTCCTGCCAAGCGAATGGAGTCTGCACCCAGCCTTGTTCCAAGGATGTCGACATATCCGTTGTCGCTCGATCGTGCCAGACCATCGATATTGACGTTGACCCCTCCAATGAGATTGTTCCCGGCGTTCACAACGAGTCCGTGACGAATATCCGAGGAGTTGTTGCTGGTCAGATCGATCTCAGAATTGGGCGTGACTGTTACGTCGCCATCAAACGTTCCGGCATTCACGACAAGCCCAGTTCCGCTCCCCGTGATCGTGGCGGCAGCCTCGCTAGGCGGTGTGGGAGGGGAAATATACGAACCGACACCAACGGCAAATCCGTTTGCACTAGGTGTGAACGGACTGGGACTAGGTGAAACGCCCGTGCAGACGAAGGTATTTCCCGAAGGGGAGCAAACCGCCGCGGCCTCCTGTACCGACAGCGGCGACAACAGCCCCACTGCGAAGAATACCGAGCCTGCAGTACATGCCAGCAGTGGCACTTTGTGCCGACCGATTATTTGTCCTGCTTGACCTTTGCTTGCACGCTTCTGCGCATCGACGCGCAGCTTCCTGATACCACCCATTACGCTACCCCACCCCAAAAACTGTACACCCACATCAGCTTTAGGAGCGGGAACCGGCGTCAACAAGCCGAATGTGACGCTACGGCAGGTCGCCGTCTGATTCGCGAAGTCGTTAAAAATCCCTTAATATCAAGTAGTTCACCTAATCGGTCTGTTAATAACCCAAATATTTATGTGGAAAGTGGTATTTTTGACACAGCAATTTGCCTCCAATTTGAGCCGACTGCCCAAGCGTTGATCTGCAGGCGGTATTACCTTAGGGAAGGCCCTGTTGGCGCTGCGGCGACCGTTTCAAGGTGATCAAGATGAGTAAAAAGGCTATCGCATATTGGCTGCTGGGTGCTGCAGTTGTTGGCACCGGCGGCCTGGTCATAGCGTCGCCGATACTTACTGAATTGGCGGAAGCAAAAAACGCTAAGGGGTCGATGCTTTCTGCTGCTCCGGGTTCAAGCGGCGCTCAGGCGCTGATGGCGCAGGCGCCGTCCACAATCACGCCGACCACCACGACAACGACGACAACAAACTACGGGGGATGGACGGTCACCTGCAGTCAGGCCGGCGACCCGCCGGCAAAAACCTGCAGTGCGGAGTTTCGCGTCGTCGGAAAGGATAACAAGGCGATCGTCCTGATCTGGCTGCTTGGTCGCAACAAGGAGGGAAAACTGCTGGCTGAGTTTGTTACGCCGAGCGACATCCTGCTTAGACCGGGGGTGGCTGTGACCCTGGACGAGGGGAAGCCGTTGAGGGCCGACTACCTTTCCTGCACGACGCAACAGGGGTGTCGCGCCTCCCTGGAACTGACCTCGAAGACAGTGCGCGATCTGAAAACAGCGGCCAAGGCAAAGATCGGCATCACCCTGCTCAACGGCAAGGTGATGGAGGTCGGCTTCGATGTTCCGGGTATCGACCTGGTCTTGGCCGATCTCGAGGCCGTGGAGTGAGACTTCTGCACGCGAGGTTCGAGGCTAGGTAACCTGGCCCCTACCGATATCGGTCCATGCCCTTTGCGAACTGGTCGAAGATCGAGCCGATGTTCTTTTCGTATTCGTCGCGCTGCTTCGCGCCGGTCTTGAACATTTCGCCGAAAATGTCGTCGTAGGGATTTTTCGCGCGGCCTTCTGGCGGGTTGGGCTGGCGCGTCCGGGGTTCGGGCTCGGGGGGCGGTGCCGCGCGGCCTGCCGCCTGTCCGCCCTTCATCATTTCTTCGAAGATCTTGCCGAGTGGATTGTCGCCCCACGGGTTCTGCGCCTGCGGTTCGGCGCGCCGCTGCTGGGGTGGCGGCTGCTGTGGCATGCCGCCGCCGAACATGTCCTTCAGCACCTTGCCGAAGGGATTGTCGAACGGGTCGGGGTGCTGTTGGGGCGGCGGCGCAGGTTGCGGCACGCGCCCAGCCATCATGTCGCCGCCCTGCTTCATCATCTGCTCGATGATCTCGCCGAGCGGATTGCCGGCGCCGCCGAAGCCTGCCGCCTGCTGCCCGCCATGCATCTGGTTGGTCGACTGCTTGAACAGCCCGCCCATGATCATCGAGGCGATCACCGGCAGCATCTGCTGCAGCACCTGGCTGCTGACGCCGCTTACCTGTGCGGCCTGGTCGGCCACCGCCCGGGAGAGATCCTTCGAGCCGAAAAGGTGGCCGAGAATGCCATTTCCCTCGCTGACACCCTGCGGCGCGAAGGCCTTCTGCGCATCCTCGAAATATTTGGCGTGCTGGCCGCTCGCCATCGCGCTCATGAAGGAACCCAGTCCGTAGGGGTCCGAGGTGTTCCGCTTCAGCCCCTGGCTGAAGGCCGGCATCAGCGCCTCGACGGCCGACTGCGTCTGCTGCATCGACAGGCCGAACTGCCGCGACAACTGCTCCATCGCCTGGCCGTTCTGTGCATTTGCCAGCATGTCGAATAGGGGAAGCATGACGGTGGTCTCCTCTGCCTGGACACGTTAGCCGATAGGCGCATCCCGTGCAAAGAGCGGCGGACCACCGCCATTCTCGTAACCGCTGCGGTCAGGCAGCCGATTGACGGTCCCGCGCCGGCGTCCACGCCAGTGCCGGATCGGACATGAAGCCTTCCTGCGGCACATGCGCGATATGGTTCGCATAGTTGGAGATCGTCTTCGTGGCCACGATCAGGACCACCTCCAGCACCTGCGCCCTGGAGAAGCCCGCTCCAATAAAGGCGTCGAGTGCCGCGTCGCCGACGAAACCGCGTTCGCGCACGACAGTTTCGGCAAAGCTCCTAAGCGCCTGAAGCCGTGCGTCGGCAATGGCCTGGCCGTCCCGCAACGCCTGGATCACGTCTTCCGGCAGGTTGGCCGCGCGCGCCAGATAGGTGTGGCCCGCGGTGCAGTAGCGGCATTCGTGAAAGACGCTGATCGTCAGGAAAACCACCTGCTGCTCGGCCGGGGAAAAGCTGGTCTTGCCGACCAGCTCGAACAGTTTCTCATAGGCTTCGAGCGTGGCCGGGCTCTCGGCAAGCGTTGCCTGCAGATTAGGAACGAATCCCCAGGATGCCTTGGTGGCGGCGAGGAGGGGTTTCGACCCCTCGGGAGCGGTTTCGAGCGTGTGCTGGGCGAAACGTGTCATCATGGTCTCCTTCATCGGCCTCGTGGCCGTGCCCATGATTTATTCGTGCGCAGAATCCTGATAAACCATCTGGATGACATCTCGGTATTGCAAGGATCGCATCAATGGACGTTCATGGCCTTCGCCTCTTCGCCGCCGTCGCGCGTGAGGGAAGCTTTGCCGCGGCCGCACACCGCTGCGGCATCGACCCGTCCTCCGTGTCCCGCGCGATCGCCGCCCTCGAAGCCGAAATCGGCGTACGGCTATTCCAGCGCACCACGCGGCGGGTTGCGCTGACGGAGGCGGGCAGCCTGTTCCTCGCCAGGGTCGAACCGGTGGTCGACGAACTCGACCGGGCGCAGGTCGAGGCACTGAACCTTGGATCAGGCCCTTCAGGCACGCTTCGGCTGACGGCCCCGGTCTCTTTCGGCCAGACCCATATCGTGCCGCTGCTGTCGCGGTTTCGGGAGCGCCACCCGGGTCTCAAGCTGGAATGTCTTTTTACCGACGCCAATCTCGACCTGGTGTCGGAACGCATCGACCTGGCGGTTCGCCTGGCGCCTTCCATCGGAAGCGACGTGATCGCGGTGAAACTGATGGAAACCCGCTATCGCGTCGTGGCGAGCCCGGCCTACCTGTCCTCCGCACCGCCGCTGAAAGGCCCGCCTGACCTGGCGCAGCATCGCTGCCTGCTTTTCATCCTGCCCGAATTTAGGACGCGATGGCTGTTTCGCGATGCTGAGGGAACGGTCAGCGAGGTGCCGGTCAATGGCGATTTCTTCATCTCGCCCGCCATCGGCCTGCTCGATGCCGCGCTGGCGGCAATGGGACCGGCGCTGCTGCCGCACTGGCTGGTTGCTGAAGACCTGTCCGCCGGCAGACTGATCGACGTCTTCCCGGCTTATGCGGTGACTGCAACGACCTTCGACACGGCAGCCTGGCTTCTCTATCCCAGCCGCTCGTTCCTGCCGGGCAAGGTGCGGGCCATGATCGACTTCCTTCAGGAGCATGTCGGGCGTCGTGCGGGACGCCGGCCGCCGGCTCGAGACCCGGCGGTCCCGTCCGTGCGCTACTTGTAGTACCTTCCGGTCAGTAGGCGTATTCGAGGAAGGCCGGCTCGATCGAGCCGCCCCAACGCGTATGGTAGGCAGACAGCATTTCCTCGGCGCTGGTCGTGCCGCGCGCCACCACCTCGTCGAGCGTACTGAGGAAGCTGGTCTCGTCGTAGCCATCGCGGTTCTTGCGTGCCCGGTTGGTCAGGCCCATGCGGGAAATCTTGAGCACCTCGCGCGCTGTGTCGCGCAGGGTCGAATTGCGAAATGGCGCTGCCATGCCCATTTCGGGCACCGCGTCGCGCATTGCCAGCACTTCGCGGTAGCTCCAGTCGCGTGTCAGCGCCTCGGCTGCATCGAGCGCCTCCGAATCGTAAAGCAGCCCGACCCAGAAGGCCGGCAGCGCGCAGATGCGACGCCACGGTCCGCCGTCGGCGCCGCGCATCTCCAGGAAGCGCTTCAGCCTGACGTCCGGGAACAGGGTCGACAGATGATTCGCCCAGTCGCCGATGGTCGGCACGCCGTCCTGGATCTCGTTGTGCGCGGCCCCCGCCATGAACTGGCGGAATGTCATGTGTGTCATGTCGTGGTATCGGCCGTCGCGGATGACGAAGTACATCGGCACGTCGAGCGCCCAGTCGACATAGTCGAAAAAGCCGAAATCCGGCGCAAAGCAGAATTCGAGCAGGCCGGAACGCTGGTTGTCGGTGTCGCGCCAGATGTCGCCGCGCCAGCTGAGGAAACCGTTGGGCCGCCCCTCGGTAAAGGGGGAGTTGGCAAACAGCGCCGTCGACAGCGGCTGCAGCTTCAGCGAGACCTGCATCTTGCGGCGCATGTCGGCCTCGCTCTCGAAATCGAGATTCACCTGGATGGTGCAGGTGCGGTACATCATGTCGAGGCCCTTGCTGCCGACCTTGGGCATGTAGCGGGTCATGATGTCGTAGCGCGACTTCGGCATTTTCGGCGTGTCGGCAAGCGACCATTTCGGGCTGCCGCCGAGGCCGAGAAAGCGGATGCCCATCGGCTCGGCGATCTCGCGCAGCTGCGCCAGATGCGCATTGCCCTCGCGGCAGGTCTGGTGGATCGTCTCGAGCGGCGCGCCGGACAGTTCGAACTGGCCGCCGGGCTCGAGGCTGATCGCACCCTGGCCGGTAGGCTCGACCAAGCCGATGATGCGGCCGGCGTCCATGATCGGATCCCAGCCGAGCTTTTCCTGCATCCCTTCCAGGATGGCGCGGATGCCTTGGTCGCCGCCATAGGGCACGGGCGCGTTGCCGTCGACATAGAAGGGAAATTTCTCGTGCTCGGTGCCGATGCGCCAGTCGGCCTTCGGCTTGTTGCCTTCGGCCAGATGCGCGACCAGTTCGTCGATGCTTTCGATCGGCCGGAAATCGGTTGTGTCGCGCGCCATTCTGGTAACCTCGTCGCGGCCCTGTCGGTCGCCGGCGCTTGATGGACGAAATGTCAGGAGCGGATCAAGCGAATTTTGCTGAGCCACGGGTCAAGCGGATTTGAAGCACAGGTCGCCAGACGCTTCATTCGACAAATGATGCCAGGTTCTCCAGAGTCGAGGAGAGGCCCGCATCGTGGTCTTTCTTGCGGATGCCTTCGGGCACGTTCATGCAAACGATCGCCACCTCGGTTTCGCCGCCGGCCTCGTTCAGGCTCCAGGTCATCCGCATGGTGCCCGCGAAAGCCGGATCGTCGGCCTCGAAGTCGATATCCTGCACGACGCGGCGCTCGGGGATGAGTTCGACGAAGGTGCCGTTGACCACATCGCTGTCGTGCGTCGTCTTTCCAGACATCGTCTCGTCGGGATCCTCATGGGTGAGGATCATGCGGTACCGGCCGCCGGGCCATGGCTCGAACAGTTCGATTCTCGCCGTCATTCCGATTGGCGGCAGCCACGCGGCAAGCACCTCGGCGTTGACCAGCGCGCGGTAGATTGTTTCGGCCGGAGCCGCAATACGCCGCGAAGCCTTGTCTGTACGGCTCACCGGGCTCCTCACCAATCCCCGATCGTCGCCTGGATGAGGGCCAGTGCTGCGACCGCCGCCGTGTCGGCACGCAATATGCGTGGTCCGAGCGGTATGGCCGTCACGAAGGGCAGGGCGTGCAGCGTCTTGCGTTCATCATCGGAAAATCCGCCCTCAGGCCCGACCAGGAGTGCGATTTTTCGCTCGGCGATGCCTTGCAGCGCGGGTAGCGGATTGTCCGTCTCTGCGCTCTCGTCGCAGAAGATCAGGCGACGGTTCGGGTCCCAGTCGCCCAGCAGCCGCTCGAGCTTCAGCGCATCGCGCACCTCGGGGATCGCCAGTATGCCGCATTGCTCGGCCGCCTCGACGGCATTTGCAGCGAGCCGCTCGGTTCCGATTTTCGACACCTGCGTGTGTTGCGTGACGACCGGCTGCAGCACACCTGCGCCCATTTCGACGGCCTTCTGGACGAGGTAGTCGAGCCGACCCTGCTTCAGCGGCGCGAAGCAGTAGTGGAGGTCCGGAGTCCTGGGCTGCGGCCTCGTCTGTTCCACGGCCTCGATCAGAACGGCTTTCTTTTTCTTCGCGGCGACGCGCGCCAGCCATTCGCCGTCGCGGCCGTTGAAGACTAGAAGCTCTGCTCCCTCGGCCATGCGCAGCACATGGGAGAGGTAATGGCTCTGCTGCGGATCAGCGTCGAAGCTGGCCTCAGCCGCGAGGTCCTGCGGCACGAAAAGCCGCTGCATCTTGTAGTTGGCGCGCATGCAGCGAGGAATGGGGCAGGGTGGCCTGCCGGTCAAGACATACGTCGGGCCGCCGCGACCTACGCTGCGTCATCGGCGGCGGTCGGACCGAACCTTGCGGCCGACTTGTGCCACACCGGCCGATAGCCGTGGCTGAGCGCGGCGATGGTCGTGGCCGGCGTCACGATGCACATTTCGTGCGCGCCGAGTGCGTCGAAATCCTTCGCCTCCTCGTAGCCGCCGAAGCTCCAGCGCAGCGCCTTGCCGCCACGTATCGCGTAGTCGTAGCGCCCGTCGAAGATCACCACGCCGTCCGGCAGCAGGCCGACGCCGTGGCGATCGAGCTCCACCATCCTGCCGCCGGAAGCCAGCCGCTCGGCGTGCAGCCTCGCGTCGATGTCTGGAGCGCGCATCTCGGCCTTGCCGAATGTTTTGCCAAGACACCGTGCGAACTCGTTTGCCTTTGTCCTGCGGCAGTAGAAGCAGGGCCGGTGCCCGGCGGCAAGTGCTGTTACCTCGTCGAGGAAGAACAGCTCGGTCCAGCCGACCATGCCGCCCGGCCGGTTGCGCCCCATCGGCTCGCGCCGCCTGTCCTGAAAATCGCATACGCAGATGATCCAGGCCTTCGTCGACCAGCGCTTCTTGAGCAGCGACTTGGTCGCCGGATCATGGATGATGCCACGGTTGCCGGTGAAAAGGCCGCGTTCCGCAACGGCGTGCAGGTCGCCGAAGGGATCGACCCTGTTCTGCAGTGGCATACACCTTCCTCTCTTTTTGGCGGCGCAGTCCCATGATAACCGTCTGCAACTTCCTGTCACGCAAGGTATTCATGCGCGTTCTCGTCATCCAGAATGTCGAAGGAGAAGGCACGGGTCAGCTCGGCGCTGCCCTGGCCGAGGCCAACGCAGAAATCGACCTTCGCCATCCCTATGCCGGTCAGGCTCTACCGGCCGACGCGTCGTCGCATGACGCGATCGTCGTACTCGGCGGCATGCAGAATGCGCTCGACGATTCTGGCTCGCCCTACTTCGCGCAATTGCTCGACTTGATCCGTGCCTTCGAAGCCGCGGATCGTGCCGTCCTCGGCATTTGTCTCGGCAGCCAACTCCTGGCGCGCGCGTTCGGAGGCAAGAACCAGGTCGGCGGCGCCACCGAGTTCGGCTGGCAGCCGATCGCACTGAGCAGCGAAGGACGCACCGATCCGGTTCTCTCCGGCCTGCCAACGCATTTCCACTGTTTCCAGTGGCACGACGACACGTTCTCGCTGCCGCAGGGAGCAGTACATCTGGCCGGCAACGATGCGGTCGCCAACCAGGCCTTTCGCATCGGCCGCGCCGCCTATGGCATCCAGTTTCACTTCGAGGCCGACAGCTCGGTCGTCCGGCGCTGGAACGAGAGTTTTGCCGGACTGATCGCCGAGCGGCAGCCCGACTGGCCGGCCCGCTATGCCAGCGAGGCGGCGCGCCATGCAGCCGCGGCCGACG
>CAMYMG010000076.1 GCA_947259295.1 uncultured Rhizobiaceae bacterium
ATAGACCGCGCGCTCGCCGGCCAGCACGGCGTCCGCCGCCGAGAGCGCCGTCTGCGCCGACCAGTAGGCCGAGGTCCAGGTGCCGGCCGCGATCGGGCAGGACGTATCGGCCTGGTGGAAGCCCGCCTGGCCGACGGCCGAGCGCGGATAGGATGCGGTGCGCCGGTCCGGGTGGATGTTGGGGATCACCTCGTCGGACGCCCCCTCGATGCGGCTCCAGCGCGCATGGATCGTCTCGAGGAAGACGAGATATTCGGGCGAATGCAGTGCCGCGATCGGTCCGAGCCCGTGGTCGGTCGGCGCTTCGAAGGCGCAGCCTGCCGCTTTCGCGGCCTCCGACAGCACCTCGATCCGCCGCGGCTGCTCGGGGTTCGGCGACAGGGTGCCGTTGGCCATGAACATTTTGGGATCATGCGCCCGCTGGCGGTCGTCGAATATGGCTTTCACGGTGGTCCTCCCTCCGGTGCCGGTGGCCGGTACCGGTATGCAGCGCTTTGTGGCGGTTCAGAAGGCGACGGCGTCGCGCCCCTTTAGCGACAGCATGGCACGCGCCTCGTCCGGTGTCGCCACCACGCGGCCGAGCCCCTCGACGATAGCGCGCACCATCTCCACCTGCTCGGCATTCGATTGGGCCAGCTTGCCGCGCGCGATGTAGAGATTGTCCTCCAGCCCGACGCGCACATGCCCGCCCATGCGCGCACCCTGTTCGGCCAGCACCATCTGCTGGCGGCCGGCGGCGAGCACGGAGAACATGTAGGTGTCGCCGAACAGCCGGTCTGCCGTCCATTTGAGATGGTCGAGATGCTCCGGCTCGGCCGCGATGCCCCCCAGAACGCCCATGACGAACTGGATGAAGATCGGCCCCTCGACCAGGCCACGATCGACGAAATGCTTCAGCATGTAGAGGTGGCTGACGTCGTAGCATTCGAACTCGAAGCGCGCGCCGCGCTCCCTGCCCATGCGCTGCAGCACGCCGGCAATGTCGCGCGGCGTGTTCTTGAACACCAGGTCGTCGGAATTGCGCAGGAAGGGCTCCTCCCAGTCGTGGAGCCATTCGCTGCGCTTGCCGAGCATCGGGTAGAGCGCGAAATTCATCGACCCCATGTTGAGCGAGCACATTTCCGGCTCAGCCGCGAGCGGCGCGGCGAGCCGTTCATCCAGCGTCATCACGGCGCTGCCGCCGGTGGTCATGTTGATCACGGCGTCCGTGGCGGTGCGGATGGCGGGCAGGAAGGCCATGTAGTCGGCCACCGCCGCCGACGGCCGCCCGGTCTGCGGGTTGCGCGCATGAAGATGCAGGATCGCCGCTCCCGCCTTCGCCGCACCGATGGCCTGGCGGGCGATCTCGTCGGGCGTCACCGGCAGATACGGCGACATGGATGGCGTGTGGATCGATCCGGTTACCGCGCAGCTGATGATGATCTTCGACACAAGATTCCTCGGGCGATGCGGGCCGTCACGCCCCCGGCCCCAACGGCCGCCGGTCCGCCCAGGGTGATGTGGCACTGCGGCCGGAAGCTGGAGCGGGTAGCGGGAATCGAACCCGCGCGATCAGCTTGGGAAGCTGACAAGCTACCATTACATCATACCCGCGTTGCCCCCAGATACCATGCCCCGCCCGCCGGCTGCAATCGCAAAGCGCGGCATCGGCTGTGCCGCGCGAAGGCGTACCGTTCAGGCTCCGGTCTCCGTCCGCATGATGACCTCCCGGTGCGGGTAGGGGATCTTCACGCCGTGCTCCTTGAACGTGTCCCACAGCGCCAGCAGCACCTTGCCGCGTACGTTGGTCAGGCCTTGCTGGGGGTCGTGGATCCAGAAGCGCAGCACGAAATCGAGCGACGAATCGCCGAATGCAGTCAGCCAGCAGACCGGCCGCCTTTCGGCCTCGACGCGGGCGACGCCCATGGCCGCCTCGATGGCGATCTTGCTCACCAGATGCGGGTCCGAGTCGTAGGAAACGCCGAAATGGATATCCAGCCGTACATGGTCGTCGCTGAACGACCAGTTGATCACCTGCTGGGTGATGAAATCCTCGTTGGGGATGAGATATTCGCGGCCGTCACGCGTCACCACGGAGACGAAGCGGGCCCGCAATTCGCGGATCCAGCCGAATGTCTCGCCGAGCGTGATCGTGTCGCCCGGCTTGATCGACTTGTCGAGCAGGATGATGACGCCGGATATGAAATTCGACACCACCTTCTGCAGCCCGAAGCCGAGCCCGACGCCGATCGCGCCCGACAGCACCGTTAGTGCCGTCAGGTCGACGCCGACGATCGACAGCGCCGCCGCGCCGGCGAAGATGACCAGCCCGATCTTGACGATCTTGCCGATCAAGACGCGGATCGATGGCGTCAGTTCCTGCGACTGCTGCAGCCGCTCGTCGAAATAATTGCCCGTAACGATGGCGAGCCAGATCGTGGCGCTGAGCAGCAGGATCGCCTTGATCACCATCAGCACGGTCAAGTGCACTGCGCCGAGCTCGATGGAGAGCCCGTCGAGGAAGGCGGCCACCTCGGCGTCCATGCCGAGGATGACCAGGGCCGCATAGACCCAGGCGAGCATGCCGATCGCCCGGGCCACAAGCCGGTTGCGGATGACGCGCGACAGCACCGAGACCGAAATCCAGGCAAGCGCGAGCGACAATGCGATGCTGATCAGGTAGCTCCGGCTCGGCCAGGTGACGGCGCGAAGGATCGTGAGGGCAATGAACAGGAACCCCGCGAACAGGATCCATTTCGTCCGCCGCATCAGCGCCACGACGACCCGCAGCAGCCCCTGATGGCCCTTGATGCGGCGCGCCCGCTCCTCGAGCCGCCCTTCCACTCGGCTCGCCAGCAGCCTGGCGAGAAGGAAAAGTCCGACGATCATGGCAATCTGGTAAAGCGACCAGGGCTGCGACAGTTCGACGATCTGTTGCTCGACAAAGGTCGATACGTCGGAAGCGATGCTGTCGATATCCATGGCGTCACTCTATACGGCGCGCCCCGCGAGGCAATCAGAAGAGCCGGTCCCGGTCTGATCGGCAAGCCGCCATCCTGTCGCCCATGTGACGCTGGTCGTCAGGTGTCGATCGGCCGTCGCCTGACTCGCGAGCCCGTCGGATCGCTGGCAGGGCACCGCCGACCCTCTCCGGCAACTGCCTGCTTGAATGCACCCCGGCAAATGCGTATCTCGGGGCCACGGCTTCGCGACTGGAGAACTGATTTGTCGGCAATGACGCGCTTTCTCGGCGATACGCCGCTTCGGGTCTTCTTGAAGCTGGTCGTCATCTCCTTCCTGGTTGGAGTCGTGATGAGCGCCTTCGGCTGGTCGCCGCTCGATGTCATCGCCAATATCCGCGATTTCTTCCTCGACATCTGGAACATGGGCTTTTCCGCGCTAGAGCGGTTCTTCGGCTATTTCCTGCTCGGCGCTGCAATCGTCTTGCCGGCCTTCATCATCCTCAGGCTGTTCAGCTACCGGCGTTAGCGCGGTGAGCACGGTGAGAGGCGGCGCCGAAAGCCAACCCCCTGGACAGGTCGCCCCTTTCCCGGTGACCCACCGCTCGGTTCTGGCCATCGCCATCCCGATGACGCTGGCCTATCTCACGACGCCCTTGCTCGGTCTCGTCGATACCGCCGTCGTCGGGCAGTTCGGCGACGCCGCGTTGCTCGGCGGTCTGGCAGCCGGCGCCCTCGTCTTCGACGTCGTCTTCACCAGCTTCAACTTCGTCCGCTCCGGCACCACCGGGCTCGTCGCCCAGGCCTTCGGGCGCAGCGACGCCGCCGAGGAGCAGGCGGTATTCTGGCGGGCTTTCGCCATCGCCGTATGTGCCGGGCTTGCGCTCGCCGCCCTCGCTCCGCTCATCATCTTCGGCGGCGGCTGGTTCATGGCTGCCGAACCGCGTGTCACCGCCGCGATGGGCACCTATGTCCATATCAGGCTCTACGGCGCGCCTCTCCTGCTCATCAACTACGCCATCCTCGGCTACGTGCTTGGCCGCGGCGAGGGTGCCTTCGCGCTGCTTCTCCAGCTTGTGCTCAATCTCAGCAACATCGCGCTGTCCATCCTGCTCGGGCTGAAACTCGGCTGGGGCGTCGCCGGCGTCGCCTGGGGTACGGTCGGCGGAGAACTCATTGCCGCGCTGTTCGGCATGGCGATCGTTCTTAGACGCTTCGCCGGCGCGCCGCCCCTGCCGCGCGCGCAACTGCTCGACCGCAAGGCCTTCGGGCGCATGATTTCGCTCAACCGCGATATCATGATCCGCTCTTTCTCGCTGCTCGCCGCCTTCGCCCTGTTCACCAGGCAGGGTGCCCAGTTCGGCACGCTGACGCTCGCCGCCAATGGCGTTCTGATAAACTTCTTCCTCGTCTCGGCTTTCTTCCTCGACGGCTTCGCCACCGCCGCCGAACAGCTTGCCGGCCGTTCGCTCGGCGCGCGCAACGAGCTGGCCTTCCGCCGTACCGTCTATCTCTCGTCCTTCTGGGGATTTGCCCTGGCCGGCGTCGCGACCCTGCTTCTGCTGCTCTTTGGCGACAACCTCGTCGCGCTCGTCACCACGGCCGAGAATGTCCGCGCCGCCGCTGCGCACTATCTGCCCTGGGCCGCCTTTACCGCGATCAGCGGCGTCCTGGCATTCCAGATGGACGGTGTCTTCATCGGTGCCACCTGGTCGAGCGACATGCGCAACATGATGCTGCTGTCGCTGCTGGTCTTCGTCGCCGCACTCCTTACCCTGACGCCGCTTTTCGGCAATTCCGGCCTGTGGATGGCGCTGCATCTCTTCCTGATCGCCCGTGGCTTCAGTCTGCTGGCCATGCTGCCCATGAAGCTCAGGACGGCTTTCTAGAGACCTTGCGCCGCCCAATGGTCGAGGCGGCTGTCGCGCAACTCCGCGATCGACGCCAGCCCTTCAACTGCGGCCAGCCGCGACATGCCGCCGAGAATGCGGCCCGGCAGCGCCGGCCCCGCAAAGATCATCGCCGTGTAGAGCTGCACCAGGTCGGCGCCGGCCCTGATCTTCTCCAGCGCCGCCTCGGCGCTGTCGACACCGCCGACCCCAATCAGTGCGGCTTTCGGCAGCAGCCGCCGCATCTTGGCCAGCACGATCGTCGAGCGCCCGAACAGCGGAGCGCCCGATAGCCCGCCGGCTTCCTGTGCATGCGCGCCAGACTTCAGTGCCGGCCGCGCAATCGTCGTGTTTGACACGATCACGCCGTCGATGGCGTTCGACGTCACCTCGGCTGCGATGTCTTCGAGATCGGCCTCCTGGAGGTCGGGCGCGATCTTCAGGAACAGCGGCACCTTGCGGGCCAGTCCCTTGGATGCCTCGTCCCGCGCCGCGGTCACCCGTGCCAGCAGTTCGGCGAGGCTCTCGCGTGCCTGCAGGTCGCGCAGACCCTGCGTGTTGGGAGAAGAGATGTTGACGGTGAGATAGGAGCCGATGCGGGCAAAGCGCTGCACGCCGAGCTCGTAGTCCTTCACCCGGTCGGTGCTGTCCTTGTTGGCGCCGATATTGACGCCGACGACGCCGAATCTCCCGCCGCGCGCCGTGAGCCGCCGCTCCGCCGCCGCGTGGCCTTCATTGTTGAAGCCGAGCCGGTTGATCACCGCGTCGTCCTCGGTCAGCCGGAATATCCTGGGTTTGGGATTGCCGCGCTGCGGCAAGGGCGTCACCGTTCCGACCTCGGTGAAACCGAATCCCAGCCTCAGGAGCGCGTCTGGCACTTCGGCGTTCTTGTCATAGCCGGCAGCCATGCCGAGCGGATTGTCGAAATCGAGCCCTGCGACCGAGACTTTGAGCCTTGGGTCGAGACGCGGCGACAGCGCAACGGGCAGGCCGGACTTCAGCGCCGCGATCGACAAGCCATGCGCTGTTTCGGGGTCGAACCGGAAGAGGGCCTTGCGTCCCAGCCGCTCCATCAGCCCGAGGATCATGCGGTCAGGTCCGGAAACTCATGCAGTCCGTCGGCGCCGAGAGGCAGCGGCCTTGCCCAGATTACCGCTGCCAGGTCGAGCGGTCCGTAGAGATGGGGAAACAGCGCGCCGCCGCGCGATGTCTCGTATTTCAGCGACGCGGGCAGGCGGGCTTCGTCAATGGCAATCAGGAGCAGCCCGCTTTGCCCGGCAAAATGCTTGGCGGCGGTTTCCCGCACCTGGTCGGCCGTGGAGAAATGGATGAACCCGTCTGCGATATCGACGGGCGCGCCGTCGAACCGGCCGCGTGCCTCCGCTTCCCGCCACAGATCTTGCGGGCAGATCTTGTATATGGTCTTGGCCATGTGCGCCCTATAGGCTCAATCGGCGGGAGGGAAAAGGCGCAGCGGCCGTCAATTCCCAAATTTCGGCGAAATTCGCGCCGTAGACTGGATTCAAGCGTCAGTGACAGGAGGACACCATGCGCCCCATTCTTGCCCTCGGCATCATGCTGGCGGCTCTGCTCCCAGGCAGCATCGCATCAGGCGCCGACACCGATAATTTTCGGTTGGAAAGATCGGCCAACGGTTATGTTCGCATGGATACCAGAACCGGCGAAATGTCGATCTGCGAGGAGAAGTGGGGCGAACTCGTCTGCCGCATGGCGGCGGACGAGCGTACGGCGGTGCAGGACGAGATCGAGCGGCTGCAGGACGAGTTGAAATCGCTCGAGGCGCGCCTCGACGAGCGCTCGGAGCTGGAGGAGCGCGTCGCGAAGCTTGAGAATTCGCTTGCCGCGCGCATTGAAAGGACGATGCCCACTGAGGAGGATTTCAACCGGACGATGAGCTACATGGAGCGCTTTTTCCGCGGCTTCATCGGCATCGTCAAGGATCTCGAGAGCGACGACAGGAAACCGACCGAGCCCGAGGCCAATCGCACCTGATCGCCTCGGCTCTCAGCCCGTGACAGGGGGCGACTAATATGGGCCGCATCCGACAGCGGCCTGATTGCTGCTTGAAAAAGTCGCCCACCCCCTCATAATCGGTGCTACCGCTCCGCGCTTGGATGCGCGAGGCGGATTCGGGGAGGGGCACTTGCCGTCAGGCTACAAGTTCGTCATCGCGGACGATCACCCGTTGTTTCGCGGCGCACTGAAGCAGGCATTGTCGGGGCTGAAAACGGTGGCGACGATTCTGGAGGCGGGCGACTTCGCCGGCGCCAAATCCCTCGTTGCAAGCAATGACGACATCGATCTCGTGCTCCTCGACCTGACGATGCCCGGCGCCGCCGGCCTGTCCGGGCTCGTTGCACTGCGCGGCATTCATGCGGCCGTGCCGCTGGTCGTCGTGTCGGCGCATGACGACCCCGAGACGATCCGGCGTGCGCTCGACCTCGGCGCCTCGGGCTTCATTTCCAAATCGGCAAGCATGGACGAAATCCGCACGGCGGTCGAAACCGTGCTGGCCGGCGGCGTCTGCTCGCCTTCGGGGATCGACCTTGGCGTCGAGGGCGATGCCGAGATCTCGGACCTCATCAGGCGCCTTCAGTCGCTGACGCCGCAGCAGGCGCGGGTGCTCGGCATGCTCGCCGAGGGACTGCTCAACAAGCAGATCGCCTACGAGCTCGGCGTTTCGGAGGCAACCATCAAGGCGCATGTCTCCGCCGTGCTGCAGAAGCTCGGCGTCGACAGCCGCACCCAGGCCGTCATCATGCTGTCGAAGATCGGCTCGGAGCCTCTGCCGCCGGTCGGCTGAGCGCCTGTTACTCCGCAGCGGCAGGCGTCATGTGCCTGATGCGCGTCATCATCGAACGCAGCACTGCGGGCTTCAGCGGCTTGTTGATCACCGGCACGTCGATCAGGTCGGCCGCCGCGCGCACCTCGTTCGACCTGTCCGCCGTGATGAGGATGGCGGGCGTGTCGGCGCCATGTACGCGTCGGTACTGCCGGATGAAGTCGATGCCCGTCTCGCCGTCGAGGTGGTAGTCGGCAAGCACGATGTCGGGCCTTGGCGTACCCTGCGGTTCCGCCTGTCCCGAGCCCGAAATGGTGACGACGTGGCAGCCCCATCCCTCCAGCAGCAGGCGCATGCCTTCGAGTATGCGGCTGTCATTGTCGACGCACAGCACCACCATTCCGTTGAGCGCTGCGGTCGATGCATGCTGCGCCCGCGGCTTGTCGGGCAGGATCGCTTCCTGCGCCTGCGTCACCGGAAGGATCACCGAAAACCGGCAGCCCTTGCCGCGCCCCGAATCGACCTGCAGTTCCAGCCTCAGCACGCGCGCGATGCGGTCGACGATCGACAGGCCGAGGCCCAGCCCCTGTGCCTCGCGCGCGCCTTCCTCCAGCCGCGTGAACTCGCCGAACACCGAGTTCAGCTTGTCGATCGGAATGCCGATGCCGGTGTCGAAGACCTGCACCTCGGCAAGATCGCCGCGCCGCCTGACGCCGACCAGGATGCGGCCTGTGCGCGTGTATTTGATGGCGTTGGAAACGAGGTTCTGGATCAGCCGGCGGAAAAGGTTGCGGTCGGTGCGCACCATCAGCGATGAGGGAACAATGATGAGGTCGAGCTTCTTCTCCGATGCCATCGGCTGGAAGTCGGTGCCGATCTGGCGAAGCAGCGCATCGAGCCGGAAGACGGTCTCGGCCGGCTTCATCGCTCCGGCATCCAGCCTCGATATGTCGAGCACGGCACCGAGGATCGTCTCCACCGATTCAAGCGACGACTCGATGTTCAGCGCGGCTTCGCTGGCCACCCCCTTGCCGGCTTTTTCGATCAGCGATGCGCAATAGAGCCGCGCTGCGTTCAGCGGCTGCAGGATGTCGTGCCCGGCCGCGGCCAGGAAGCGCGTCTTGCCGAGATTGGCTTCTTCCGCGAACATTTGCGCCTGCGCCAGTTCCTCGTTCACCTGCGTCAGTTCGGCGGTGCGGCGCTGGACGCGCTGTTCCAGCGACTCATTGGCCTGCTTGAGCGCGAGTTCTGCCTCGACGCGCGCCGAAATGTCGGCATAGGTCGCCACGATGCCCCCGTCCGGCATCGGGTTGGAGCGCAGTTCGATCGTCCGGCCGCTGGTCTGCAGTTCCAGTTGCCACGGGCTGCCGAACGTCGTCAGGCGGTTGAGGATTGTTACCCGCGCTTCCTCCGAGATGTCGCCGCGCTCTGCAAGGTAGTCCAGCACCCGGTCGAGCGAGACACCGACCTGCCCCATTTCGTCGGGCAGGTCGAAGAGCGCCCTGTACTGCCGGTTCCAGCATGTCAGCCGGAAATCCTGATCGAAGACGGTGATCCCCTGTTCCATCTGGTCGAGCGCGATCTGCAGCAGGTCGCGGTTGTGCTGCAATGCCTCGGTCGCGTCGTCGAGCAGCCGGAACGTATCCTTAGAGGCGCTGTCGCCGCGTTTGAACAGCAGTGACAGGATCAGCCGTGCCGATGACGAGCCGACGGCGCTTGCCAGCAGCTGTTCGGAAAAGCGGATGACGTCCATCCCGGCCTGGTCGCTGCCCACCAGCCTGCCGTTCTCCCGTTCGAAACTCTGGAATGAGCGCTCGGTCCGCTCCACTCCGAGATAGCGCGAAATCGTCTCGCGCAATTCATCCACGGTGATCGCCGTGCGGAATCGCTTGAGGCTTGGCATCGGACTGGTCTCGCGCGGGATGAATACGGAGGCCTGGATCCGTTCCAGCGGCACTGCCGCGCGCGACAGCGATCCGAGCACCAAGAACAGAAGATTGATCGACAGGCTCCACATCACCCCGTGGTTCAACGGTTCCGCCTCGGTGCCGAACAGCGAATAGGGCTTCAGCGCCTCGATGCCGAAAGGTCCGTTGACAAGGATGCTGGTGTCGGGGGCGGCAAGAGAGGGTAGCAGCAGCGTGTAGCCCCACACGACGATGCCTGCAGACATGCCGAGCGCCGCGCCCCGGCCATTGGCGCCGCGCCAGATCAGACCGCCGAAGAAGGCCGGCGCGAACTGGGCAATGGCCGCAAACGACATAAGCCCGATCGAGGCAAGCCGGGCATTGTTGGTGCTCTCGCGATAATAGAGGAAGGCGGCAAACAGGATGACGAAGATCGAGGCTCGCCTGATGTTGAGGATCAGGCTCGACCAGTCGTCATATTCCGAGGCCTTTGCCCTCAGCAGGCGCCGCACGAAGATCGGGATGATCAGGTCGTTCGACACCATGATCGCCAGCGCCACGCTCGCCACGATCACCATGGCGGTTGCCGCTGACAGGCCGCCGATGAAGGCGACCATGGCCAGAAGGTCGTTGCCGCTGAGCAGCGGGATCGACAGCACATAGAGGTCGCTGCTGGTCCGATCGCCGACTACGGCCAGGCCCGCGAGGGCAATCGGCAGGACGAACAGGTTGATCGCCACCAGATAGAGCGGGAACAGCCAGGTGGCCGTCCGAACCTCATCCTCCGAACGGTTCTCGACGATCATCACGTAGAACTGTCGCGGCAGCATGATGATGGCGAAGCCGCTGAGCGAGGTCACCACCAGCCAGGTACCGAGCGAGGTCCGGTAGGCGAGGGACTCCAGCACCTGGTCGTGCGAGGAGATGGCGTCGAGCAGCCCCTGCGGGCTGCCGAACATGAAGAAGGTCACGAACACGCCGACCGCCAGGAACGCGGCCAGCTTGACGACCGACTCTACCGCGACAGCCAGCACCAGCCCGTCCTGGTGTTCGGTCGCGTCGGCATGCCTGGTACCGAAAAGTACCGCAAAGATGGCGAGAAGCATGGCGATGATCAGCGATATGTCGCTGACGAACGGGTCGAACGATGGCGGCGCACCATTATAGTGCTCGACCATCAGGCTGACGGAACCGGCGATGGCCTTCAGTTGCAGCGCTATGTAGGGGATCGCACCGACGACCGCGATCAGCGTGGCGATCGCCGCCACGGCGAAGCTCTTACCGTAGCGGGCGCCCAGGAAGTCCGCGATCGAGGTGATCTTTTCGGTTTTGGCCAGCCGGATGATGTGCTTCAGCAGTGGAAAGCCGAACAGGAAGACGATCAGCGGCCCGATATAGATGGCGAGGAACTCGAGCCCGCGCCCGGAAGCCAGCCCGACCGAGCCAAAAAACGTCCACGAGGTGCAGTAGATCGCCAGGCTGAGCGCATAGATGTAGGGCCGGGGTCGGCCTGGCCCGCGGCCGCTCCTGCGGCGGTCTCCGTGGCTGGCGATCGCAAACAGCAGCGAGATATAGGCGACCGCGATGATGACGATGACCCAGCCTTGCACGTTCCGAAGTCCTCCCGCTCGCCGGGCGCGGCGATTTAACCCGAACGCAACCACAGCTTGGCGCGGCTGTCCATCGCCGCGGTCCCGCCAGCCTGCGGGGACACGGTCGACTTATCCCTGCACGACAGTCTTCCCCAACGTAAAGCAGTCGACGTGGTTTGCGCATGTCTCTGCGGAACGTTTTTGCTAGACTGATTCCGTCAAGCGGCGGCAGGGATGACGCGGCAGCAAATAAAGAAGGGATGGAGGGTGCAATGCTCAAGGAATTCAAAGAATTCATCTCCAAAGGCAATGTCATGGACCTTGCCGTTGGTGTCATTATCGGTGGCGCGTTCGGTCTGATTGTTTCGTCACTGGTCGACGATATTATCATGCCGATTGTCGGTGCGATCTTCGGCGGACTCGACTTCTCGAACTATTTCCTCGCCCTTTCGTCCTCAGTCACGGCCGACTCGCTCGAAGAGGCCCGCAAGCAGGGCGCCGTCTTCGCCTACGGCAACTTTCTCACCGTGCTGATCAACTTCCTCATCCTCGCCTGGATCATCTTCATCATGGTCAAGGCGGTCAACAATCTGCGCCGCAGCATGGAGGCCGACAAGGCGCAGACGCCTGAAGCGCCACCCGCGCCTCCTGCCGATGTTGCGCTGCTGACGGAAATCCGCGACCTTCTGGCCAAGCGCTAGGCGGCAGGCTGGACCGACGAATATCCCTCGCTGCCTTGGCAGCGGGGGATTTTTTCATCGGCCGTTGCAGGATAGAGATCGTCAGCCTCTGATCCTCACCCTGGGTACCGACACAATGCCGCTCATCGACAGTCTGCGCGCCGAAGCACGTCTCGCGCCCGTCAGCGGCATTGAAGCCGTCATGGACTATGGCCGCACCCGGCCGGGGCTCATTCCGCTGTGGGCCGGCGAGGGCGATCTGCCGACGCCCGACTTCATCAATGCCGCCGCCATGCGCGGCCTGGCCGCCGGCGAGACCTTCTACACCTGGCAGGGCGGCATTCCGGATCTGCGCCAGTCGCTCGCCGATTACCACCAGCGTCACTTCGGCCGAAAGTTCTCGCCCGACGAGTTTCTCGTTACCATCGGCGGCATGCAGGCAATCGTGCTTTCGCTGCTTGCCACGGTCGGGGCGGGCGACGAAGCCATCTACCTGACGCCTTCCTGGCCGAATTTCGCCGCCGCTGCCGCGGTCGGCGGCGGCAAGCCGGTCGCCGTGCCGCTCCGCCAGGGCGACAATGGCTGGGTTTGCGATGTCGATGCCATCGAAGCCGCCATCACGCCACGCACCAGGGCGATCTTCGTCAACACGCCGGCCAATCCGACCGGCTGGACCGCCGACCACGAGACGCTGCAGGCCATTCTCGATCTCTGCCGCCGTCACGGCATCTGGATCATCGCCGACGAAATCTACGCGCTGTTTCATTTCGGCGGCAGCCGTGCGCCGTCCTTCATGGACATCATGGAGCCGGAGGACCGCATTCTCTTCGTCAACACTTTCTCCAAGAACTGGGCGATGACCGGTTGGCGCGTAGGCTGGCTGCGCACCCATCCGTCACTCGGCCGCACCTTCGAGAACCTCATCCAGTATTCGACCTCGGGTGTCGCGCAGTTCCTGCAACGCGGCGCCATCGCAGCACTCGAGGAGGGTGATGAGTTCCTCGCCTCGCAGGTCGAGCGCGCGCAGGCGGCGCGCGATCTCGCCTGTCGCATCCTGGGAGACACCGGTCGCGTGAAATTCAGCGTGCCGCCCGGTGCCTTCTATCTGTTCTTTTCGGTCGATGGACTGGAGGATTCCCGCAAGGCCGCCTTCGACATCGTCGATAAGGCCAATGTCGGTCTGGCGCCCGGTATCGCCTTCGGCGAGGCCGGCGAGGGATCGCTCCGGCTATGCTTCCACCGCCGCCTCGATCAGGTCGAGGAAGCGGCCAACCGGCTCGCGGACTGGATCAGGACCGTCTAGGGCCTCGATGTTGCCGCGAGGTTTGGCGGCGCTCAGCCGCCGGATTTCGGTACCAGCAGCGGAATGATCCGGTCCGACTTGGCGACTGATGGCCGGCTGGCGTCGGCGTAGGAAATGCCAAGCGCATCCCAGGTTTCCACCAGCGCGTCCTGCAGACGGTCGATGAGCAGGTCGTCGTGGAATGGCGTCGGCGTGATGCGCAGCCGCTCGGTGCCACGCGGCACCGTCGGATAGTTGATCGGCTGGATGTAGATGCCGTGCACGCCGAGCAGCCGGTCGCTCGCCATCTTGCAAAGTTCCGGGTCGCCGACCGCGACAGGCACGATATGGGTCGCCGATTCCATCACCGGCAGGCCGGCGGCCTTCAGCACCTGCTTGGTGCGCGCCACCTGCTGCTGCTGGGCGTCGCGTTCTGCCTGAGAATTCTTCAGGTGACGGATCGAGACGGTGGCCGCCGCGGCAACCGCCGGCGGCAGGGCTGTGGTGAAGATGAAGCCCGGCGCATAGGAGCGCACCGCGTCGATGACGGCGCAGGATCCCGTGATGTAGCCACCGAGCGTGCCGAAAGCCTTGGCCAGCGTTCCCTCGATGATGTCGATGCGGCCGGCCAGGCCCTCGCGTTCCGTGATGCCGCCGCCGCGCGCCCCGTACATGCCTACGGCATGCACCTCGTCGATATAGGTCATGGCGTTGTACTTGTCGGCGAGGTCCGCGATTTCCTTGATCGGCGAGATGTCGCCGTCCATCGAATACACCGATTCGAAGACGATCAGCTTGGCCCGCTCGCGGCCCGCAGCCGCCAGGATGCTCTCGAGATGAGCCACGTCATTGTGCCGGAAAATCTTCTTCTCGGCGCCGGAGCGCCGCACGCCCTCGATCATCGAGGCATGGTTCAGCTCGTCCGAGATGATCAGGCAATTGGGCAGCAGCCGGGCGATCGTCGCGATAGACGCTTCATTGGACACGAAGCCCGAGGTGAAGACGAGAGCCGATTCCTTGGCGTGCAAGTCGGCGAGTTCGAGTTCCAGTTCCACCAGCGGATGGTGGGTCCCCGAGATGTTGCGCGTGCCGCCGGCGCCCGAGCCCATGCGGCCCGCCGCCTGCTGGAACGCGGTCACCACGTCGCTGTGCTGGCCCATGCCGAGATAGTCGTTGGAGCACCATACGGTGATCTCCTCGGCCTTGCCGTTCGACCGCCAGATGGCGCGGGGAAATTCCCCTGCAATGCGTTCGAGATCCGCAAAAACCCGGTAGCGCCGCTCGGCGTGGACCTGGTCGATTGCCTCTTCAAAAAACCGCTGATAGTTCATTCTGACCTTCCGGATTGCCGCGGATCATAATTGCTGGGGCTCTGAACGTCTATTGTATCTGCACGGTCAAAATGCCACGCCCGTCAGGTCGCCAACGGACACATTTCCTGCTTCATTCCCTTGACCGGAATCACACGATCCGGTGGCAATAGAAACCGGGTACGTAACCGGGCAATGCCTCCACACCGCGCTGGAAGCATCGGCCCGGTTGCCGCGGGTTGACAGGGCGATGGCCCAATCGATCGGATTGCAAGGAGTGTCCCGATGAGTGTTTTGGTGACCGGCGGCGCCGGCTATATCGGCAGCCACATGGTCTGGGAGTTGCTCGACCATGGCGAGAAGGTGGTGGTCCTTGACCGGCTTTCAAGCGGGTTCGACTGGGCCGTGCCGCCCGAGGCGCCGCTTGTGGTCGGCGATGTCGGCGACAGCGAACTTGTCGCTTCGACCATCCGCGAGCACGAGGTCGACGCCATCATCCACTTCGCCGGCTCGCTGATCGTTTCGGAATCGGTTTCCGACCCGCTGCTCTATTACGAGAACAACACCTGCAAGACGCGCAGCCTGGTCGCCACGGCGGTGCGTGAAAAGGTGCCGCACTTCATCTTTTCCTCAACTGCGGCTGTCTACGGCACCGGCGGTATCGAGCCTGTCCGCGAGACCGCCGCGACGGTGCCTGAGTCGCCCTACGGCACGTCCAAGCTGATGACCGAATGGATCCTGCGCGATACGGCCGCCGCCTACGACTTCAACTATACGGTGCTGCGCTATTTCAACGTCGCCGGCGCCGATCCCAAGGGACGCACCGGACAGTCGACACCAGGCGCGACGCTGCTGATCAAGGTCGCCGCCGAAACGGCGCTCGGCAAGCGTCCCTTCATGCAGATATTCGGCGACGACTATCCGACGCCGGACGGCACGTGCGTGCGCGACTACATCCATGTCAGCGATCTCGTCGAGGCCCACCGCCTGGCCCTCGAACGGCTGCGAGGCGGCGGCGGCAGTCTGGTCGCCAATTGCGGCTATGGCCACGGCTATTCGGTTCTCGAGGTGATGGAGAGCGTGAAACGCGTTTATGGCGGCGAGATCGACGTGCGCATCAGCGGCCGCCGTCCCGGCGACGCCGTAGCGATTGTCGCCAACTCCGATCTCGCTCGCAGCGCCTTCGGCTGGCAACCCCGCCTCGACAACCTCGACGGCATCGTCTCCGACGCTCTTGCCTGGGAGCGAAGGCTCTCCACGAAGAACTCGTCGCGGTGAGACGGTCAGGCTGAAAGATCGCGCGAAAGGCATCTCGCTAAACGTCAGCGAGATCGCCCAGTGCAGCGATCAGGGGCTGGACGCTTCCTTCTGTTGGCGGGCCTAGCACCCACCCAGCTAACCATCTTGGTGGAATCCGCTGCTTGAATAACAGACAGGCCTGAGAGGAGCGCAGCCCGCAGCGCCGGCGGTCAAGCGGGCGGCTTGCGCACGACTCTGATCTTGCCGCTGTCGCCGCCGCCGCAGAACATCTGCCCGGACCCGTCGTGCTCCATTCCCGAAACGCCGGCGTCCTTCGGCATGTCGAACTTCTCGAGGACCTCGCCGGTTTCGGCATCGATGTGGCGGATGTCGCTGCCGTCACCGTCCAAGGTTGCGTGCCAGAGTTCGCCGTCTACCCAACTGACACCGGTGACGAAACGGTTGGACTCGATAGAGCGCACCACAGCGCCGGTCTCCGGATCGATCTGATAGATCTTGCGATCGCGATACTGACCGACCCACAGCATGCCCTCCGCCCAGGCCAGGCCGGAATCGTTGCCGTGGCCGGGGGCGGGAATGGTCGAAAGGATCTTGCCTGTTGCCGGATCGATCTTGTGGATGCGGTCTTCGCCGATCTGGAAGAGATGCCGGCCATCGAAGGCGGTGCCTGCGTGCGCGGCCACGTCAATGGTTTTAACGATTGTCCCGCTCTTGGGATCGACAGCGTTCAGCCGGTCGCCCGATGCAAACCAGACATGAAGGCCGTCGAAGGTGACGCCGTTGACCTTGTCGGTGCCGGGAAACGGCCCGTACTCCCTGATAACTTCGGCCCTGCCATGTTTCATCGCTCATTCTCCCTGTCGGCTGGCAGCCAAACTAGCTTCCCGGCAGCGGTCCCGGGAGTAACAGTGTTGTCGGGAAACGTGGCACCGGTGGCGTCATCCACCGGCACGCCCGTCCCTGGCCGACCGATTGTACCTTTCCCCGCTCGGCGAGTTGCTCGAGTGCTCTTTGCACGCTTCGGGCGCTGATGCCGAGCGCGATCGCCAGTGCGGAGCTCGGCCAGGCTTCGCCATCGGCAAGGAGAGCCAGGATCGTGGCGTGCCGGTCTTCGGCGATAGGCGCCAGGATCGCGACCTCGCCCTCCGACCTTTCCGTTAGCCTGAAGCCCCGCTTCGTGGCCTCCACCTCGGCGATGCCAACCAGCACCTCCCGCAATCGCCCGATCTCCACCCGAAGCCTCGCCCGGTGCGATTCATCGGCCTCTCGTGCCCGGAAGGCCCGCCGGACCAGCACATCGCGGCTAACATCGCCGGGCCAGCCCTCAGCCAATGTCTGGACAAGTGAGAACAGCACCGGACGGGTCGCCAGCGGGACCCTCGCAGTTTCCCTCCTGACGACGTTGCGACAGGCATCGACGATCAGGGCGGGCGAGTTCAACAACGCCTCGACGTCCTGGAGAAGCAAGACACGCTCCTTGCCCTGCGTCACCAGACGGGCCGCCGGCTGAGTGAGCAGCAACGCCATGCTTCCGACCTCGGCGGTGAGTGCCGGAATGTCGGCGATGATGGCTGCTTCTTCGGCCCGGGCAATGGCTTCGCGCGCGGCGTCGATCCTGATGCGCCGTATCGACACACCGGCGCGGGCGAGCTCGTAAGTTGTGCGAAGTGCAGGCGGCAACAAGGCGGGATCGATGCCGGCAAGTACGCGCTCGGCTTCCCCGAGACGGCCGATGAGCAGAAGCCGCCTGGCGATCAGGCACCCGGCATGCGCGGCGTTTGCGCGGTCGCCCCGCTTCTCGAGCGTGACCCGAGCCGTGTCCAGCGCCTTGACGGGCCAGGTGAGGTCGCGTGAGACCAGCGCGATTTCCGCCTCGGCAACCACGCAGCGCGAACGGGCGACGGCTTCCTTCTTCCCGAAGGCACGAGCGGCGCGTTTCAATAGATCCTTGGCACGGGGAAGATCGCCGATCTGTGCCATGGCGATGCCGCGCAGGGCGAGTGCGGGTGCATCCTCGCGCAGCGCCACCCGCTTCAGCGCCATCAGGGGGTCGCCAAGTGCAAGAGAACGTGCCGCCGCGTTGATCAGCGAGTCCATGGCAATCCCGTCACACTTGTTACTCTCACCAGCCGGCGTACCGGTGGCAGTTTGCCCCCGGCAGCGATGCGCAGTGCGATCGTGCTCCCGCGAGACAAGGAGATTCAAGACCATGATTACATCAGTCAGTAACGGACAGAAAGCCGGCGGCCGCACACGAAATGGGCCGGACGTCCTATCAAAAGCAGATTGGCAGGACGCCTGGGAGCAACTGCTCGTCAAGGAGAAGGCGCATATGAGAGCCGGCGACGCACTTGCCGCTGAGCGCCGCCGGATGCCTTGGATGGCGGTCGACAAGGACTATGTCTTCGAAGGTCCCGCCGGCAAGGTCAGTCTGTTGGACCTCTTCGAGGGCCGTCGCCAACTGATCGTCTACCGGGCCTTCTTCGAGCCGGGCGTCTTCGGCTGGCCCGATCAGGCCTGCCGCGGCTGCTCGCTTGTCGCCGACCAGGTCAGCCACTTGGCCCATCTCAACGCCCGCGATACGACCTTGGCCTATGTTTCGCGTGCTCCCTCTGCCGACATCGAGCGACTGAAGGCGCGGATGGGCTGGAACATTCCCTGGTACAGCATCACCGACGGATTCGATGCCGATTTCGGTGTAGACGAATGGCACGGCCACAACGTTTTCATCCGCGACGGCGATCGGATCTTCCGCACCCACTTCATCAACAATCGCGGCGACGAGGCGTTGGGTACGGTGTGGAGCTACCTCGACATCACACCGCTCGGCCGCCAGGAGAGCTGGGAAGACTCGCCGGAGGGCTACCCGCAGACCGCTCCCTACAAATGGTGGAACTGGCACGACAGCTACGAGCCAGGCGCCGCGCCGGACCAGCGTTGGGTCGAAGTTTCGGATGCCGGCGAGGCGGCCATGCGCAGGGCGAGCGAAGGCGCGCAACAATGAGCCATCTCTGTTGCGGCGAAAACGCCGGCAGCGAGGGTGAGCGTCAGGCCGCCCGTCGTGGCGCTGCGGAGTGGCTTTCCTTCGCCGCTTCGCCCACCTTCGCCGCCATGGCACTGCTGAGCAGCATCGGTGGCGACCCGGCGTCGGTGATGTGTTCGGCGGCGGCCTTCCTGCCGGTGAACGGCATGGCTCTCATGTATCTGCTGATGAGCGCCTTCCACGTCACGCCCTGGCTCAGGGCACTGGGTGGGCGCCCCTGAGAGTTGGATCTCGCTGCGCGGCGGCTGTGCCCGCCGCGCAGCTATTTCCACATGCCGCGCATGCGGGCGCCGAGGTCGATGCGCACCTGCGGCTGGCGCGGCGTCTCGCCGGGTTTCGGTGCAGGCGCCCAGGAAGTCTGCTGGAAACCCCCAAGGATGGCTGCCGGGATGAAGCGGGTCCGCGATGCATAGACATGTCGGTCGCCGCGCGCCGCCTGGCCATGCACGTAGAAGCGCTGCGGCGTCACGAGATGCAGGCTGTCCTTCGCGCGCGTCATGGCGACATAGAGCAGCCGGCGTTCCTCGTCGATCTCCTCCGTGCTGCCGACGCTGAGATCCACCGGAATGCAGCCGTCGACGGCATTGAGCACGAAGACGTTCTTCCATTCCTGACCCTTGGCCGAATGGATTGTCGACAGGATCACATAATCCTCGTCGAGATGCGGCGGCCCGGCCTGGTCGCTCGTCGCATCCGGCGGATCGAGGGTCAGTTCGGTCAGAAAACGCTCGCGCGAAGCGTAGCCGCTAGCGATCTGCTCGAGCTGAAGCAGGTCGGCGCGCCTGGTCGTCGCGTCCTCGTGGATCCGCTCGAGATGCGGCTCGTACCAGAGCCGCACGCGTTCCAGGTCGGCGGGCCATTTCCCCGCACCGCCGCGCAGCCCGGCATAGAGTTCGACGAAAGCCGGCCAGTCGGCGGCCGCGCGTTGCGGCGGCCGGTAGGCGGCCAGCCCCATCTCGTGGTCGAGCGCCGTGGTCATGCTTTCGACGACGGCATTGGCGGCCGAGGGACCAATGCCCGGAAGCAGCTGCAGCACGCGGAAGCCGGCGACGCGATCGCGCGGGTTCTCGGCGAAGCGCAGCACGGCCAACACGTCCTTGACATGCGCGGCGTCGAGGAATTTCAGGCCGCCGAACTTGACGAAGGGGATGTTGCGGCGCGTCAGCTCGATTTCCAGCGGGCCGCTGTGATGCGAGGCGCGAAACAGCACGGCCTGCGATTTCAGCGCCGTGCCGGCCTCGCGCTCGGCAAGGATATGCTCGCATACGTAGTTTGCCTGGTCGGCCTCGTCGCGCACTGACACAAGCCGCGGGCGCTCGCCCGATTCCCGCTCCGACCAGAGGTTCTTGGTGAAGCGCTCCGAGGCCTCGCCGATCACCGCATTGGCGGCGGCCAGGATGGTCTGGGTGGACCGGTAGTTGCGCTCCAGCATGACCACTTCGGCCTCGGGTGCAAAGAGCGTCGGGAAGTCGAGGATGTTGCGCACCTCGGCCGCGCGGAACGAGTAGATTGACTGTGCGTCGTCGCCGACCACCGTCAGGCCGGTCCCGTCCGGCTTCAGCGCGGTCAGGATCGACGCCTGAAGCCGGTTGGTGTCCTGGTATTCGTCGACCAGAATATGGTCGAAGCGGGAGGCGAGATGCTCGGCGATCGCCGGTTCGGCTGCCATCTGCGCCCAGTAGAGCAGCAAATCGTCGTAATCGAGAACGTTCTGCGCCTGCTTGGCCTCGACATAGGCAGCAAAAAGCTGCCGCAGCTCGTCGTGCCAGCCCGAGCACCAAGGGAAAGCGGAACCGAGGATCTCGCCGAGTGGTGCCTGTGCGTTGACGGCACGCGAATAGATGGCGAGGCAGGTACCCTTGGCCGGGAAGCGGCTCTCCGTGCTCGAGAAGCCGAGTCCGTGACGCACGAGGTTCATCAGGTCGGCCGAATCCTCGCGGTCGTGGATGGTGAAGGCGGTGTCGAGCCCGATCTCCAGCGCGTAGTCGCGCAGCAGCCGGGCGCCGATGCCGTGGAACGTGCCGGCCCATGTCAGTGCGTCGGTGATCACGGCGGCATCGCGTCCAAGCACCTCGCCGACGATCCGCTCGACCCGCCGGGTCATCTCGGACGCGGCTCGGCGCGAGAACGTCATCAGCAGGATGCGGCGCGGATCGGCGCCCTTGACGACGAGATGGGCGACCCGATGGGCGAGCGTGTTGGTCTTGCCCGAGCCGGCGCCGGCGATCACCAGCAGGGGGCGGGCGACCGCGCCATCGCCATGTTTCACGGCAGCGCGTTGCTGCTCGTTTAGCTTGGCCAGATAGGCCGGCTGGAGGGTCGAATCACGGGCTGCGATGTTCATGCCCCATGAAGCATCGTTTCTGTTTCGTTCGCAACGGCATCCGCACAGAACCACATACCGGCGTATGGGCTCGGCAAACATCTGTATCAATTGTCAAACAGGCCCCGCCATTGTCCTCTGAAGCATGCCGTCCCGACTGCGCGCAGAGGATAGGACATTGCTGACGCTGACCATCAACAACGCATCCCACCAGATCGACGTCGACCCCGACACGCCCCTCCTTTGGGCGCTGCGCGACGTTGTCGGGCTCACCGGCACGAAATTCGGCTGCGGCATCGCGCAATGCGGCGCCTGCACGGTGCATGTTGACGGTGAGGCGCTGCGATCCTGTCAGTTGCCGGTGGGCGACGTCGGCGAGCGCAAGGTCACCACCATTGAAGGCGTGGGCGATACGCCGGAAGGCGCGCGCATCCAGAAGGCATGGCTCGATATCGAGGTCGTCCAATGCGGCTATTGCCAGTCCGGCCAGATCATGTCGGCGGCGGCCTTGCTGGCGGCCAATCCGAGCCCGAGCGATGCCGACATCGACGCTGCCATGGCAGGCAACATCTGCCGCTGTGGCACCTATGTACGCATCCGCGAGGGTATCAAGGAGGCCGCAAAGAATGCCTGAGCAAATGTTGGCCTTGTCCCGCAGGGACGTGCTGCGCGCCGGCCTCGGTGGCGCGCTTCTGCTTGGCGTTCATTTTGCAACGAGCCGTGTCGCCTCGGCGCAGGAGGTAAGCGAGGGCGTGTTTGCGCCGGATGCCTTCATCCGCATCGACAGCAGCGGCGCGACGACGCTGATCATGCCGCAGGTCGAGATGGGGCAGGGCATCTACACTGCCCTCACCATGCTGATTGCCGAAGAACTCGATCTCGACATGGAGACCCTACGGCTCAAGGCGGCCCCGCCGAGCGATGCGCTCTACGGTAACCCGATCTTCCAGATCCAGGCGACCGGGGGTTCGACCTCGGTAAGGGCTTTCTGGGTACCGCTCCGCACGGCCGGTGCGACGGCGCGGGCAATGCTCATCGCAGCCGCCGCGCAGCAGTGGGGCGTCGATGCGTCGACCTGCAGCACGGATGTCGGCAAGGTTGTCCATGCGGCGAGCGGCCGTTCGGCGCTCTATGGCGAACTCGCCGTCGCGGCGGGGCGGGAAACACCGCCCGCGACGGTGGCCCTGAAACAACCTTCGGACTACCGGCTGATCGGCAAGACGCAACGCCGCCTCGACACTCCCGGCAAGGTCAACGGCAGCCTGAAATACGGCATCGACGCGATGCCGGAAGGACTGAGCTTCGCCACGCTCGCTTCGTCACCCGTTCCGGGCGGCAAGGTCGCTTCGATCGATGAGGCCGCGGCGCGTGCGGTTGGGGGCGTCCGCCAGATCATCAATCTCGACGATCTGGTCGCGGTCGTTGCGGACAACAGCTGGGCCGCCCAGCAAGGCCTGGCAGCACTCGACATCGGCTGGGACGACGGTGAATTTTCCGGGCTGACAACCGAACTGCTGCGCGCCGGTCTCGACGATGCGGCCGAGGGAGAAGGTGTCGTCGCCAAGAACGAAGGCGATGCAATCGGCGCGCTGAAGGGCGATGACGTCATATCCACCAGATACGATCTGCCGATGCTCGCGCATGCGCCGATGGAACCGATGAACTGCACGGTCCACCTGACGGACAGCCTCTGCGAGATCTGGGTAGGCACGCAGGTGATGACGAAGGCGCAGAGCGCCGCGGCCGAGGAGTCTGGGCTGAGGCCCGACCAGATCCTGATCCACAACCATCTGATCGGCGGCGGTTTTGGGCGGCGTCTCGAAATCGACAGCATCCGCAAGGCAGTGCGCATAGCCCGACAGGTCGAGGGGCCGGTCAAGATATTCTGGACCCGCGAAGAGGATATCCAGAACGCCATGTACCGGTCGATCTACGGTACGAGACTGTCGGCGCGGCTGGAAAACGGCAAGCCTGTCGCCTGGAGCCACAAGATCGTGGGCCCGGCAATCATCGCGCGCTGGCTGCCGCCTGCCTTTGCCAACGGCATCGATGTCGACGCGATCGACGGAGCCGCTGAGACTCCCTATGACTTCCCCAACTTCCGCGTCGAATATGTCAGACATGAGCTGCCCGGCTTCCAGACCTGCTTCTGGCGCGGAGTCGGTCCGAACGTGAACGTCTTCTCGATTGAGAGCTTCGTCGACCAGCTGGCACGGGAGAGCGGCATGGACCCGGTCGACTTCCGGCGGTCGATCATCGGCAAGCAGGTTCGTGCGAGAGCGGTTCTCGATCTAGCGGCCGAAAAGGCCGGCTGGGGCACGCCACTGGCCGAAGGCTCCGGGCGCGGTGTCAGTCTGGGGCTGGTATTCGGCAGTTACCTGTCGACCGTCGCCGAGGTCGCAGTCGACAAACAGGGCGGTGTGCAGGTGAAACGGCTGATCTGCGCCGTCGACTGCGGGACCGCGGTCGATCCCGACAATGTCGTGGCCCAGATCCAGGGCGGCATGGTCTTCGGGCTTACGGCCGCCCTGTGGGGGGACATCACGGTTGCCCAAGGGCGCGTACAGCAGAGCAATTACCACGACTACCGGATGCTGAGGATCAACGAAACGCCCCAGATCGAGGTGCATCTTGTGCGCAATGAAGAATCGCCGGGAGGAATCGGCGAAGCCGGGACCGTCCTTGTGCAGCCTGCCGTCGCCAATGCCGTGTCGGCTGCGACCGGTGTGGCGATCACCAAGCTGCCGATCGTGCCGACGCTCCTGGCACGTGGAGATCACGCATGAGCTGGTTCCGGCGCCATTACGTGGTTTCGCTGATTGCTGTGATGGTCGTCGCTGTCGCCGCGGCTTGGGTCGGCCGAATGTTGTTCCAGCCGGGGCCGCTGGCCTTCGCCGGCGGAAGCTCGGTCGCGCTGCAGGAATACACGGGTGCCTCGCCGGTCGGCGTACCGGCGGAGCTTGCCAGTGCCGACGATCTTACGAAGGGAAAATATCTCACGGAAGCGGCTGATTGCGCGGCCTGCCACACAGCCCCCGGTGGCAAACCCTACGCCGGCGGGTTCCCCTTCAAGCTGCCCTTCGGCACGATCTACACGCCAAACATCACGCCCGACACGGAGACGGGCATCGGGTCATGGACCGACGCACAATTTCTGCGCGCCATGCACGAGGGGATCGCCGAGGACGGGTCGAGGCTCTATCCGGCATTTCCCTATGCGTCCTACACGCTGCTGGCCGACGCCGATGTGCTGTTGATAAGGCGCTACCTGGCTTCGCTCTCGCCGGTGCGCCAGGAAAACCTCCCAAACACATTCGTGTTCCCCTTCAACCAGCGCTGGCTGATGGCAATATGGAGCGCCTTCTTCAACAGCAACGAGCGATTCCGCCCGGTTCCGGAGCGCAGCCCTGAATGGAACCGCGGCGCCTATCTGGCGGAAGCCGCAGCGCATTGCGGCGAGTGCCATACGCCCCGCAACCTGATGCAGGCGATGGACCAGCGCAGCAAGTTCGCGGGCGGCGTCGCTGAAGGGTGGAATGCCTACAACATCACCACAGACCCGCAAAGCGGCGTCGGCGCGTGGACGGACGAGGCACTGGCCGACTATCTCGCCACGGGCCACGCCGCCGGTCACGGCACGGCTTCGGGTCCGATGGGCCAGGCCGTGGAGCTGAGCCTCAGCAAGATGACGCCCGGAGATATCGCGGCCATGGTGGCGTATCTGAAGACCATCCCGCCGGTGGTTACCGGCGAGGAGGCGGTGGCTACAGCATTCGCCTCGCCATCGCCGGCTGAAGGGCCGTCCGGCGATGGCCTGGGCAAGCATATCTTCTCATCCGCCTGTGCCAGCTGCCATGCCTGGTCCGGCAAGGGTGCGGTGGTCGACCTGGCGGAACTTGCCGGCGACCGCGCCGTCAACGACGTCACGGCGAACAACGTCGTGATGATGATCCTGCACGGCACTGGAACGCCTTCGACCGTACCCGCCTACATGCCTTCATTCGGCTCGGCCTATAGCGACGCCGAGATTGCAGCTGTCGCCAATTACGTCACCGCCCGCTTCGGGGCGGAGCCATCGCACGTCACCGCCAAGGAGGTGGCGAGGTTGCGCGATCAGTAACGGCCGCTTCCGGCAATTCGTTCGACCCGTTGCGCCTTCGCCCGACGCAACCGGCTGGTTTCGCTGAGGAATATCCCTCGGCCCTTCGGCGGAGAAATCCGGAGGCCACACCGAGTGCGGTTTGGAAAGACACTTCGCACGGATGCGGCAAGATAGTGCCTCGGAATATTTCCATTGGGGAGATCGAGGCCATGAACGTGATCGTTCATCCTGCCGTTCTGAAGGCTGAGAAGAGTCAATCGGAAGCTGCCGGGGCGCCCGCTTCAGCCGGCCGGAAAATTGGCTGGCGATCTCTGGTCTACGGCGGCCTCGGCATCGTCGCCATCGGCGCGATGCTCTATGTGGGTTGGCTGTATTGGACGGTCTGGCGTTTCGAGGAGTCGACCGACGACGCTTATGTGCAGGCGGACGTGGTTGCCATTGCCCCTCAGGTCGCCGGCTACATCAAGACCGTATCGGTCGACGACAACCAGCCGGTCAAGGCAGGCGATGTACTGGCCGTGATAGATCAGCGCGACTATCAGGCAGCCGTCGACCAGGCGAAGGCCGACGTTGCCGTGGCCGAGGCAAGCATCGCCAGCATCACGGCCCAGCTCAGTGAGCAGCGGGCGTTGATCGACGAGGCGAGCGCTACAGTCAACGCCGATAAGGCGGCCGAAGTCTTTGCAGAACAGAACGACCAACGCTTCGGCGCCCTGGCGAAGAGCGGATACGGCACGGTGGAGAACGCCCAGCAGGCGACCTCGCAGGCGGGCTCCGCCAAGGCCATCGTCGGCAAGGACGAGGCCGCGCTCGAGGCGGTAAAAAAAGAGGTCGATACGCTCAACGCGCAACTCTCGGAAGCGAATGCCACGCTCGACCACAATCGCGCGGCGCTGGCGCAGGCCGAACTCAATCTCGGTTACACGGTGCTGCGGGCACCGGTGGACGGCGTGGTCGGCGAGCGAACGATCCGGCAGGGACTTTACGTGCAGCCGGGCCAGCAATTGCTGGCCGTGGTGCCGCTAGCGGCAACCTATGTCGTCGCCAACTACAAGGAGACACAGTTGGCCGATGTCCATCCCGGCCAGCCGGTCAGCATCGAAGTCGATACGTTCGCCGGCACCAGCGTGCGAGGCACCGTCGACAGCATCGCGCCTGCGAGCGGTCAGGAGTTCGCGCTATTGCCGCCAGACAACGCGACCGGCAACTTCACCAAGATTGTTCAGCGCATCCCGGTAAAGATCATCATCGACAGAACCGATCCGCTGGCCGGTCGTCTCCTCCCTGGCATGTCGGTGACCACCACCATCCGGATCGGACGCGATCCCGACGGCAACGCCGCCAACGGCAAATAACCGGCGGTCCGCGCGATGACGGCGACGGATGCCACGGCTGGAGGGCAGCGGGAAGGTGCGACCCTGCGGCAGTGGGTGTCGGTCTTCGGATGCATGCTCGGAGCGCTGATCGCCGTCCTCGACATCCAGATCACCAATTCATCCCTGCCCGAGATCGAAGGCGGCATCGGCACCGGCATCGAGAACGGCACCTGGATCTCGACATCCTACCTGATCGGCGAGATCATCATGATCCCGCTGACCGACTATCTGAGCCGGGTCTTCTCGTTCCGCCGGTTCCTGCTTGGCAACCTCGGCCTGTTTCTTGTTTTCTCCGTCGGCTGCGCCTTCGCCACGAACCTCACCGAGATGATCATACTGCGCGGGCTGCAGGGGTTCACGGCCGGCGTCATGATCCCGATGGCGTTTACGCGGGTCCTGACCACGCTGCCACGGCATCAGCAGCCGGCCGGTCTCGCGGCCTTTGCGCTGACGGCGACCTTCGGGCCGTCGATCGGACCCACCATCGGCGGCTTCCTGACCGAACACTACGGCTGGCAGTACATCTTCTTCGTCAACCTGATACCCGGCGCCGTGATGTTCGCTCTTCTCATTCCTACGCTCGAGAGCAGCAAGATGAATCTCGCCCTGCTGCGCGAGGGCGACTGGCTAGGGATCGGCTTCATGGCGGTCGGCCTGGCGTCGCTGCAGACCGTTCTCGACGAAGGCAACCAGGATGACTGGTTCGGCTCTCCCCACATCGTCCATCTGTCGATCGTCGCTGCGGTCGCGCTAACCATTTTCATCATTATCGAACTCAAGGTGGAGAAGCCGGCAGTCCAGCTCAGACTGCTGACCGGCCGCAATTTCGCGCTGGGCACCTTCGCCAACGTCATCGTGGGTTTTGCGCTGTTCGGCTCGGTGTATGTCCTGCCAGCCTATCTGAGCCAGGTGCAGGGCTACAATTCGGAGCAGATCGGCAACGTGCTGGCCTGGGTGGGGCTGCCGCAGCTTCTCATCATCCCGCTCGTACCGCTGCTGCAGAAGCATTTCGACCCGCGCCTTGTCGTTTGCACCGGGCTCGCGATCTTCGCCGCCAGCTGCTTCATGAACACGCATCTTAGCCTGGACATCAGCGGCGACCAGCTGATCATGACGAACATCGTTCGCGCGATCGGCCAGGCCGTCGTCATTGCGCCGCTCGTGGGTATCGCCATGGCGAATATTCCGAAGGAAATGTCGGCGGCCGCTTCGGGCGTGTTCAACATGCTGCGCAGCCTGGGTGGCGCCGTGGGAACTGCGACACTCGCCACCATCATCACCAGGCGCGAAGAGTTCCATTCCAACATCATCGGCCAGTCGGTCACGCCCTACGGCAACACGGTCGAGCAGTTTCTGGCCAGCATGCAGAACTACTTCCTGGCCCACGGCGCAGGCGATGTCGCGATGGCGCGTCATCAGGCGGAAATCCTGCTTGGCAAGCTCGTCGGCCAGCAATCGCTCATCCTGGCCTTTTCAGACACCTTCTATGTGCTGGGGGCGATCTTGATCGTTGCCGCCGTGGCAGTTCTGCTGACGCGCCGGCGGCCAACCGGCTGAGCCAGCGTCAGCTGTCAGGATTGCGCACCGCGAGGAGGGCGAGATTGGCGCGCGCCCGCATGAGCAGCCACATCATGTCCCGCACGGCGATTCCGGGAGCCCGGCAGCTTCCGCATAGGAAATTTTCGTACCGCTAGTCACCTCTCGCCAGCCTTTCGAATGGCCGGGTCGTCCGAGAGCATGTCCGCCGCAAACGCCTGTATTATATGGGTCGACGCCCTCCGCTCCTATGTTGACCTTGGCATCCAGAATGTCTGGCGGCCCGGTTTAAAGGAGCGAGTGCAATGAAACTCTCAAGGTCAATGCTGATAACGACTGTCTTGGGCGTAATGCTGGCTGCTGGTTCGGTATCGCCATCGCTGGCCGGTCACCATGGCGGCGGCGGATTTGGCGGTCATGGGTTCGGCCATCACGACGGCGGCGGCCACGGATTCGGCGGTGGCCACGGCTTTGGCGGTATTCCCTTCATGGGAGATGGCCATGGAGGCGGCTACGACGGTGGTTTCCATCACGGTCATCACGGCGGCCACTACCGCGGAGGCTATGGCGGATACGGCCTGCTGCTTTCCCCCTATTTGGACGATGATGACGCGTACGACTACAATTACTCGGTCGGTTATTGCGAGGATATTCACCCGTCCTACAACCCCTACACCGGCACCTATATCGGCCGTGACGGGCGGGCCCACTATTGCCCTTAAGCCAAGCTGCCAATGACGGGTCTATGCTGGGGGCGCAGACCTCGCCGGCTGAACAGAAGTCACTCCGCTGGGCCGAACGACACTTTCGCCGCTGGCGCCTGTCGTTCGGCGTCCCGTTCTTTGCGGTAGATCCAGTAAAGGGGCAGGCCGGTGAAGAGAAACCCACCGACGATGTTTCCCAGGGTGACCGGAATCTGGTTCCAGTACCACCAGTCGGCGATGGTGATTTTCGCGCCCAGCATCATTCCCATGGGAATGGCGAACATGTTGACGACGCAGTGCTCGAAACCGAGCGCGAAGAACGCGAATATCGGCAGCCAGCAGCCGATGATCTTTCCGGGTACCGATGTTGAGCTTAAGCCCATGACCACGCCCAGACATACCATCCAGTTGCACAGCATCGCCTTCACGAACGCGGTCACGAGGCCTTCGTAGCCGTAGGGTTCGTATGCGATCGTCTTGGCCTCGGCGAGGGCTCGGATATGATCACCCAGGGCGCCTGCAGCCGCATTCCCGACATCTGTGAGAACGACATAGAAAAGGCCCGCGAAAAGCAATGAGCCGAGCATGTTGCCAGCGAACACCCAGCACCAGTTGGCCAGCATCGAGCCGAAGCTGGCACGGCGCGCCATGACGGCGAGCGGCACGAGGCCGAAATTGCCGGTCAGGAGCTCCAGACCCAGGATCACGATCATCGCGAAACCGACCGGGAAAATGAGCGCCCCTACCAGCGGCACATTCGTCTGAAAGGCCCCATCCAGCGCCAGGCTTGTTGCGAAGGCGAGCAGCGCACCCGAGAACATGCCGCGGATCAGAAGGTCCGGGACGCGATGCGCCGCCTTGGCGGCACCGAGATCGACCATGGCCTGGACGATCTCTCGGGGATTGAAACTGTCGTTCATTGGAGAGCTTCCGTGGTTGAGGGGCCGTGCGACCGGTCCGCGCCTCTGCTTACGGCGTTCTCGCCGGTTCCAGTCAGCATGCCGCAGGGCAAGCGGCGTTTCTTTCCAGAACGAACCCATCCGTGTTCGGAAAGCGTGCTGCAGGAACGAGCTACTAAGCCAGAGCTTTGCCGGGGCGGACGAAGGGCAGGACCGCGATCGCCACGAATGACAGTGCGGCCATCGCCGCCCAGGCGATATTGATGGTCTCGGCCATCGCTGCCTTCTGGACAAGCGGCGCAAGCAGCTCCCGGACGGATGGATCGTTAAGCGCGGCAGTGCCAGCTTCCATGGCGTCTCGGGGGATTCCGATCGCTATCGCTGTCGCAACATCTCCAGCCTTGAGCCGGGAAATTATGGCCGCGCCATGGGCGGCCGAGAGCCCGTAGATGATCGTGTCGATGGCGGCCAACCCGATCGCCCCACCCAGATTGCGCATCAGGTTGAACAACGCACTCGCGTCGGGAACGCGCTCCGGTGGAATGCTGCCGAGAGCGAGTCTCGTCGGTGGCAGCAGGCAGAAGATGATGGCCACGCCTCTAAGCGCTTGCGGCCAGAACATCTCGGCAAAATCGCTGTCAATGGTCTGGCGGGCGCTGAGGCCAAGGCCGACCGCAAACAGCGTGAACCCGAAGGCGGTGAGTACTCGACCGTCGAGCCTCCGCTCCAGCGCAACGGCAACCGGCGCCGTCAGCAACTGTGCGACCCCGGTTACGAGCATGATCTGGCCGATCTCGAGCGCGCCATGGCCGCGCACATAGGCGAGGAAGACAGGCATCAGATCGACAGAGCCATAAAGTCCGATGCCGAGTACGAAACTCAGCAGCGATGCCAGCGCAAAGTCCCGGTTGGCAAACAAGTTGATGTCGACAAGGGGCCGATCGGCCTGGACGGAGCGCCGAACGAAAACGACACCGGCAACGATCGTGCCGGCCATGAGCCCGACAACGACCGGCGAGAGCCAACCGCGATGCGGCGCCTCCTTCAACGCGATTTCCAAAGACGCCAAGCCGATTGCGAGCAACAGCAGGGAGACCGGGTCGAAGCGCTTCCAGATCAAACGATCGGATTGCTCGCGCGGCAGAAGCATCAGGCCGCAGACGCCGGCGATCACACCGGGGGCGACATTGACGAGAAACAGCCAGTGCCATGAATAGGTCTGGGTGATCCAGCCGCCGGCGATCGGTCCAACCGTCGGCGCGAGCACTGCGAGCACGCCGGCAATCGTGGTTGCTGCGCCCTGCAGCCTCGAAGGAAAGAACAGGAAGACCGAAGCGAACACGGCCGGAATGAGCATGCCGCCCGAGAAGCCCTGGACGACGCGCCAGGCGACCAGCTCGGCAAATCCGGTGCTTGCTGCACAGCCGAGGGAGGCCGCGGAAAACACCAGGACCGCTGAACTGAACAGGCGTCTCATGCCTAGCAGGGCGGTCAGGAAGCCAGTCAACGGAATCGCGACGACTTCTGCGATGAGATAGGCGGTCTGGACCCAGCTTATCCCGGTCGGGCGCGATGCCGACCGCCTGCTGGATCGTGGGCAATGAGGTGGCGACGATCTGGATGTCGAGTATCGCCATGAACATGCCGAGACACATGATAGTGAAGCCTGCCAGGGTGCGGACGCCACCGGTCGGTTCTTTTGGGTGCAAGGCAGGGATCCGTTCTGTTGACGAGCGTGCGTTCGCTTTCCAGGCCACCTATCGGTGCCCTTCGCCCCGGCAAGGCAATACCGCAAACTTCGCGGCGTTCTCGAAAGAACCCGAACCCGTCTTGAGCGATTGTTCGACTGGCCCGGGACGCATTGCTGGTCCCACATCGAACCACATCATGCCGCCTCCCCCTCGGCATGCACGGCACCACCGGAGAAATCGCATCCCTCCCGTGCGAACTCCGACCCGATGTGCGATCGAGCGACGTCCCGGGCTGCCCAACGGACCATCACAGGAGAGCCATTCCATGGAAAAGATTTCGCGGCGCGATATTCTGGCACTTGGCGCCGTCGGTGGCGCCGCGTTGGCAACAGGAGCGCGCGCCGCGTCATTCGGCAATCCTGATGAGCCTGCCGAGGGCGCCATCAACGCCAATCCGGCCGGCCTGTCGGACCCGGGGCCCAAGAACGAGGTACTCTACGACCAGTTCCCTTCGCGCGTCAGTCCGCCGCCAACCGATGTCGGCGGCATGCCGCAGTTCTGGTCGTCCTTCAACACCGCGTCCAAACGCATCCAGGATGGCGGCTGGGCGCGTCAGGTGACGCAGGATGATTTTGCGATTTCGGATGCGGTTTCCGGCGTCAACATGCGCCTTGGCCCCGGCGGTATCCGGGAGATGCACTGGCATCTGGCCGCCGAGTGGGCGATCATGACCAACGGCCGCTGCCGTGTCACCGTGCTCGACCCAAAGGGCCGCGCCTACGTCCAGGATGTCGGCGAGGGCGACCTCTGGTATTTCTCGGCCGGCTATCCGCATTCTTTGCAGGGACTGGGTCCCGACGGCTGCGAATTCGTCATCGTCTTCGACGAAGGCAAGCAGTCGGAGTACAACACGCTTCTCCTGACTGACTGGATCGCCCACACCCCGCCCGACATCCTGGCGCTCAACTTCGGCGTGCCTGCCGATACGTTCAAATCGATCCCGCTTCACGATCTGTGGATCTTCCAGGGCAAGGAGCCGGGTCCGCTTTCCGCCGACCAGGATGCCGTTGCCTCGGCCGGACTGCCGCCTGAACCCTTCACGTTCCGCCTTGGCCAGTCCACCCCGATCAAGAGCAACCGCTCGGGCACGCTCCGCCTTGCCGACAGTTCGATCTTCACGGTCTCGAAGACGATTGCCGCTGCGCTGGAAACCATCGCGCCCGGGGCCGTGCGCGAGATGCATTGGCACCCCAACGCCGCCGAGTGGCAGTACTGGATCAAGGGCGAGGGCCGCATGACAGTGTTTGACGCCGGGCCCCGCGCGCAGACGGCCGACTTCAAGTCGGGCGACATCGGCTACGTCAAGCGTGGCCAGGGTCATGTCATCCAGAACACCGGCACGACCGAACTGCAGTTCCTGGCGGTTTTCAAGATCGCCGAATATCAGGAGATCGGTCTTTCAAGCTGGCTGACCCACACGCCGGCGCCGATGGTGGCTCAACACCTGAACATCGATCCGTCGGTCCTGGGCAAGTTCCCGAGCAACCAGCCCGGCATCCTGCCGGAATAGCCGGTCGGTGGCGGCGCGGCCATCCGATCCGCGCCGCTTGTCCTTGGCAACTACAGGGAGTGCCGGGCGACGATCTCGCGCAGTGCCTCGCCGAAGCGGCGAACCTCGTCGAGCGTGTTGTAGTGGACGAGAGAGGCACGGATGGCGCCTCGGTCCATCGAAAGTCCCAGCCGTTTCATCAGCCGTGGCGCGTACATGTGGCCGTCGCGGATTCCGATGTCGCGCTTGGCCATTTCCTCCACGATCATCTGCGGCGACAGGCTGCCGATGTTGAAGCAGAAGGTCGGCACGCGCTCGTTGATGCGCGCCTCATCGGCGACGCCGTAGATGGTGGCGCCGCAGTCCTTGAGAACCCTCATCATCTCGCGCGCCAGCACGGTCTCGTAGTCGCGGATGGCGCCCATGCCGGCAACGATGTTCTCGCGCCGCGTGCGGTTGTTTGACGGCGCGAAATTGCGGCCGATCGATTCCAGGTAGCGAACGGCGGCGTCCATGCCGGCGACGTTCTCGTAGATGAAGGTGCCGGCCTCGACCTTGTGCGGCGGCTCGTCGGGAATGAAGTCCTCACGGAACGTCGGCAGGCGCTTCAGCGTGTCGAAACGGCCCCAGAGAAAGCCCATGTGAGGCGAAAAATTCTTGTAGCCGGAACAGACGAGATAGTCGCAATCCCAGGCCTGCACGTCGATCAGCCCGTGCGGGCCATAGTGCACGGAGTCGAGGAAGACCTCGGCGCCGGCAGCATGCGCGATTCTGGCGACCGAGGCGACGTCGACGATGGAGCCGATCGAATGCGCCGTCACCGTGCAGGCGACGAGCCGCGTCCGGTCGCAGACAAGCGGGCGCAGGTCGTCGACGTGCAGATTGCCGTCCTCGCGCATGCGCCACCAGACGATCTTGGCGCCCTGCGATTCCAGTGCCGTCCAGGTTGCGATGTTGGCGTCGTGGTCCATGTCGGTGACGACAATCTCGTCGCGCTCGCCGAGCATCTGGGCAATGCCGAGGCTGACCAGCCGGATGAACGAGGTGGCATTCATGCCGAAGCAGATTTCCTCCGGGCGATAGGCGTTGATGAGCAGGGCGACGCTCTCGCGCGCGGTCGCGACCGACTGATCGACCGTGACGCTGCGGCCATAGCGGCCTCCGCGCTGCACATTGTGGTCGACGAGGTGATCGCAGACGGCGTCGAGCACGCTTTGCGGGATCTGCGCTCCGGCGGCATTGTCGAGAAAGATGAACGACCCGGCCTTCTTCAATGCGGGGAACATGGCGCGTACGGCCTCCACCGGGAATGCCGCCGGCGTGGCTTGGGCGGGCTGGGTCGGATGCTGGTTCACGGTAGTCTCCTTGAAAGCAATGGTCGTATTCGAAAGGGTTCGTGGGCGGCCCGGATGTCAGCGTGCCTTCTCGGTGTGGAAGCGTTTCTCGAGCAGGCTGACCAGGCGGACCATAGGCCAGAGAAAGATGAGATAGACCAGCGCGGCTCCGATCAGAGGTGAGGGGTTGGCATAGAGCGCCTGTGCGTTGTTCGCCTCCTTGAGCAGTTCCGGCAGCGCAACCACCGAGGCAAGAGCCGTATCCTTGAACATCGACACGCAGTTGCTGGTGGTCGGCGGAATGACGAGCCGGATCGCCTGCGGGAGGATTACCTTGCGCAAGGTGAGCAGGAACGGCAGACCGAGCGCGTGGGCGGCCTCGAACTGGCCGCGCGGGATGCCCTCGATACCGGAGCGGAAAACCTCCGCCGAATAGGCCGACATGACGAACGAGAACGCCATCGTCGCTGACACCCAGGAGGAAAAGCGGATGCCGACGAAGGGCAGCGCGTAGTAGATCAGGATCAGCACGACCAGCACCGGCATGGCGCGGAAAATGTCGATGTAGCCGATGGCCAGCCAGCGGAACGGCTTTGGCGCGTAGAGACGGACGAGGCTGATGACGAGGCCGGCCGGAATACCGATGCCGATGCTTAGAATGCCGAGCAGCAGTGTGTTGAGGAAACCCCGCAGCAATGACGGAAAGGCCGACAGCATGACCTGGCCGTTGAAGAATGTGTCGAGCAAAGTCATGGAACGTCCCCGCTAAGTCCTGCGAACGAGGCGGGGAGTTTGGCTGTCGGCCTGTTCCTGCGCTCGATCGGCCCGTATTCCGTCGGCTTTCGCCGCAATGCTCCGGAGGAAGACCATGCCGGCTTGCGCCGGCATGGTTGGATGCAACGGTAGCGTTGCGATCAGGCCTTGGGCATCGGCGCTTCGGCTGCCGTCGAGGAGTCGGCCGGTGCATCTGTACCGAACCACTTCTTGTGGATCTCCTGCATCGTCCCGTCCTTCTTCATTTCGCTCAGAGCGTCGTTGACCTTGCCGAGCAGCGGATGGTCCTTGGTCATCATCAGGCCGTACTGCTCGCCGGTCTTGATGCGCTCGACAACGGCGAGGCCCTGCATCTTAGTGAAGGCATATTCCATGCCCGGTACGTCGCTCACCACGCCGTCGACGCGGCCGGCGGAAAGGTCGAGCAGCACGTCCTGCTGGCTGTTGTAGCCCTTGACCTCGGCGAAGCCCTGCGCCTCCTTGTTCTCGTTCGCATATTTCTCGCCGGTCGAACCCGAAAGCACGCCCACGATCTTGCCCTTGAGGTCGGAGATGCCCGTCACGTCGCCGTCCTTCTTGGCCGCGATGCCCATGTCTGAATCATAGTAAGGCTGCGTGAAGGACTGCGATCCCAGGCGCTCCGGCGTGATGGTGATCGACGAAATGGCGACGTCGACGCGGCCCGAGCTCGTCGCTGCAAATAGCGGCTGGAAGTCGTAGCCTTCGATGTTGACGGTCATGCCGAGACGCTTGGCGGCCTCGGTCACGATATCGACCTCGAAGCCCTCGAAATTGCCGCTCTCGCCCTTGAACTCGAAAGGCGGATTGTTCGGATAGGAAGCGACGTTCAACACGTCGGCGGCATAGGCGGTAGCCGGGCCGGCAATGATGCCGACGGCGGCGGCGATAAGCAGGAAGTTGCGGCGGGTAAAGCTCATTTTCGTTCCCTCTTGTTGATCCGGACGGTGCTTTTTCCGTTCGGCTTTCTTTGGCGCCCGCTCCCTGCGGGGCGTCAATTCTTCATTGCGAGCATGCGGCCGAGTGCCGTCTCGATCTGGCCGCGGTCGCGACACACGCACATGCGCAGAAAAGGGTTGGCCTTGCTGCCGAACAGGTAGCCTGGCGCCAGGCCGACGCGCGCCTTCTCGAGGATCTCGGCGCAGACCTTGCGCGCATCGGTTTCGCCCTCGACCGCGAAGAAGGCGTACATGCCGCCGCGCGGCTTGGTCGGAAGGATCATGCCGGGGATCTGCGCCAGCGCGTCGTAAGCGAGGTCGAGTCCCGTGCGGATGCGCTGCCGGATTTCCTCGACCAGCGGCTCGCCTTCAAGGATCGCCGCTGTCGCGCCCGCCTGCACCGGAGCCGAGGTACCGCTGTTCATCAATTGCGTCATCGCACCGATATGTTCGGCGACGCCGGATGGATGTGTCAGCCAGCCGATGCGCCAGCCGGTCATCGCCCAGGCCTTGGAGAAGCTGTTGACCGACAGAACCCGGTCGCCGCCCTCGGCAATCTGAAGGATCGAGGGTGCGACGGGGGCGTCGAAATAGAGCCGCCCGTAGACCTCGTCCGAGATGATCCAGATGCCGGTGCGGCGGCTGAACTCGAGCAGTGCCAGCATCTCCTCGCGGCTCGCCGTCCAGCCTGTCGGATTGGATGGCGTCGACAGGAAAATGGCGCGCGTGCGGGCGTCGCAGGCTGCAAACAGCCCGTCGAGATCGAGCTTCCAGTCGCCGTCGAAGTCGAGCGAGAAGGGGCGCGGCTCGCCGCCGACCAGATGGATGGCATTGTGGATGTTGGGCCACTGCGGCGCCACGTAGACGACGTTGGTGCCGGTATCGACCAGAAGTTCGAGCGCCATGAAGAGCGCCTGCATGCCGCCTGGCGTGACCGTCGTGCGCGAGACGGGAATGTCTCTGCCGTGCAGCCGGGTCTGGTACCCGGCCAAGGCCTCGTTCAGAGGGCCGGAGCCGTGCATGTTGGGAATATAGAATGTCTGCCCCTCGTCGAGCGCAGCCTTCGCGGCCTCGCGAATGAAGGGCGGGGTGACCATGTCGCCTTCGCCGTACCAGAGCGGAATGACGTCGCCGAGTTCGCGGGCGCGCATCGCAAGATCGGCGATGCTTTCGGTATGGAGGTCGCGGATCTGCGCGCGAATTCCGTCGAACGCGAAGCGCGGATTGGCGACGGAAGCTTGGGGCGGCATGAACGTCAACGACTGAACCCTGTTTCGCACTGGTACCCGGACCGCGACGTGCCGCCCGTGATCGGCGCCGGAGAAGGCGCGACACGGCGAAATGCTATCCCAAGCGCGGCGCATTTCAAGGCAAAAGTTTTAAGCTTAAAAAATCATCCGGTTGGGCCAGGCCGAGACTTGGCTGGCCTTGCCGTCTCCCGAACCGCACTGCATCGTGCTGCGGCCTCGGCGCCGAGGAACATCGTGTCGCTGGCGAGGATGATGAAGCTGGCCCCTGCTTCCGACCACTTGCCGGCGGCGTCTGGGGTTGCGCAGAAGATGCCCGAAGCTTTGCCATGGGCCAGGGTTGAGGCGATAATCGTCTCGATCGCACCCGTGAGCCGGTCGGCATGTTCCGGCCCAACCGCGTCGATCGAGACCGAGAGATCGCCGGGCCCGACGAAGACGACGTCGACGCCCTCGGTCGCCGCGATTGCATCGACATTCTCCATACCTTCCGCGGTCTCGACCTGCACCGCCACGACGATCTCGGCATTGGCGCCTGCCAGATATTCCGAGATGCGGTAGCCGTAGCCCGCCGCCCGCCCCGGACCGACGCCGCGCGCGCCGAGCGGTG
>CAMYMG010000077.1 GCA_947259295.1 uncultured Rhizobiaceae bacterium
CCAGGATAGCGCCGTCGCGGAAGCGGTCGATGTCGGCTGCGCTGCGGATGGCGCAGACCCGGCCGGCGGCGATTGCCTCGCCGATCGCCGAGCCGGTGAGGATCGGCTTGCCCTTCTCCTTCAGGCGATAGGTTCTGAACTGGCCGGTCTGCCGGGAGGACTGCACGGTCTCGGGCCGCGCCTGGACCATGTAGAGCTCGCCCGTTTCGCCGTCCTTGGCCCATTCCATGTCCATCGGCCGGCCGTAATGGTCTTCGATGGTCGCGGCCCAGCGGCCGAGTTCCATGATTTCCGGCTCACCGAGAACGAAGGCCTGCCGCTCCTTCTGGGTGGTCGCGACCGTCGCGGTGCGGGTGCTGCCGCCGGTCGCGTAGATCATCTTGGTCTCTTTGGCGCCGAGCGTCTTCTCGATGATCGGCGTATGGCGTCCGTCGTCGAGCAAGGGCTTGAACACCAGGTACTTGTCCGGATCGACGGCGCCCTGGACCACGGTCTCGCCGAGGCCCCAGGCGGCGCTGATCACCGCGACGCCGGGAAAGCCAGTCTCGGTGTCGATGGAGAACATGACGCCCGAACCTGCCAGGTCCGACCGGACCATCGGCCGGACGCCGATCGAGAGCGCGACCTCCAGATGATCAAAGCCCTGGGTCTCGCGGTAGCTGATCGCGCGGTCGGTGAACAGCGAGGCGTAGCAGCGCCGGCAGGCATCGAGCAGAGCGCGCTCCCCGCGCACGTTGAGGAAGCTCTCCTGCTGGCCGGCGAAGCTCGCCTGCGGCAGGTCCTCGGCGGTGGCGCTGGAGCGCACCGCGACGCTGACTTCGCTCTGATCCCCGCGCCGCGACAGCTCGCGATACGCCTCCTTGATCGCCTGCGCGATCGGCTCCGGGAATTCGGCGTCGAGAAACCGCCGACGGATCGCCTCGCCCGTCTCGTGCAGCGAGGCCTTGCCGGTCTTCAGCGCATCGAGGCGCGCCCGCAACTCTGCCTCGATGCCGTTGGACGCCACATACTCTCGGAAGGCGTCAGCAGTGGTGGCGAACCCGTCCGGGACACGCACACCTTTGTCCTTCAGGGTGCGCACCATCTCGCCGAGCGAGGCGCTCTTGCCGCCGACGCGGGGGACGTCGCCTACGGTCAGGGTGTCGAACCAGGCTATGGGTTGTTCCGTCATTGATGTGTGGACTTGCCCGGATTTAGTGGAGAGGCTTTCACTCTGTGATGGCCATTTCGGCCTCGAATGATGTCGGCGATTTGTATCCCAGAGCGGAATGTCGCCGACGTGGATTGTAGAAGCCGTCGATGTATCGACCAAGGGCCAATTCCGCAGCTCTTCGGGTCTGGAAACTGGTTCGCCAGATCAGCTCGTTCTTGATGGTCTTGAACACCGTTTCCACCATGGCGTTGATGCTCCTATGTCGGTCAAGCGTTTTTGACGTAGGCCGTCACCGGCGCCTTGCCGGCGCAGAGATGCTGGTAGATCTCCCGTGCGATATAGCGTTTCAGGCATCGGCGGATTTCGCGAGTTGATTTGCCTTCGGCGGTTCGGCGTTCGATATATTCACGGGTTGGCGGATGATGCCGCATCCGGACAAGCGCTACCCGGTACAGTGCGGCATTTGCCCGACGGTTGCCGCCGCGGTTGAGCCGATGGCGGCTGGTCTTGCCGCTCGATGCCGGGACAGGGCAGACACCGCAGAGCTTTGCGAACGCCGCCTCGGAACGGATTCGTTGGGGATTGTCACCCAACACTATGAGCATGTCGGCAATGGTGCCGGTCGATATGCCTGGGGCTTCCAGCAGCGTCGGCGCCTGTCTACGCACCAGCGTCTCGAGGACGGCCTCGTGCTCTTTGATTTCGGCATCCAGCATCAGCCATCGATGAGCCAGTGCACGAAGTGCCATTTTCGCTGACGCTGTAGTCGAGGTCGGTGTTCCCGGACGCAGTGATGCGATTGCACGGACGAGCGTCATCTTGCCGGTGATGCCGATGAACCGCTCGCGCAGGAGCTGTGGCGCATTCACCAGCAATGTCTTGAGCGTAACCATGGCCTGGGTCCGGGCCTTGAGAGCGGTATCGCGGGCGATCTTGAGATGACGGATCATCTCGACGGCACCATCGCCCGACTTGGGTTGCCCTTCCGCGTCGCCAGCGAGCACGGCACGCGCGGCGGACTCGGCATCGACGGGGTCGGTCTTGCCGTGCCGGCGGCGGAGTTGCCGGTTGACCCGACCGACCTCAACGACGCACAAGCCCATGGCGGTCAGCGCCCGAGCAAGACCGGCACCGTAGGACCCGCTTCCCTCGATGCCGACGGCATGCACGGCGCCGTGTCTGGCGCCCCACGCCGCGAGTTGCCGGTAGCCCTGGTTCGTGACGGGAAAGGATGCGGTGGCAAGCCGCGCGCCCAGTCCGTTGATAACGACAGCGACATGGATGTCCTTATGGGTATCGACGCCGATGACGATGGCCTCGGGTGTGATATCGTGCATATGGGTCCTCCAGGCGGGTGAAACCGGAAGTCCATCTGCGAGCGGACAGGACTGTGACGGGACGGCACTCCCTCAGGCTCCTATCAAGTCACGTCTCGCAGACCTCCGGGTGCAGCCTGGAGGGCCGACAGATCAACGCCATGACACTTGGTCAATCGTAAGCACGGGTCAGGCCTCCCAAGCTGCCCGCATATTCTCACA
>CAMYMG010000078.1 GCA_947259295.1 uncultured Rhizobiaceae bacterium
CCGGCGATCGCCTCGCCGAGGCCGGCTTCGCGCAGCGCCGAGGCCCCGTCGAGATTGATGGCGTTGCGGTAGGCGTTCACCGCCTCGCCGTAGCGGCCGAGCCTGAGATAGATCGGCGCCAGCACGTCCCAGCCGCGCCCGTCCGACGGGTTGGCTATCAGATGCGCCTCGGCGCGCGCCACAAGCTCCTCGACCGAACTGTCGCCCGGGTTCTTGGCGAGACGCTCGGCAAGCGGCTGCGACGGCAGGCCGGGTGATCCGATCCCCGCATAGACGCCCCAGCTGATCAGCGGCACGGCCAGGATGGCCGCGGTCGCGACAAAGCGTCCGGAGCGGACGCCCCGCGATGCGGCTTGGGCAGCGCCGCCCTTGGCCTGGCTGTCCGCCTGCAGGATGCGTCGGGAAATCTCGGTGCGTGCCTGCTCGGCTTCGGCGGGCTGGATCAGTCCGCGCGCGGCATCGCGGTCGAGCTCGGCAAGCTGGTCGCGGTAGACTTCCAGATCATTGGAATCGGCAGCCGACGCACCGGCGGAACGGCTGGTCAGCGGCAGGAGCACGGCGAGACTGGCGCCCACGGTAAGCAAGGCGGCTACGAACCAGAACAGCATGACGCTCAATAGCCCCTGGCGGGCGCCGTGCCAATGATCGGCCTCTGCGACTGATTGTCGGGCGCATGGCGGGGCGGCACGGCCGCGCCCGTCACGTCAGTGGCGTCCAGCTGCCGTCGGGGTTGCGGCAGGCGGTTCCGCGCGCCGTCTGCTTCTGGCCGTTGCTGGTTACCGAATGTGAATACTGCCGGCAGTCCTGCGAGCCGACGCGGTAAGGCTGCGCGGCCGTCACCTCGCCGCTCAGGCCGGCATCTGCACTCTTCCACTCGACGCCGTTGCCGGCGGGCGTGTATTCGAGCGCCCTGTATTCGGCCTGCAGTGCGGCGCGCTTGTCGGCTTCGCTCAGATTCGACCCGATGGTGCCGCCGATCAGCCCGCCGCCCATCGACGAAATGATCTTTCCTGCGACCGCGACGTCGCCGGAACCGGACGTCGAACCGCTGCTCGGCGCAAAGAAGCTCTGCCCGCCGTTGCCGGTGGTCGAGCAGCCAGCCAGGGCCATGAGCACGGCGACTAGCGCCACTCGGTTCTTCATAAGGTCACCCGGGTCCCGACTCTGTCATGCTTTGCAGTGTGTGGAATGCGATAGGGCCTATATTTGTCCGAAGTTTGGCCCGGCAAGGGTAAAGGTTCGATTATGCAACGCCGCGCAGTTCGACCACCGCCTTCAGTCCGCCGAGCGCCGAACGTTCCAGCATCAGCCGGCCGCCATATTCGTTGACCAGTTCGGCGACGATCGCCAGCCCGAGACCCGTGCCGGGCTTGGTTTCGTCGAGCCGCTTACCGCGCTTCAGCGCCTCGCGCGCCTTGTCCTCGGGGATGCCCGGGCCGTCATCCTCGATGGCAATGGAAAACATCGGCGGCTTGCCCTCCTCGGCGGGCGATTCGGAAAGCGACACAGCAACCCTGCCGGCCCCCCACTTCATCGCGTTCTCCAGCAGGTTGCCGACGATCTCCTCGAGATCCTCGCGTTCGCCGGCAAAGACGATCTCCTGGTCGGGAGCTTTCAGGTCGATCTTCATGCGGCCAAGCTTCTCGACCACACGAACGAGCCGCTGCAGCAGCGGCTGCACCGGCGTGCGATAGACGACGCTGTCGCGCTGCGCGGCGACGCGGGCGCGGCGCAAATAATGCTCGACCTGCTGCTGCATGGCCGCTGCCTGGTCGGCGATCAGCTCGCCCTTGGCGCCGCCCAGCGCCCTGCCCTCGTTGATCAGCACGGCCAGCGGCGTCTTCAGCGAATGCGCCAGATTGCCGACCTGGGTGCGCGAGCGCTCGACAATGCGGCGGTTGTTCTCGATCAGCGCATTGGTCTCGTTGGCGAGCGGCTCGATCTCGACGGGGAAGTGGCCGTCGAGCCGCTGCGCGGCACCCTCGCGAACCATCGCCAGCGCATTGCGCACGCGGTTCAGCGGCCGCAGCCCGAGCAGGATCGCCATGGCGTTGATGGCAATCATGCCGAGGCCGAAGATCGACAAATAGGTATAGAGCCGCTGCTCGAAGCTCGATATCTCGTCCTCGAGCTGCGTGCGGTTGCCCATGACGCGGAAGCGCGCCACGCGGTTCTGGCTGTCGAGCACGAATTCGCTCTCGATGACCGCAATGTCCTCGCCGGCCAGCCCGTCGGCCATATAGCCGCGCTGAAACTCGCTGTTGAAGGGAACGGCGGCAACCGGCGGCGACGGGATCGGGCCGGTCATCGAGGCCGAACGCAATTCGCCCTGGACGCCGGGCGACGCCGGCTCGACAGACCAGTACCAGCCTGAGTCAGGCTCGGAAAATCGCAGGTCGCCCAGATTGGGCGCGCCGGTCAGCTCGCCGCCGGGCGAAACGCCGACCGAGCCGATCAGGTTGAAGAGATGCGCCGATAGAAGACTGTCGAAGCCGCGCTCGCTGGCCTGGCGATAGAGGGTGGAGATGACGGTGGAGATGACGATCAGCGCCAGGATCGCCCAGCCGGTCGAAAACGCTATGACGCGGAAGGCGAGCGAACGCGGGCCGACATTCATGGTCAGCGGACGTCTCGGCCTATGTCCGGTGGTATCCGCCTCAAGCCTCCGGTTCGCGCATTCGGTAGCCCATGCCGCGCACGGTCTCGATCATGTCGATGCCCATCTTCTTGCGCAGGCGTCCGACAAAGACCTCGATCGTGTTGGAATCGCGGTCGAAATCCTGGTCGTAGAGATGCTCGACCAGTTCGGTGCGCGACACCACCTCGCCCATATGGTGCATCAGGTAGGCGAGCAGGCGGAACTCATGCGAGGTCAGCTTCAGCGGCTTGCCGTCGACATCGGCCTTGGAGGCCTTGGTGTCGAGCCGCACCGGGCCGCAGGTCAGTTCCGACGAGGCATGGCCGGCGGCGCGGCGAATCAGCGCCCGCACCCGCGCCAGAACTTCCTCGATGTGGAAAGGCTTTGTCACATAGTCGTCGGCGCCGGCGTCGATGCCCGCCACCTTGTCGCTCCAGCGGTCGCGCGCGGTGAGGATAAGCACCGGCATCTTGCGGCCGTCGCGGCGCCAGCGCTCGACGACGCTGATGCCGTCCATCTGCGGCAGGCCGATGTCGAGCACCACGGCGTCGTAGGGCTCGGTGTCGCCGAGAAAATGCCCTTCCTCGCCGTCGAAGGCCGTGTCGACGACATAGCCGGCGTCGGTGAGCGCATCGACGATCTGCCGGTTCAGGTCCTTGGCATCCTCGACGACGAGTATCCGCATGGAATCACGATCCTGGTTGCTGGAGCGGCTCAGCTATAGGCGAAACAGGGCGCCATGGGAAAGCCGGCGATCAGTTGGCCGGCACGACATGCTCTTCCCGCCGCGGCCGCTGGCCGTCCTTGCCGGGCACCAGCACGACGATGACGCAGACGGTCTGGCCGCCGCGGTTGGCCTCGCTGGCCTTGGCCAGCGTGCCGCCATCCTGCGCTGCGATCTGCTGGCCGATCGCATAGCAATCGGCAGCCATGCCGGGCACCGTGTGGACGGCAAGCAGCGCGGCCGCGACGAGCGCGGACAGGAAAGAGCGGGAAAGGGCACGGCGAAGGTTCATGCCACGCTTCTAGCGCATCCGCGCTGAACGGGAAATGAATGGTTGCGGGAGATTTCCCCTCACCCGATCCGGCTCTTCGCGTCCAGCCGGCCGAAAATCGCCACCAGGCCGCTGATCGCGGTGATCGCCTGCAGCAGCGTGTCGGTCAGCGCGGCATTGTCGATGCCGGCGAGCGGCAGGCCGAACAGGCCACCGCCGGCAGTCGCGATGGTGATCAGCGAGGCCCAGATGGTGCGCGACAGGTACCAGGGTTTCGTCTCGGTCATCGTTCAAATCCTTTCGTGGGTTGATCGTTCGTTTCAGGAAAGCGGTAGCCGCCGCGTCGCCGGAATGCCCCAGCCGGCGGCGACGCTGAGCTGGCGGACCGTGACGTCGATCTCGGCCGGAGCCACGCCGAAATCGGCGGCGATCAGGGCAGCCGGATAGGCAAAGGCGGGCTCCGTCACGACCACGCTGCGCACGGCTGGACCTCCAGCCCCTGCAATCTCGACCGAATATTCCTCGCGCTCCTCGCTGAGCGGAATGTCGCTCGGCGTCCAGTTGTCGGCGTCGAGCCGGCCGCGCCGGATCCAGGTGAGCACGACGCCGCCCTCGCCGTCGGGCGTGGCGCGAAGATGCACCGGCGAAAGCGGCAGCAGCGCGCGCACCCCGCCGGTCTCGGCAAGGGCGACAAAGCTCGCGCTCGAAAAGTCCGCGCCGGTAGGGCCGACGCGCCAGTTGAGCACCAGTCCTTCCTCGCCCGGCGCAAGGCCGGCCGGCCCCACCGCCTCGTCGAGGATGACGAGATGCGCGCCGGCCTCCGCGCCCATCTGGTCGTCGGTGCCGAGCTGGCCGCGCAGCAGGTCGGTGAGCTGCCAGATGTCGGGCGCGATCTCCTCGGCGGTCCCGAACTGCAGGATCTCGAAGCCGCCCGCCGTAGAACGAAGAGCGGCGACATTGGCGCCGTTGAGCAGCTGGTTGCGGCTGACGCTCGCCGCGTCTGCGCCGAAGAACTCGACGGTCAGCGCCGAGCCATGATCGACGCGGCCGACCGGTCCTGGCGGCAGCGGCTCGACCAGCGCGCCGATGTCCGCCGGCTGGCCAAGCGTGGTGCGCAGCACAAAACCGGTCGCCTCGGGCGAGGCATAGACGGCCTGGCTCTTCCACGGCTTCTGCCAGGCGGCGACGCGAAAGCGGTCCTGCGGCATGTCGCTTGCGGCATTCGACGGCAGGTCGAGAAAGATCGCCAGCGGCTGGCCGACCACCGGCGCGGCAAGCGTGCCCAGCGCCGGATTGCCCGAGCGCCATGGCGTCGGCGCAGCCCGAATGATCTGGCGCGCGGTAACCTTGCGGGCAAGCCCGTCCTCGACCTCGACGACCAGGAAGTCGGCGCCGTTGCCTGAGGCCGGCACGCGGATGATGGCGCCGGGCTCGATGCCCACCGAGGGCTGCGGCAGCGAGAAGGAGATGCGCTCGCGGTCGCTCCACTTGCGGCGCAGCCAGTCGGCGGCGAGCGCGCGGCCCTGCCCTGCCTCGAGCACGCCCGGAAAGCCGATCGCCTGCTGGCGGCTGCCCGGCGCGCCGAAGCGCCTTTGGCGCACCGACACCGCCTGGTAGTCGGCGAATGCGGAACGAAACGTCAGTACGGCCTCGGCGGGAAGCTGGTGGTCGGGCGTGCGCACCGTCTCGATCACGGCGGCCTCGCCGTCCGACACCATCTCCCCCACCGTGATCGCGCCTGTCGCCGAAAAGCCCTCGGCGCGGAATTCCAGCCCGCCCGGCCGCTCCAGCACGGCAAGGCCGAAAAGGTCGATCAGCGGCTCAAGCGCGGCGCGCGCCGAACTCGGCTCGTCGACGACATAGCCCTCGACGATGCCGTCGCAGCCATCGACATTGGCGGCCGGCAGGCCGTGATCGGTGAGGATGGCGTTGAGGAGGTCGCCGACCGACGGCGCGCCAAGCCTGCCGTTCAGCCAGTGGCCATAATGCCAGTTGGCATGGTCGGCCCAGTGGTCGGCGCGCAACGGGAAGGCCGGATAGGGCCGCGCATCCCAGGCCCAGGCAAAGGCGCGCGACCAGTCGACCATGCGGCCGCCATAGTGCGGCGAGATCGGGTTGTTACCGGGCTCGAAATCCTCGGCCTCGGGGTCCCAGAACCAGCCATTCGCCGCGAGGAAGCGCGCCTGCGCGAGGTCTGAGCGTCCGCCACTCGAAAACCAGGGCAGCGCGCTTTCGGCCGATTTCGGGTCGGGAAAGGCGTTCGGCTGGTTCGGCCCCTTGTCGACCGCCGGACAGCCGATCTCGGTGAACCAGATCGGCTTCGACATCGGCACCCATGCGGTCGGCGTTGCCGCCTCGACGCCGCCCGGCCGGTCGTGATGCGGGTTTGCCCACCAGTTCCAGAAATCCTTGGGGCGGAAGACCCATGGCTTGCCATGCGCGCCGTCGGTGATCGGCACGCGCTCGCGCGCCGCGCGGGCGGCGAAGGTCGGATAGTGCCAGTCGAAATGCTCGCCACCGGCAATCGAGGCGCGCAGGCCCTGCGGATCGTAAGGCCCGGCAAAGCCGTCGGGATTGCCGACGGCATGGTCGTCGTCGCGCCAGTCCGACAGCGGCAGGTAATTGTCGATGCCGACGGCGTCGATATCGGGATGAGCCCAGAGCGGGTCGAGGTGGAACCAGACGTCGCCCGAGCCATCCGCCGGGTGGTGGCCGAAATATTCGCTCCAGTCGGCGCCATAGGTGATCTTCGTCGCCGGCCCGACGATCGAGCGAACACCCACCGCCAGGTCGCAAAGCTGTTCGACGAAGGGAAAGGCGCCGGTGTCGTCGCGCAGCGTGGTCAGGCCGCGCATCTCGCTGCCGAGCAGCAGGGCGTCGACGCCGCCCGCCGCTGCCGCCAGCCGCGCATGGTGGAGCACGAAGCGGCGGTAGCCGAAATCCGACGGCGAGCCGGAAAAGCCGATCGTGTCGC